>CBDVAM010000099.1:0-12922 GCA_965371965.1 uncultured Phycisphaerales bacterium
GGGAGGATAGTGGCGGAGGGGGGAGGGGGGAGGGGGAAAGGGACGAAGGCACAGAGGCACGAAGGGACGGAGGGGGGGAGGGGGGGAGGGCAATGGGCAATGGGCAATGGGCGAGGGACGAGAGAGCGAGAGAGCGAGAGAGGGGGAGAGGGGTTGAGCGAATCAGCGAATGAGCGATTGAGGGAATGAGCGATTGAGGGGGGAGAGCCCGGGCTTGCGCCGGGGCCTCTGTTGGGGCGGATGGAGCCCAAGCTTGCGCGAGGGCCTCCTTTGGAGCGGAGGAGTTGGGCGGCGGCTTTGCGGGCGGATTCGTGGGCCGCGATCTGCGCCTTTGGGATGCGGTCGGGGTCTTGGGTTGCGGCTTGTGCGAGGCGGGTCGCCGCGGCTGATTTGGCTTGGGCGAGGATTGCGTTTGTTCTGATCTCGGCGATGCGCTCCATGTCCGCCAAGATTTTCTGGACGGGCTCTGAGTCGACCCATGCGATGAGTTGGCGGATGTGCAGGAGGTGGTTGTCTGCGAGGAGTATGAGATCGGTGTCGCCGATCAGGAACTCTCGGAGGAGTGCTTGTTCATCTGTGGCTTCGGGGAGGATGCGGGGCTTGGTTTGTGGCTGCAGTTGTTGGTCTTGTCTGATTTCTCTCATACAGGGTAGTGTATTTGAAGAAGCGCTCGGCAGGAAGGGGGAAGTTGGGTAGGGTCACGAAATGGCGCATGATGGACGACTGTCGTGCGAGAATAATGCGCTTGATGGGTTGCGTCGGTTCATCGGCATGGAGGAGTTCCATCTTGGACGGCTTATCGATCAGTACGCCGATCACAATCACCTAGACAGGCCTCATCAAGGTCTTGGGAACGGGCTGATCGATCTGCCAGGACCGAAACATCGGGTGCCATCCGATGGGTCGATCGATTTGGCGACTTACAGCGGTCGTATCACCGAGTTGCGGCCTGAGCTGAGTCTTTGGATAGGACGGGCCAGCAGGACGCTGGCAGACTCCTTCAAGAGATCAGTTTAGTCGCAGATAGGTGTCTTTACGGTACCTGTTTACGATGTGTTACCAACATTAGACTCCGGCCCTAGTAGCTCTCTGTGACTAGGTCCTGTTTGACGGATCACCCCGCCCCGGTAGGACGGGCGTCCCGCCCGCGCGATATCGGTGTGACGCTTGATTCGAACGAGCGGGACGCCCGTTCCACCGGTCCGTCAAACAAGACCTAGCAAGACTACTTCACAACTGTGCCCTTCTCTGTATACTGCCTACCGACGACAAAGGACGACTCGCCACGGACGGCCAGGTAGTAGCTTCCATGGCCGGTATCTCGATTCGATCGGCGAACTGTGAAGAAGCGAGTGATGAACTCGTCCGTGTTCTCTGCAGCTTGGGCAAGTCCGCAACCCGGTTGTCTACTTCTACATGTGCGCTGAGCGCACTGGTCGTTCCCGAGTCTGCACTCGCCATGCACCATCTGCGAGCCGGCCCACCGCCCGAAGCTGTCGTGTGCGTGTCACCTGTTCGGCCAGATGAATCGTGGCAGCTCCTGGCACGTGGCGCGTGTGATGTCATCGATGGGACTGACATGCTCGCGGCGGCTCAATCGCTCGCGCTTCGGGCAGATCGCATCGCGCAGATCAATGCGCTTGCTGCTCAGCCGGCTGTGTGCAATCAGCTCATTGGAACCAGCAGCGCTTGGTACGCTTGCCTTCAACAACTGATCGAGGTTGCTCATTTCAGTCAATCGAGTGTTCTGATCACGGGTGAGAGCGGCACTGGGAAAGAACTTGCGGCGCAGTTGATTCACAATCTTGATGCCCGAGAGAAGAAGGGCCCGTTCGTGCTGCTGGACTGCGGCACAGTCTCCGCCGAGTTGGCCGGCAGCGAGCTCTTTGGGCATGTGCGCGGTGCCTATACCGGCGCGGTGGCCGAGCGTCAGGGCGCACTGTCGCTTGCCAACGGAGGCACGCTCTTTCTCGACGAGTTCGGCGACCTTCCGCTGCCGGTCCAAGCCCAGCTCCTTCGGGCGCTCGAGGACGGCGTGTATAAGCCCGTCGGCGCGACCCAGTGGAAGCGTGCTCGATTCCGATTGATCTGCGCAACCAATCACGACCTCGCGGCGGACGTCGAGGCGGGCCGATTCAGGCTCGATCTCTATCACCGGGCCATGGCGTGGCACGTCCACCTCCCGCCGCTCCGCGAGCGACTGGAGGACATCCTGCCTCTCGCACGGCACTTTGCCAGCGCGACCTGCGAGGGGGGCGAGAGCCCTGAGTTCGACACCGCAGTCGAGCAGTTCCTCATCGCACGGGAGTACCCGGGGAACCTGCGGGACCTTCGCCAGTTGATGCTTCGCACGATGGTGCGCTACGCAGGGGGCGGGCACGTGACAGTTGGTGACATAGCGCCAGAGGATCGGCCAAACGCGCTGGAAGGCGTATGGCGCGATGACGCGTTCGAGACTGCGATCCGTCGCGCCCTCAGCGAGGGACGGGGCATGAAGGAGATTGGCCGGGAAGCGGAGGAGACCGCGCTGCGGCTGGCCCTCGATCGGTCCAACGGCAGCTCTCGAAAGGCCGCCGCGTTGCTGGGGATCAGTGAGCGGGCGGTGCAGATGCGCAAGTCGCACGCGGACTAGGATGACCAGGCGCAACTACCTTCCATCCACTGACCAATGCCAAGCTTCTTTCTTGAAGTTCTCCAATCCGTATCGGTGGGCGTTGGCTGAGAGCCACTTGAATCCGGGACTCGAACGGTCCTTCCCGAAGTCAAAGTCAATTGCCAGGCCTTTTTCGTGATTTGACCGCCCCGGGGGGGCTGTCGGCGGCTTGCACTGCGAGGAGGGCCTCTCATAGATGTCGTAGCGAGTCGGTTGACCCTTGATGGCGGCACAGTTCTTTCGGCGCAACGCGATTTGGCTCGCGGACGTTCGATAGCCGCCACCAGCCAAGTGCACGCCGTCCTTCTTCGCGTCATCGAACATTTTCCGGACGTCCTCGGCAATCGATTTGTGCACTTGGAATCCACGCACACGAACGATGTCCTCCGCGGTGCTGGCTAACAGCGAGGGCCGCACGAGTTGGTTACGAATCTGTAACCACTCGCTGCTGAGTTGCGAGAAGTCGGGTTCAGATTGGCTGAGAGAGCGTCCGTTTCGTTCTGGGTGACGGGAGAAGAACACCAAGTCGGTCAGACCATTTTCGTCTTGATCGCCGGATTTGACCGCGGCCTCGACAGCAGCCTGTTCGCTTCCCTTTTTCAGCAGTCGGGCCACCTCGTCCGGCACTCCTGAAAGGCTGAACTCGTTGTCCCAGTCAACAGCGTCGAGTCCCGAGTCGAGTTCCGAACTGGTCCGCAGGTTTGGCCACGTCAGGGTCCCCGCGAGGATTGTCGCATTGCTCCACGCGACTCCGCCGTCGTCACAGAACTCGTCGACGCAGAAGAGGGCGAACACCGTGTTTACGGCCTCCTCTGGGCTCATGGACCCAATGTTGACGGACCTGCGGGTGCTCTTGGCGTTGCGATAGGCATCCGAGAAACCGAGCTTCCAGTACTTCTGGCTCTGGGCCGACCCACGCCTGGACCTTGGATACTTGGACGGATTACTCGGTGCACCTGTTGCTCGAGCAACAACTCCGTAGCTGGCTCCGATCAGGTAGGCGAGTTTTTTCTCATATGACAGGGTCTTGATTGTCGCGGTCACGATCTGCTTGAGAACCTTGAACGCAAAGCCGTGGAGAGTCTTGGACCGCGACTTGAGGAGTCGCTTGAAGAACACCCTCCGCTTGCGCGAATCATCACAGAGTGCGAGTGCGTCCTTGGGTGAAGAGACCGTGGTGTTGTCGTCGTCGTCCGAGCCAAACCACAAGAAGTGCTCTTCGCCGGAGGGATCGGTGTGCGATCCGCTCGAGCTGCCCGAGTGCGGGCCAGTCGCGCATTGTTGACATGTGCATGCCATGCGATATCTCCTCTTTCGTGATCGGGGCGTCTGTGCGTCCCGGAGAATGTGCTGCTCATGCTGTGATGAGGTCCTGCGGCGGCATCGCCAAACGCCTCGTGGCAGTTGGCTCCGCACTCGTGTCGGAGATGTCCACCCCCGTCACCACGCGGTACGCGTGCACGTATCCCTGGACTTCCTCTCGCCAGTAGTTTGCCCAGTTCTTGGCCGTGTGCTCGCTCGTCTCGACACTCCAGTCACCGTAGCGGACCGACAGCAGCAGCCGCTCGCCGAAGATCGCCAGTTCGTAGAAGTGGCGGAACGATGTATCGCCCCATCCCTGGAGCCGGCGCATGACGTCTATCCGCCCCATGAACTCGGCGGGATACGGCACCATGATCCGTCCGCGCAGGAACTCTCGCATCTCCTCGCGCGCCAGGATCCACTGCTCCATGAGCATCTCGACTCGTGATTTCCACGGCAGGTCACCGAACTGATTGCCGGCACCTTCGGCCAGCAGGAGGTGAACCTCCTTCAGGCCGTTCAGCAGGCGGAACCCGTCGGGGATCTTGTACGCGTTCTCCGCAGCCTTGTAGTATATAAGCGCGAGCTGCAGCAGATTATGGAATCCCGCGAGGAACTTCGACCGACTGTCGGCCGTGCACATCCGTGGGATCGCCTTGCCCTTGAGGCTCACGCCGTAGTGGTGGTCGTATTCGTACACGCGGCGGGCGACGCTGAGCTGGTTGTACTCATCCTGGATGTGGCCCCACAGCACGTTCCCCATCGGGCGGAGCGGGTCGATGTCCAGATCGGCGAGCGGATCACGCTCGTCGCACGTGCGCCGATTCTGGAATCGACGCGTGATTGCCTTCATCGTCTGGACCTGGCCTCCGGCCTCGTGCCAGTAGTTCCAGATCAGCTCGATCATCAGCGGGCACTTGACACGATGAGACAGCAGCCCCGTGCATAATGCAGCCGATTGAGAGTTCGGGTCGTAATCCAGCGTCGCGGCGATCCGGCTGAGATAGGGGAGGATCGCCGAAGAGCCATCCAAGTAGTTCGTCACAAGCTCCTTGAGAGCCTCAATCGTGAGCGTCTTTTCGTTGCTCCCTTCCGCCGGCCTGTTTGGGAGGCGCGACTTTTCGGACGACTCGTAACCATCGACCTCTGAGAGGAGTGGATCATCCTCTGAGCCGAGGTTCGCGGCGTTCCGACAGGCCTTGGCGTTCGGGCCGGTGTCGCACGCCGGCGTCGTCTGTTGCCCGTCCGACTTGCCCTCGTGGATGTAGACCCCCGTGTTGAGCAGCAAAAAGAGCTCGGTCGCCGCCTTCAGGGTGTCATAGGCTTTGGTGCCGTACCCGATGTTTTCGAGCTCGTCGCGACCCTTGGCAGCGCCGACCACGCGGTTGCACGTGGTCGGGGGAGACTCCGGGTCCCAGTCGTCGCAGAACACCGCCTTAATGAACGCCGCGTATCGGTCGAACTGAATTGCGGTCGTTCGATTTCGGATGGCGACCCACATGCCCTGATCTTCCGTGGTTTCAGGGAGGGACTGCCCAAATGTTGTCACGCTGGTCATGAAAGAGACTCCTTCAACGATCTACGCGGCAGGGCGCGCGCATACTTCGGTGTTCCGTCGAGAGCGGGTGAGTGCCCAGTGAGTCAACAGACGCTCCAACAGGCGCGTCTCGGCCGCCGCCGTCAACCGGTTGCAGAGCTTTGCCTGCCCGAGCACTGCGAGCGCACGGCACGGCTTTGCTGTGAGGGCGGCCTTGTCATCGTCGGCCCACTCTGTGACCGTCCGCAGCAGCTTCGCCGGCGCCCTACACCTGCAGACCAGCGCTTCGCGAAGCGACTTGCCGGCGAGCCGGCGGGGTCGATGCTCCGCGATCAGGCGCGCGAGCGCGGGCATCGTGCGCTCGAGATCGCGTATGGTCGCGACGGCCCGGGCGTCGAGGCCGGCCAGTGGATACAGGCGCCGCCATATCGAATCCAGATGCGCCCACTGGCGGTGCGGGTAGAGTTCTTGCGCCATCACGCACGCAAGGCGCACTCGGGCGTATGGGAACGGGTGAGGATCATCCGTTGCGATGCGAAACACGAACGCCCGCGGCACACTCACCACCGACATCATCCCGAGCACAGCCGACGGCCCTACCCGTGCGACCGACCAGAAGTCCGCCAGGATCTCGTTGATCCAAGTCCCCCAGAGCGACCAAGGACCTGAATCCTGCGTTTCCAATCCACTGAGCACCGGGCGTATCGAGTTGACCGTGTCGAGGAGCGCCATCCCTTGGTGGCCGACCTCGTGCACCAGCGACGACGCGACACCGCTGCCGATCATGCGCTCGCGCGGTATCCGCACGAGCGCGACGGGATTCATCTCGCCCCCGGGCAGACGCGTCCGAGCCCGCCGGATCGCGGCCCCGGCGCCACGATCGAGATAGCAGACGACCGGCGGCGCTTCGATACGGTCCACTTGCAGCGCCTCCTCAGCCGCCGCCTCCAGCCCGGCCAGCCAGATGCCGACCCGGTGCTCGCTCCGCTGGGTCATCACGTCGGCGTATAGGTCGAAACGAGAGAGCATCGAACCCGCGTGCATCCGGATCGTGGTCAGCCGGCGCTGCGCGATCTCATCGGTCGCGTCGCCAGCGCCGCCCACGAGCCAAGAGACGTACGCCGCGATACGCTGGTCGGTATCTGAGCGTCCGCGCTCGACGAAGTCGTCGATCAGCCTCCGGGCCGCGCCGGAGACGCTCGCCGCGGGGAGTGTGGTCATGTGCAGGTCAAATGGCATGACGGATCCGATGCGCTCACGGAGAGCCTGAGCTTCTCGAAGCAAGTGCGATCTGACTACTGGAGTGGTCGGCACGTGTTGCTCCCGCCTTACAGCCCGAGTAGCACGATGCGACCGTCACGACGCACCCATCGCCCCGACTGCGCCCCTGCGCCCGGGCCGCCTCGGCGCCCCACGCCGCGCCGGGGCGGCATCGGATTCTGCGCGCCACCATCAGCGGCGGTATCCGGCCTGGGCATCACGCCCGGTGCGTGCTTACCCGCCGCCCGGATCATCCCAACCTTGGCCGCGGTCTCATCGTCCACGGCGGGATCGACCTGATCGACCTCCTCGCCGGCCTCGGCGCCGAGTCGTACAATTTGGCGGGCGACCGCCATCTCTTGGTCTTCGGGGCTCAGCCCTTCGAGTTCGAGCCCGAAGGCCTTGCCGGCGCCCTTCGCGAGCGCTGCACCGGCCGCCGTCCCAAGGCCGGGCGCGACCAGCGATCCGACCGCGCCTCCGATGATCGGGAGCGCCTTCTTGGCGATCCCCCTCAGTGCCTTGCCCAGGAACCCGCGACGACGCTTCTTCTTGCGATTCCTGCGGCGCCGGACGAACAGCTCTTCCTCGGGATTGATGGAGACACTCCGGCGCAGGGGTGGGCGCCGCCTGCGTCGGCGATGCGGGCGGGGACGCACGATCCGACGGATCGCGCGCTCCAGGTCTTCTTCGTTGTTCGCGGCGAGCAGTTCCGACGCAAGCTCGATCTCCTCGTCCTCATCAAGCGGCGAGTTGTCGTCGCTGGCGATGCCCGCGTCGCCGTCCCAGTCATCCTCGTCGTCGTCGAGATCGTCGTCATCGAGTTCATCGAACTGGTCATCGTCGTCTTCGTCGAGTTCGTCGGCGAAGTCATCATCATCGAACTCATCCACGACATCACTATCCTCCGACGCGCCCTCATCGAACCCGTCGTCGTCCAACCTGCTGTCGGCAAACTCAGCCTGGATGCGGTCAAGGTCATGCATGGGTGGCTCCTGATGTTGTCAGGAACCCTTAGGCAATCTGCATGCCAGCGATGCTCCTCTCGTCCTACGACGAGTGGTGGCGAAGCACGATTCGGGGAATGCGCCGTCAGTGACCGAAAAGCGAAGCCGTCTTCGCATGCCACAGCGCGCCGCTCGGGATGGTCCTCTCTGGTCCATGATGGCCGGCTGGCAGGCGCTAATCCCGTGGGGTGCAAGTATTCGGCCGAAGGCACAGCGTAGGGGATTGGGCGTTGGGCGGGGTCGGTGGCGGTTGGGGAAAGCGAAGAGCGAAGAACGAAAAACCGGAGGAGCGGGGCGAGCGAGAGAGGGGGGAGGGGCAGCGAATGAGCGAATAGCGAATGAGTGGGGAGGGGGAGCGAGAGAGCGAGAGAGGGGGGGGAGAGGTGAAGTGCGATACACTGGGGGCACGCCGATGGTTGGCGATTGTTCGGGTAAACACCTATGGGGGAGATGGCAATGACCCAGACTACGCGCAGGGAGTTTCTTGCGGCCTCTTCGACCGCCGTGGTCGGGACGAGTCTGGCTGGGGCAGGCCTGGCTGGGACAAGCTTGGCCAGTTCGCTCGGGCGGTTCGCGCATGCGGGGGGGAGCGATGAGGTTCGCGTTGCGCTGGTCGGTTGCGGCGGGCGGGGGACCGGGGCCGTCGCTCAGATCTTCAATACGGCGGGGAGTACGAAGCTGGTCGCCGCGGCGGACGCGTTTCGTGGCAAGGCCGATGCGGCGCTCACGAACCTGACGAACCACGCCGCGGGAATGGTCGATGTGCCGGAGGATCGGATCTTTACGGGGCTGGATGGGTACAAGCAGGCGATCGATTCGGATTGCGACCTGGTGGTCATTGCGACGCCGCCGGGGTTCAAGCCGCAGCAGTTCGAGTACGCCGTGCGGCAGGGCAAGCACTTGTTTATGGAGAAGCCGGTGGCGACCGATGCGCCGGGCATTCGGCGGGTGCTCGCCGCGGTCGAGGAATCGAAACGCCAGAAGCTGATGGTCGCGGTCGGCCTGCAACGGCGTCACGAGCCGAAGTACATGGAGACGGTTCGGCGGATTCACGACGGAGCGATTGGCGATGTGATCCTGTCGCGCGTCTACTGGAATGGCGGCGGTATCTGGTATCGCGATCGCCAGCCCGGGCAGACTGAGATGGGCTTTCAGTGCGACAACTGGTATCATTTTAATTGGATCTGCGGCGATCAGATCGTTGAGCAGCACATCCACAATCTCGATGTGGGCTGCTGGGTCAAGGGCTCGTACCCGGTCGAGTGCAATGGCATGGGCGGGGGTGAGATGCGTGTGGGCGGCGATCGGACGAAATCGCAGATCTTCGATCACACGTTCTGTGAGTACACGTTTGGCGATGGCACGAAGATGATGAGCCAGGGGCGGCATCTGAACGGTGGGTGGACACACGTGGGCGAGGCGGTCCACGGCTCGAAGGGCACCGCGAACCCGGCTGGATCGATCACGGGTCCCAATGCGTGGCGGTTTGAGGGCGATAGCCCGGGTGGGCACCAGCAGGAGCAGCGGGACCTGATCGGGGCGCTGGTGCGGGGTGATATCTACAACGAGGGCGAGTATGGTGCGCACTCGACGTTTACGGCGATTTTGGGGCGCGAGGCGTGCTATAGCGGCCAGATCATCCGGTGGGACGAGCTGCTTGCTCGGGGGCGGAACCTTGCGCCGGGTATCGACGAGTTCACGATGGATTCGGTGCCGCCGACGATGCCTGGGGCGGACGGGCGTTATCCGGTGCCTGTGCCGGGGCAGTACAGTCCGTTCGAGGGCGAGCCGGCTTGAGGCGAAGCTAGGGTCGGTGGCACGGGGCTATAGCGACTTTCGGCGTCTGCGGACCAAGGCGAGCGCGCCAATACCCAACACCCCCACCGTTCCCGGCGCGGGCACGATGGTGTTGACGTGGTCGATGAGTTCGAACAGCGAGGCCTCGGTGGCTCGGCGGCCCTCGTCGATGGTGACGTCGATGCCGACGTGGACGTGACCGGCGGCGACGCTCCAGGCGTCGTCGCTGGGGTCGGAATGGAGGTCCTGGTACCAGACGCCGTGGTAGGCGATGAACTCTGAGAGGAAGCCGCCGCCGAAGCCGTTCTCGTCGATGAAGGCGTCGAGCTCGGGGACATCGGCGTTGACGCGGTCGACGATGTTCTGCATGGGGAGGGTGCTGCCTCTGATGTGCCCCGGGGGGACCGAGGCGTCCGGCGGGCTGGGCGTGGGCTGGAAGGGCGCGTCGTAGTCGTTGACCCAGGTCTCAAGGTTGCGTTGCTGTGATTCGACCTCCCAGAGCTTGCCGGGGAAGCCGCGGCTGAAGGTCATGAGCGCGACGGGGTCGATCTCGCCGGAGATGCGCCACCAGTCCTGCGAGGTGTCCTGGTAGTCGACCTCGAAGTCGCCTTCGCCCCTTGGGTTGACGCCGACGCCGCCGGGGAACTCGGGGAAGAAGGCGTAGACGTCGTAGCCCAGGCCCATCCAGTTTTCGCCCTGCCAGCCGGCGGGGTTCTGGTCGGGGTTGGTGGAGAAGTGTCGGATCATCTCGTTGGTGTTGGGCCAGTAGCCGGTGATCATGATGTTGTTGGTGTAGCGAGCGAGGGCCGGGGCGGAAAGGGTCAGGGTGACGAGGGCAGTGATCGCGCGAATCATGGGCGGACCTCCATGGCCAGAAGATGCCCGCCGATCGGCGCGCGTGCCACATGGTTTTCGGATTCTTGGGGTCGCAACCGGCGAAAGAAAAACGGGCCGATCTCTCGATCGGCCCGCGCGGTGGGTTCTGGATGGTGTGCGGTTATCGCAGGACGATGACGACGCGATGGCGATCGCCTTCGGTGTCGAAGCGGACCCGTCCGTGCCCGACCCGATCATGGGAGGCGCGGATGATGTAGACGCCGGGGCGAACTCGCCGGAAGTGGAAGTACCCACGATCGCCACTGTGGGTCCGCCGGAGGAGTTCTCCGTCCTCGGTGAACAGGCGAACGCTGGCGTTGGCGACGGGATGGCGGTGCTCATCGACGACACGCCCGCCAATGATTACTCCGTGGCGTTCGGGACCGGCGAGCGTGGCATCTGCGGGGAGAGCCGCGGCGGCGGCGGGCATGGCACAGATGGCCACCATCGTTGACAGGATCGCTATCCCAGCGCGTAGTGATACTCGTCGCATCGACATCCCCTTGTTGGTACTTGGTGCCCCGCGTGGGCGACCGTATGGCTCCCCTCGACGCCGGTGCTCGGCGTCGCACGTTGCCATTGTAACGAACGGGTGAGGCTCAGATTGCTTGAAGTGCGATAATTCTCAGAGCGTCTGTGCGCGGATCCTGTGGGGAGAATCGAGCCCTGGGCGTCACCCTGGTCTGGTTTCAGAGCTTCTCGCCGCAGAACTTGCAGTGCTTGGCGTCCGGGGCGTGCCCATCGAGGCTGCAGGCGGGGCAGGCCTGGGTGCTGATGGGAGCGCCGGTCGCCTTGGCCATCTCGACGCTGACGATGCCGGTGGGCACGGCGATCATGCCGTAGCCCAGGATCATGACCATCGATGCGAGGACCTGGCCTGGGACGGTCTGGGGTGTGATGTCGCCGTAGCCGACGGTGGTGAGTGTGACGATGGTCCAGTAGATGCTGCGTGGGATGCTGGTGTAGGCCGAGTCCGTGACATCGCCCTCGATGAGGTACATGGCGCTGCCGATGATGATGACGAGGGTGAGCACGGCGAAGAGAAAGATGAGGATCTTGCGAAGACTGGCGCGCAGGGCGACCATGAGCATGCGAGATTCGTCGAGATAGCGGGCGAGCTTGAAGATTCGGAAGACGCGCAGGAGGCGGAGGGCGCGGATGACCAGGAGAGACTGTGCGCCGCCGATGAAGAGGCTGAGATAGGTCGGGAGGATGGCGAGGAGGTCAACGATGCCGAAGAAGCTGCGGGCGTAGGCGGCGGGGCGCTTGACGGTGATCAGGCGGAGGGTGTACTCGATCGTGAAGATGATCGTGAGGGTCCACTCGGCGATGTAGAGTTGGGTGTGGTACGTCGCGTCTATCGAACCGACGCTCTCGAGCAGGACCGCGAGGACGCTTGCGACGATGAGCACGAGGATGAGGATGTCGAAGAGCTTGCCGAGGGGCGTGTCGGCCTCATAGATGACCTCGTGCAAGCGCCCCCGCCAGCCGGGGAGCGGCTCCAACCTGGTCTCGGCGTGTCGGGGCTTGTTCATCCAGCCCTGCTATCGGACGATGAGGGCCTGGGAAAGGAAAACGGAGACCCACGGGTGTGGGCCTCCGGTCGCTATCGCTGATCTCGGTCGGCCGGCTAGCAGCCCGCCGCGAACTGGTCGAGATAATCGAAGAAGTCGTCGGCGTCGCAATCGCCGTCGCCGTCGATATCGCAGATGTCCAGGTCGTCGGCGGCGAACGCGTCGAGATAGTCAAAGAAGTCGTCGGCGTCGGCATCGCCATCGCCGTCGATGTCCGCGTCACAGCCGCCCATGGAGAGCGCCATCTCGACCGCCGCGAGGGCGTCGATCCGCCCGTGCCCATAGGTGTTGTCCGGGCCGCTTGTGCCCAGATCGATAGCGGTATCCTTGAGGATCTGCTTGACCTGGTAGTGGTCGAGATCGGGGTTTGCCTGGAGCATCAGCGCCATGGTGCCGGCGATATGTGGCGTGGCCATAGAGGTGCCGCTGTTGTTGGTATATCCGGTGCACGAGCCGATCGCCAGCGAGAGCGTATTGACGCCCGGCGCCGAGACCGTCGGCTTGAGCTTGCCCTCGGGAAGAGGCCAATCGAAGTACGGATCAACGTTTTCCCAGGTCACCGGCCCGCGGCTGGAAAAACTCGCGATGTTATCGTTGCAGTCGGTCGCCCCGGCGGTGATCATGTCGGGCACATCGCCGGGCGTGCGAACAGAATCAGCGCCGCAGCATGTGCCCTCGTTGCCCGCGGCGTACACGGTTGCTACGCCGGCGGCGAAGGTGTTCTCGCTGACCAGACGCCACATAGCACGATCGGGTCCGACCCTGTGCGGCCAGCCGATGCTCGCCGACAGCACATGGGCGCCGTTATCGACGCTGTACTGCATCGCCTCCCAGACAGCGCTCTCGGCGTTGTAGCTGCCGGTGATGGTGAGCCTCATGATCTTGGCGCGTGGGGCCACGCCGGTCTGCTGGCCGGTGG
>CBDVAM010000100.1:0-12904 GCA_965371965.1 uncultured Phycisphaerales bacterium
GGGGGCCGGTGGGGGTTGTCCGGGTTGGGTCGTGGTTCCTTGGGCTCTGGGCGGGTGGCTGGGGGTTGAGGGGTCGAGGGTCGGGGGTCGAGGGTCGTGAGGGGGAATCGCGGTCTGTCGGAACGCTTGGGGTCGTGATGTGTGTCGGGTGTGTGGCGGGGCTGGTGGCGCTGTCGCCGTGGCTGATTCGCAACGCGATGAGCGGCGGCAACCCGGTCTTCCCTCACTTCACCGGTGTGTTTGGTGAGGCGCACTGGTCGAGCGAGCAGGTCGCCCGATACGCCGGGGCGCACCGGTTTGACGGCTCAATCCCGGATCGGCTCGCCGTCGCGGCTTTGCCAGAGCAGGGCAGTTATCGCGGCATGAGCCATCCGCAATGGCTGGCCTTCTGGGGTGTCACGCTGTTTGGCATGGTCGTGTCAACGCTCCGACGCGAGACTCGCCGGGCTGGCGTTCTGGTGGCGGTCGCGCTGGTTGGCGGGCTCGCGAGCTGGCTTGCGTTCACGCATATCCAATCGCGGTTCCTGTTGCCGTTGATCCCGCCGGCGATGCTCGCCGTCGTCCTGGGCGCGTGGTCGCTGCACGCCAACCGGCGCATCGGCGCGAGAGCCCTCCTGGGAGCCGTCGTCCTTCAGGCGATGGCGTCGGGATTCGTATTCCTGTCCCAACGCGATGGAGCCCCGAACCTGCTCACGAGCGTCGGCCCGGGCTACTTCTCCGGCGACCATGCGCGCCTGCTGCTGGGCGAGACACCCCAGCGCGAGCGTGCCGACCGCCTGCGCGGGCTCGAGGAACTCGGGCAGGTGCCCCCGTCGGCGTGGATGAACCTCATGCTCGAACCCGGCGAGGTCGTGTACATGATCGGCGATGCCACGCCGTTCTATATCCGCCCGCCAGTGCTGTATCACACGACCTGGGACACGTCGCCGCTGGGCACGCTGATACGTGAGACGCCCGAAGATCCTGACGCCTGGACGCGCGGCCTGCGGAGTTTGGGCGTGCGATACGTCGACATCAGCTTCGGCGAGTTGGATCGTCTCAGTCGCGACGGGTGGTACGATCCGATCGTCACACCCGAGCTCGTCGATGAATGGGCCCAGACGCTGGGGCGTCCGGTGCGCAGGTGGCCCGAGATCGGGCGTGTGGTGTTCGATCTCCAGAGAGCCGATACCCCGTGACGATGGACACCGAGCGCCAAGACAAGGAATCTCCCAGCAGATCGATGTCGGTCGCCAAGCTCGCGATCCAGCTCGTGGGATTCCTCTTCGGGATGGCCGTGCTCGCGTGGGCCCTGAGCATGGCCTTCAGCGCCGACAACCAGGACCAGTTCAAGAAACTGAGCGAGGCGCCCTGGCATCAGGTGGCGGCCATGGTCTTGCTGGCGATAGGCACGCTGGCGATCAACGGGCTGGTCTTCTTCGTGACGCTGCTTCCGGTGCGCCGCCTGGGCGTGATCGATCTCCAGGCGGTCAGCGCGATCGCGTCGCTCTTGAGCTATCTGCCGTTCAAGATGAGCCTGATCTTCCGCACGGTGTTTCATAACCGGCGCGACGGCGTGCCGCTGTTCACGATCGCCGCGTGGTTCGCGGCGATCGGCGTGCTCATCCCCGCGTTCGTCGCCCCGGTGCTCGTCGCGTCGGCGATCCGACGCGACGTCGATCTTCTCTGGCTGGTGATCGCGCTCGCCGGCGTTGCGCTGGCCGCAACGATCGTGGTCTCGCTCGCCAAGGTCTTCGGCCCGGGCACGGGGATCGAACGCCTCGAACGCCTGGCGGATGTCACCCGGATCAAGCCGTTGTCGCGGTTCGTTCGATCCGCCTTGTTCGCGCACCTGCACGCGGGCGTGGTGATGCTCTCGAGCGTGCGGGCGGTCGCGTTCCATGCCGGACTGCGCCTCTCCGATCTCGCGCTGCACGCCATCCGCTTCAAGCTCGCGGCTGAGATGCTCGGTGTCGAGCTGAGCTGGTCCCACGCGATCGTGAGCGGGGCGGTCTACTTCTTCATCGGGGCCAGCGCCCCGACCGGCTCGCTCGGCCTGCGCGAGGGCGGGACCATCGGACTGGCCGTCGCCCTGGGGATCGCGACGCCCGACGCCTTCGCCGCGATCGCGCTGCTGGTCACGGCCAGCGAGCTGACGGCATTCCTCATCGGAACCGCCGGCGGGATCGTCTGGCTCAATCCCCTCAAGCTCGTACGCCTGGGTCGGGGAGTCTCGAACGGCGAGACTGGAGCGGGCACAGAGCAGGAGGCGAGCGTTTGATCGCTCACGCAATGGCCCGGGGCTGAATACGATGCGCAATGCGACTCGCCCTGGCGCAACTCAACCCAACGATCGGCGCGATCGAGCACAACACCCAGCTGATCGAGCGGGCAATCGAGCGGGCGAGATCCGCCGGGGCCGATCTGCTCATAACGCCCGAACTCAGCATCTGCGGCTATCCGCCCAAGGACCTGCTGCTCCGCGAGGGGTTCAGCCAGCGTTGTGTCGACGCGGCCAAGCACATCGGTGAGACGATGACCGATGGACTCGCGGTCGTGCTTGGCTGCCCGCTGCCCATCGACAACGGGCTCGCCAACTCGCTGCTGCTCTATCGCGACAACTCGCTTGTCGGGCACTATGACAAGCGCCTGTTGCCCACATACGACGTGTTCGATGAGGATAGATATTTCACCGCGGGCGATCGCGCGGCGGTCCATGAGATCGCGGGCGTGCGCGTCGGGCTCAGCATCTGCGAGGATCTGTGGAAGGGCGAGGACGTTGGGTTCGCCGACCAGCACGCGCGCGATGAGGACCCCGTGCGGGCGCTCGTCGGCGCGGGCGCTCAGCTCATCGTGAACCCCTCGGGCAGCCCGTTCGTGCTCGGCAAGGGGCGTCGCCATCGCGAGCTGCTCATCGGCCACGCGAGACGCCATGGCGTTGCGGTCGCCAGCACGAACCAGGTCGGAGGCAACGACGAGCTGATCTTCGATGGGCACGCGTGTGTGTATGACGCGCGCGGCACGCTGCTCGCCGCCGGCCCGGGCTTCGAGGAGCATGTGCTCGTCTGCGATATCGATGCGCGTGCCTTGGATGCTGGCCATGAGGACCCGCCCGCGAGTGCATCGAGCGCGAGTGGCGGGGTCGTTGATCCACGTCTCGAGGCACCCGCCGAGGAGCTGCTCTTTCGCGCTCTGACGCTCGGCGTGCGCGATTATGCCCGCAAGACCGGCTTCGAGCGCGTCGTGCTCGGGCTCAGCGGCGGGATCGATTCTGCTGTCACAGCTGTGATTGCCGCCGCGGCTTTGGGTCCGGGGAATGTCACATGCCTGGCCATGCCGGGCAAGTATTCCAGCGAGCACAGCGTCGCGGACGCGCGCGACCTCGCCGAGCGATTGGGCGCTCGGTTCGTGGTCGTGCCGATCGAGGACGCTTTTCAAGGCGCTCGGACCACGATCGACGCTGGGTTCGATGCGATCGGCGAAAGGCTCCTTGGCCAGTCGCTGCCGGATATCGCCGAGGAGAATCTGCAATCGCGCATCCGCGGCATGGTCGTGATGGCCCACTCCAACCGCACGGGCGATCTCGTGCTCACCACCGGCAACAAGAGCGAGCTGGCGGTCGGCTACTGCACGCTGTACGGCGACATGAACGGCGGGCTGGCGGTCCTCAGCGACGTACTCAAGACCCAGGTCTACGCGATCGCGCAGTGGATCAACGAGCACTTCGAGGCGCTCGCCTTCGCATCGCCGCCGATCCCCCAGAACACGATCGACAAGCCGCCCAGCGCCGAACTCGCGCCGGATCAGAAGGACATCGACAGCCTCCCGCCCTACGACGTGCTCGATGGCATCGTCGGCGGGCTGATCGAGGAAAAGCTGAGCCCCGCCACCCTCGTTTCGCGCGGTTTCGATGAGCAGACGGTCGCGAGAATCGCGCGCCTGATCGACCGCACCGAGTACAAGCGCAAGCAACTCGCGACGGGGTTAAAGGTCTCGGGCGTGGCCTTCGGATTCGGACGCCGGATGCCGATCGCCCAAGGTTGGACCTGAGCGCACGCGAAAGCCCCTCGGGCGGATCGCGGATCGTTTGGCGTTCCAGGCGGGGCCACGGGCCGAGGGCTCGCGGCGCGAGGCCGGGACATGCAGGGTGACGATCCGCCCTGAGGGGCTCGCAAACGCGTCCGCCGGCGGCAGCCGACGGACGCGGGGGGATGGAGTGACTTCAACGCTCGGCGAGCGTGCCGGACAGCAACCCGACGACCTGGACCGTGTCGCCCGAGGCCATCTGGGGCACGAATCCAATGTCGCCCGAGTCATCGCCGATGGTCCGGCGATTGAAATCGGCGAAACCAAACTCGTCGGTCGTCACATCGCCGAAGACCTTGCCGTTGTGAGCAATGTCGTAGGTCGTGAACGGCTCGGCGTCCTCGATCTCGACGCTGAAACGAAACACGGACATGTCGTTGCGGGTGCGCTCACGGTAGTCCACCTGGCCCGAGGCCAGCGACTTGCCGGAGAGCCTGGCACGCAGGCGAACCTCGTCGGCGCGCTGGACCGAACTGCCCTGAGACGCGGGCTCTGGCGCTGCGACGGCGATCGCTAGCGTGGCGGGGATGGAGGCGAGCAGAATAGCGGCGGTGGCTTTGCGGAACATGGGATTCTCCAAAGACGTTCGAGTGCTCCGAGCGATTCACATCGAGTCGCTCATGAGCAGACCCTCTAGGCAATCGGCGTGCCAACGCGCACACCGCGTGCGCAGCTCTTCACAAAGCGTGTTCCATGGCCCATGCAAGGGGATTGGCGACTTGGTTCGCCAGCGACACGATCTATGGCCGCTGGCCAGAGGATTGTGCAGCGCCGTCTCGCATGTGCCTGCGGTGCTCGCTCGGGATGGGTTTGCCGCACTCGGGGCAGACCTCGCCCGGCAGGTTGTAGAGCAGATAGCCGCAGTCACAACGCGGCTCGGTGATGTTCACGCGGATGCGCATGCCACAAGATTCGCAGGCGCTGTCGGTGTTCGAGCGAATCGATGTCGACTCCTGGCAGCGCGGGCAGGTGACCGTCACGGGCGTGCGATGTTCGATATCGACCTCGTGCTCGTCGGCGGCGGCGGACTTCTCGATGGACGACACCACCACGACCATGACCGTGCCGAAGAGGGTCAGAAGGACCAGGGCCCCGATGATGGGGCCAACGGCACCCCATAGGTAGTTGACGCCATCAATGCCGATCATGAGCAGCAGGAGCAGCCCGGCAACAACCGAGCAACCGCCCACAATAATCCGCAGGACCCTCCAGTGCGTCGCGCGGATGGTGGGGAGCATGAGCACGCCGAGTTGCAGCGAAACCCCCGCCGGCAC
This sequence comes from uncultured Phycisphaerales bacterium, assembly GCA_965371965.1. Classification (GTDB taxonomy): domain Bacteria; phylum Planctomycetota; class Phycisphaerae; order Phycisphaerales; family UBA1924; genus S146-42. Next base: position 5,340 of record CBDVAM010000100.1, read on the forward strand.
ACCGAGGGACCCGATGACGCGCTGGTATGTCTGCTCGTATTGCCAACTCGACTCGTCCCAGATATACACGATCCAACTCCCGAGACTCAGTGCCAGGAACCCCAGCGACCACCAGCCGATCCGCCGACGCTTCGAGATGACCAGACCCGAGACCAGAGCCAACAAGGCATAGATGACCGTCGCGATGGCCGTCCCAATCGCTTGATCGCCCACGCGCAAGGTTGCTGGGAAGGCCGCGGACATCACCGCCATCCCCGCCGAGAGCGTGAGCACCGCGAGCGCCGCCCATAACACTCTGGTCTTGACACTCGCGTTGGCCATTCGATCTTCTCCCGTCAACCCAGGCCATCGTCGCGCTGAGCTCTGTGCTTCCACCAGCCCGGTTGATCGTGTGAGCCGATCCACCGGCGGCGGTTCGCCCTCTTATAGTAAGGTATCACCGACCGGCTCCTTGCGCTCGCAGGCCCGACATGATTCCAGTGGCGATATCGGTCGTAGGCTGGACCACCGCAGGCGCCACGGTCGAGAACCTCGCGAAAGCGGGCTGAGCCGATGAGAACAACTCTTGGAAGCGCGATCCGCGGGCGGATGTCCGCGGCTATCTCTCTATCCGTTCCGGATACGCGGGCTCACTGGCTCGGAGGCGGCGGTTCTTGCCGCAAACTCTTCCCAGTCTGCCGCGCTGACGCGTCAGAGCAACGCCGTCGTTACAGACCGACCTGTTTTCTTCAGACAACATGGCAAGTCGCGGGCCGACCCGAAGAGTGAATCGGAGACTTGGTGTAGGTCAATCGCCCGCAGGGGTGGACGGAAAGGAACGACCATGCGAAATGTACGACTCATGCTCGGAGCGACTCTGATCGCGGGAACGGCGGCCTCGATCGCCAACGCGGCTGTGCACTCCAGCGACTTTACCCGCGAGGTCGGTGTCATCGTCCTCAACGCGTCAGCACCTGACGCCGTGACCATCAGTGGCAGCGGCCTGATGCGGGTGCCTCGCATCCTCGTAAACTCCACCGACGACGACTCGATCGTTGTCAGCGGCAACGGCACGCTCCGCTCCAGGTATATCCACACCGCGGGCGAGACCTCCTTCGGCCAAACCGCCGAGGTGACGGGCCTGGTCCTCACCAACGCCGGTGGGGTCGAGAACCCCTTCGAGAGTCTCGTCATGCCCGACCCCACGGACTACGGGCCGGACAACGGGTACCAGAAGTTCCAGGGCGGCGACCACGTTCTTGACCCGGGCTACTTCTCGGGCGGGATCGAGCTCAGGGCCAATGCCCGCCTGCAGCTCAACCCGGGCAACTACTACATCGATGGGATCGGCTTCAAGGCCCTCAGCGGCACCATCGTCGGCACGGGCATCACGATCCACATGATCGGCGGCGCGTTCGACCTGGGCGGCAACGCCGACGTCAACCTCGAAGCGCCCACCGAGGGCCCCTACGAGGGGATCGTCGTCTGCCAGGATCCGGCCAACGCGAGCACATTCGACATGCGTGGCGGCTCGGGCTTTATGGTTCGCGGCACCATCTACGCACCCAGTGCCCACGCGATCATCACCGGTAACGGCGGCGTGAATGGCACCGAGCCGTTCTTCGGTGACCTCATGGTCGCCGACACCGTCGAAATCGGCGGCAACGGCGCGATGCGCGTCGGCGAGTGGCTGATCGCCGGCAATCTGCCCACCGCCCCGCTGTACGACTAAGCATCATCCCGCGAAGGAGCACTCGGTCCTACGCGGATTCAGGATTCTCCGTCTCTCTCAACCAGAACACGCCGCGAGCAGCCCGCGGCGTGTTCTTTGCGCTGTGCCACACATGCCCGCCGTGCCACAGACCGCTGCTTTGAGCGGTCGGTGCTCCTCGCAAGGAAGAGCACCAACCATGCAAAGCCATGGTCGGTGGCACATGGGACAACGATTGAACATCACCACGATCCCGCATACGCGACCGAATACCCGGACCCATCGCGCTGGGCCAGCTCGAACAGCCGCTTTGCGATCTGGCGCAGGTGGAGCTGATCGTGCGCCGCCCACGAAACCATCACGTCACCCGCACGCAACTCGCCGATCGACCGATGGTGATACGTCCGATCCCAATCGGGATCCTTGAGAGACCGGAGCCACACAATCGACTCACTCCGCTCGCTCGCGAATCGCTGGAGCGTCTCGCCGAGGTCTCGCTCGTTGTAGCGGCGCTCGATCGCGACGCCCTCTGGATCGATCCCGGGCCAGGCCCGCGATGGATCCTCGAGCGTCATCCGCACCCGCGTGCGAAAATCCTCCACTTCCTCGTCGGCGAGGTGATTGACGATCTCCACGATCGACCATGCGCCAGTCTGAGACCGACGGCGTGCGTCCTCCTCTGTGAGCCCGTCGAGCAGGGCATCCAAGGTCGCCGGCGTGCGCTCCATCCGCTCGATAAGAACAGCGAGTTGCATCTCGAATCTCCTGGGTACCGCCCGGGTCAGCCGCCGATCTGTGATCGGTCTCGCTCCGGACTCGCGCCGTCATTCATCTGTTCAAACGACCGCGCATACGCGCGCGAGCGAAACCGGCATCGCAGCTCCTTGCCACAGGTCATGGCATCAAACGGCGGTCGCCAGGCGATGCCCCACATGAACAGCGGAAACGTCAGCGCGATCGTCAATCCCAGGGCAATCGGAACCGCCGCCACCCCGAGGCCCACAAAGCTCATGGTGAGCACGACCGACGCGATCATGACAAGCGTGAACACCGGGAAGCCGACGCCGCGAATCAAGAGCAACCGCCGGCGAGTTTTCTGGGCACACTCGTTGCAATACGGCACCCACCACGCGGGTCCGGGCATCGCACACGGCAGGACGGCCTGCCAGGGGCCGGTGCGCACCGCGCGATGGCGTCGCGCCGTGTCCGCCGGGGCGCAGCAGCCCACGCAGCACTCAGGAAACAGAAACTGCCGGTCACGACGCAGCACGACCTCGGTCGTGGATTGCATCCGCACGCCTGGAGACGCCTCGACGGTCATGGCTTGATCTCACCGCTCAGCTCGGCACGGCGCTCAGCTGCTCCCCTCGCGCATCCGCGAGACCCCCTCGGGAAAGGGGAACGTGGGGAACACGCCGACGTTGCCCAGACGCCACATCATCGGGCTCGGGTACACGTCGCCCCGGAAACCCGCGTCGTACATCGTGCGGAGCACCGCCTCGAAGCTCGGCTCGGATCCATCGTCAAGCTGCAAGCGATTGGACCTCGCGCCCAGGAAACTCACGCTCGCGATCGGCAACCGTTCGCGCCTGCCGCTGATCATCTTCACGACCGTGCGAAATCCCCGTGCAAAGTCGCTGAGCGTGAAGTGCGTCCTGCCCTTGGGTCGCAGCAACGCGAAGATCAGCAGGCTGTCGAGGTCGTACTTGAGTACGAACGGCTCGTCGTCGCCCGCCGCGTGGATGCTCACGGCCTCGTGGAACACCTTGGCATAGCTGGTCACGCTCTTGACGCTCCACTGGCTGGTGGTCACGAGATTGACGATCTGGGCGATGATGCCGTGGGAGTTGTCCTCGTCGTTGACGCCGCAGATGATCGCGCGATATCGCCCATCCAGCACGTCGCGCAGCATATCCTGGCCCCAGAGAATGCGGACCCGCTGGGACGGCTCGATCGGCGTCGCCTCGCCCGGCAGCAGGCTCACCCGATCGGCGAACTGCTCGAAGCTCATCAGCTCATCGCCCCCCTCTTCATACAGGCGAGGCTCGGTGGTCGTGGTCATCGTCGGACTCCTTCCCGTCCATTCTACGAAGGCCGCGTTGCCCACGCCCGCCCCGGCCAGACGATACCCGCAGCACGCAAACGACGGTTTCAGATCCATACGCAACGCTCGGTTCTACGCTGCGAATCCAACTCTCGCCAGGACACCGGTCCCCGTGCTCGCTCGCCAACGATCCTGACTCCAGAGATGTTCCGGTCGGTATCCTCCATGCCGAATACCTCACTTCCGCTCTCTTGGGAGGCCCCACCATGCCCGCCGACTGGCCCGAGACCTGCGCCGCAGCCGTCATGCGAGCGTTCGCCGAACCCCTGACCATCGAGCAACTCCCGATGCCGCAATCGCTGGGCGAGGGCGAGTTGCTGGTCAAGGTCGAACTCGCCGGCGTCTGCGGCACCGACGTCCACCTCCATCGCGGCGAGCTGCCCGTGCCCCTCCCGCTGGTCATGGGCCACGAGACCACCGGCGTCGTCGTCGCCACCGGCGGCCCGCGCCGCGATTGGCTGGGCGAGCACATCGCCGACGCCGACCGGGTCTGCTGGACCGCCGCCATGACCTGCGCCACCTGCACCATGTGCCGGGTCCATTCCAGCCCCAACCGCTGCCTCCATCGGCGGGCGTTCGGCGTCAACCTCCCCTGCGACGAGCCGCCCTATCTCAACGGCGGGTACGCCGAGTATCACGTCCTGCGCGCCAACACATCGGTCTTTCGCCTCCCCGATGCGATCTCGTCCGAGGCCGTCGTCGGCCCGGGCTGTGCGCTGGTGACCGCGATCCACGGATTCGAGGCCATGCCCGTGCGATGGATGGAGACGGTCGTCGTCCAGGGTGCCGGGCCGGTCGGGCTCGCCGCGGCGGCTCTCGCGGCCGACTGCGGCGCTGGACGGGTCATCGTCATCGGCGGACCCAAAGATCGCCTGGATCGCTGCCGGCGCTTTGGCGCAACGGACGTGATCGATATCGAGCGGGTGCCGGACCCGGATGCCCGACGCGAGATCGTGCGAGACATGACCGATGGCATCGGCGCAGACCTCGTCGTCGAGTGCGCCGGCGTCGCCAGCGCCACCGGCGAGGGCTGGGAACTCGCCCGAGACTGCGGACGGTTCCTCGAGCTCGGGCAATACTGCGACTGCGGACCCCAGCCGCTCAATCCCCATCTCATGGTGCGCAAGGAGATGCAGATGGGCGGCGTCTACGGCTCCGAGCCCCGCCACTGGGCCAGAGCGCTGCAATTCCTTCAGGCTCGCAGCGACCAATTCCCATTCGAGGAACTCATCACCGACCGACTCCCGCTCGATCGGATCAACGACGCGTTGGAGCTGGTCGGATCGTGGAAGACCGGCAAGGTGGTCATCACGCCGTAACCACCGGTCATAGAAAAAGGCCCGCTCAATAGTGAGCGGGTCCATGTGCGTTCTCTCGCTCGCCGAGCGATTCGCTCAGCCGCCCGCCGCTGCCTTTTCTTGTGCCGGCGGCACCTCAAGCCCGGCCTCGAGCAGCATCGCGTTGATCATCTCGACCTTGGCCTCGAAGCTCACGCCCGAGGGATGCAGCGCGTTGTGGCGGACCTTGCCCGAAGGATCAACCATCGCCATGTGCGGGATGCCCATGACCCCGAAGTCCGGGTTGAAGCAGCTCTGCTCGGTGAACACGACCTCCCAGTTCATGTTCTCCTGGTACTCCATGAACTTGAGCATCTCCTCGTATTCCAGCTCGGTGTTGTCGGTGCAATCGATCCTCTCCTTGGTGGGGCCATTGACGCTGAAGCCTTGAAGGGAGGTGACACCGACGATCGCAACGTCGTAGCCCTTGTAGTAGTCGTTCACCTTCTTGATATTCGGGAACGACGAGATGCACGGCCCGCACCAGGTCGCCCAGAAATCCAGCACCAGCACCTTGCCGCGATACGCCTCCATCGACGTCACCTCGGAGTTGCTCGCCCAGATCACGTCCATCTGCGGCATCGGGTTGTCAATCAACTCGCCTCGCGCGAACGGACCCTTGTAGAACGCCAGCGAGTCCTTCAGCCGCTTGGCCTTGTCCTCGGGCATTCCCTCGATCTGCTTCTCGGTCAGCTCGATCGCCTTGGCGAGCACCTTGTTGTGCAGGGAACGAGTCTCATCATTGACCACCTTGGTCAAGCCGACGACCGTCTGACGCAGCGCGCCAACGCCCTTCTCATCCAGGTCGCTCGGCAGGCTCAGCACAAGCTTGGCGACCTTCTCGTAGTTCGCGCCCTCGTCGGCTTGGGCGTACTGGCTCATCGCGCTCAACAACGACGACACGCTGTCTGATTTGAGCACGTCGCTCAGCGCGGGATGATCCAGGAGCTTGACCACGACCTCAGCGGCCTCGTCGCGCTTGCCCTGGCGGTTGTTGAAATCGACGAGCAGCAGCATGCCCATCGCGCCATCCTTGCCATACGCCGACGCGAACTCGTTGACCCGAGCGTTCAAGGCCTCGTTGTCATAGTTGCCGTAGAGCGCGTTGACCCCGAGCATCCGCTGGATCTGCTCCATCGACAGAGTGGAAACATCGAGCTTGGCAATGATCTCCTTGTTGAGCTCGGTCGCCGTCTCGCCATTGAGATTGCGTTCGGCGCTGAGCGCACTCCACGCGTCCTTGTGCTCCTGCATCACGGCGTCAAAGCTGTCGTCGGCGACCTGCCCGAAGGCGCTGCCGCACATCATCGCCAGAATTGCCGCCCCGCTCACTGCTCTTTTCATCCGTCCCATGCCGAGCTCCTTAAAAAGCCGAGTGTCTAACCGCCCTCTGCCCAGACCCCGCCCCTGCGCGATCCTCGCGTCCCATAGCCTACCGACTCTCGACCCCCCAGAGGCACAACCGAGACGGGATTTCCACGAATTCGGGGGCGCCTGGCACGCAAGGGGTTCCCCTGGATTCCAGCCGTCCCCTGCCCCCGGGCACGCCTGGGCCGCTCAATCGTGGCGGCACACAGGCAACTCCCCGCGTTTGGCAGGCCTGTCATCTCGCTGCTCGCACACCCGCGCTACACGCGGGCGTGGCAGCAAAAATAAAGCGGACCCCGCGGGTTTGATCCCGCGGGGTCCAAGCGTCGGCGATGACCTACTTTCCCGCAAGGCAGTATCATCGGCGGCCCAGGCTTAACTGCTGTGTTCGGAATGGGAACAGGTGTTGCCCCGGACCTATGGTCACCGACAATCCCCGCACGCACCCTTCCGGGCAGCGGCGAAGACTCCGATTTCCGGAGTTGAACGAGAGCCGGGGTCAGTGTGTACCAGGCACGAACAGTACCCGAAACACGCATCGCCCGAAGCGATCTTTACATCTCTTGTGTCGACGTCCACGGCGTCTGGTCGACACGATCAAGCCTTCGACCGTTAGTACCGCTCGGCTGAGGACATCTCTGCCCTTGCACCCGCGGCCTATCAACCTGGTAGTCTTCCAGGGGTCTTCCGTCCATAAAGGACAACCAAGCCTTATCTCGAGGGGGGCTTCCCGCTTAGATGCTTTCAGCGGTTATCCCTGCCCAACGTAGCTACCCTGCGGTGCCTCTAGCGAGACAACAGGATCACCAGGGGTTAGTCCAACCTAGTCCTCTCGTACTAAGGTTGACTCCTCTCAAGCTTGGAACGCCCACAGCAGATAGGGACCGACCTGGCTCACGCCGGTCTGAACCCAGCTCGCGTACCACTTTAATCGGCGAACAGCCGAACCCTTGGGACCGCCTTCAGCCCCAGGATGTGATGAGCCGACATCGAGGTGCCAAACCGCTCCGCCGCTATGGACGCTCGGGAGCGATCAGCCTGTTATCCCCGGGGTACCTTTTATCCG
>CBDVAM010000101.1:0-12596 GCA_965371965.1 uncultured Phycisphaerales bacterium
GGACGCCTGCTCAGCTGGGGTGATGTTGGCCTCGGCGTGCTCGTTCTTGGCGCGGTCTCGGCGGCCATGTTCGCACTGGCATGCCTCATCTTCCGCCGAAGAGAACTCGCCATGTACTCCGGACACTGACCGAGCCCGAACCTCTCGGTCGCTCGCGCCGAACTAGGTGTATCGCCAAGGCCTCGCACAGGAGCACCCCATGCAGCACGCCCGCTTCATCCAGCTCATTGCCGGGAGTGTCGCCCTGCTCTGCCTGTTCATGGCCGGCCTGCTCGGACCCAGGATCAACGCCAGCGCGTCCCACCACCAACTCGTCTACGTCGACCGCGCAGAAGAAAACGCCCCGCCCCAGGTCGCCCTGGGCATCGCCATGGGCGCCCTGCGCGGCGTGTTCGTCAACTACCTCTGGATCCGCGCCAACACACTCAAGGAAGAGGGCAAGTTCCATGAGGCGATGACCCTCGCCCGGGCCATCACAACCCTCCAGCCCCGCTTCCCCGATGTCTGGACCTTCCACGCGTGGAACATGGCCTACAACATCTCGGTCTCGGCGAACACCCGCGAAGAACGCTGGGAGTGGGTCAACAAGGGCATCCGCCTCTTGCGAGATGAGGGCGTGGTCTACAACCCCAACGCCCTGCTCATCCACCGCGAGCTGGCCTGGATCTTCCTGCACAAAATCGCCGGCTTCACCGACGACGCCAACCAGTACTACAAGCGATCGCTCGCCGCAGAGTGGACCGAGATCCTCGGCGAGCCCCCGGTCCTCTCGCCGGTGACGCGCTCGCGCGAGGGCGCGACCCAGGCGTTCATCGACTGGCTCACTCCCATCGCCGACGCCCCGCGCGCCATCCGCGGCCTGCTGGCCTCTGCGCCGGACGACGACACCCGCGAGCTCCTCCGCCATCTCATCGACACCATCGAGGGCGGCGCGGCGGATGACCTGGGCATCGACTTCCTCAAACGCTACACCCAGTTGGACGCCCTCCTGCAATCAAGCTATCGCGACTTCGTGATCAATATGCCAGAGGCGCAGCTCAAGGCCAATCCACGCGGCGCGTTGCTCCGATCGCTCGTCCTCGACCCCCAGTACGACGACGCGTTCGAACTCCTGCTGCCGTTCGTGCGCCGCAGAGTCCTCACCGAGGACTACCACATGGAACCTCATCGGATGATCCGCTACACCGAGAAGTATGGCCCGCTGGATTGGCGCCACCCCGCCGCCCACAGCCTCTATTGGTCGGCCAAGGGCGTCGAGGCGACCTTCACCCGCATCCGCGAGCGCACCAACAGCGACTACGACTTCGTCAACGCCGACCGCGGCACCATCCAGGCCCTCCAGGAACTCTACCGCTCGGGCGAACTCTACTTCAGCTACGTCTACTGGACCCGGCCGCAACTCCGCATGCAAGAAGACGGCAGCCCGGGCGTCTACTCGCTCTACCTCGCCGTGCCCAACGCACACTTCGTCGAGAAGTACGGCGACATCGTCATAGAAGTCGCCGGGCGCAGCAAGTATGACCAGGAAGCCCGCATCTGGGGCCTCTACGACGGCGGCTACGAGAACTTCCTCAAGGACGCCATCCGCTTCTTCTACCGAAGGGGCCAGAGGGACACCGCACAGTACTACCTCCTCGAGTTGATCAATCGCCCGACCCTCGGCATCAACGATGCGTGGAAGAACCAGCAATACGCCCAGACCATCGAGGATTTCATCAACGACCAGTACCAAGATGAGCGCTTCAAGAGCACCTACGTCGCCCAGAGCGAGGTCAGCGCCGCGATCCAGGCATCGGTCGTTGCTCTGCTCGAGGGCAACATCGATCTGTGGCGCAGCAACTGGGAGTATGCCGAGACCTTCCATCGCAAGTACACCGAGGCCCAGGTCGAGAACATGAAGACCCAGACCGGCAGCGAGTCCGCGCGGACCGAGGTCATGGACAGCGACTGGCGCTTCTACGCCGGCACCCATGTCGCGACCTTTGTCTCCATGCTCGATGTCGAGCAGGCCGAGACCGTGTACCTGCGCGCGCCCGACGACCTCAAGAAGTGGGTCTTCACCGTCATGGCCGATCGCATGGGGTTCACGGACAACCCCCAGCTCGCCCTCGGCGGGCGTTCGTTCTTCGACGTCTTCCCCGAGCCCGAGGGCTACGCGGAGTTTCGCATGTGGTACGAGAGCGCCCTCCGCAATCGCGCCGCCCGCCAGCCCAACAGGTGATAGCACCGACCCGTCGGGCACGCACACCCGCCGCCGAGCCCGATCCAGCAGCGACGATGAGCAATGGGCCTGCTCTATCTCCATCCACGATCCGCGTACTCCTCACTCACACCCCGAATCGATCGAGCGTGCGTTCGACGCTGGCGCCGTACCCCCCGCCGAACAGGCGCGCATGCACGAGCAGCGGGTACAGGTTGTACACATCCCGCCGGGTCTCAAAGAAACCAGAACGGATCGGCCGAATCTCGCCATACCGCTCGAAAAACGCGTCGCCGAACGTGCCAAACAGCGTGACGAACGCCAGCTCGACCTCGGCGTCGCCGTAATACACCGCCGGATCGATGAACGCCGCGATCCGTCCCTCGTGAGCGAGCACATTCCCGCCCCAGACGTCCCCGTGGATGAGTGACGGCGCACCGCCGCCCCCGATCAGATCACCGAGCACGCCCGCCGAGAAGCGTTCGACCCGCGCGAGCGTTTGATCGCTCAACCGCCCCGCGTCATGCGCCTGGCGCGCCATATACGCCAACCGATGCTCGCCGAAAAACTCCACCCAGTCATCGGTCCACGGATTCGGCTGATGCAAGCCCCCAATCAGCGTGTCGTATCCATAACCGAACTGATCCTGGCTCTCGTTGTGCAGATGTGCGAGCAACTCGCCGGCGTGGCGCTCGCCGCTGGCACCGGTCAGGCCGTCGTGCTCGACATGTTCCATGATGAGCAGATCATCCTCGCCGTGCAGCACCCCCGGCACGGGCAGCCTCCCGCTCAGGTCCGCCAGCATGGAGCCCTCGATATCCAGTCCCGCGCCCCGGGCCCCCAGCTTGACGACGACGCGCCGACCATCGGCGAGCTCGACCAGCCGCACATCCCCGACGCACCCGCCGCTGAGCCGACGCTCATGCGCGACTTCGCTGCCCAGCACGTTCTCGATCCGATGTCTCACGCCCCAAAGCGTCTGCCTCTGAGTCCGCCGCGTCAAGCGTCGAGGATCGACCTGCAGGCGTTCAGGACCCTCTGGACATCGGCAAGCGACTGCTCGATGCCCACGGCCTCGATCACCCGCGCCGCGTCCTGGGCGGCCTTGGCGAGCGTCGGGTGCCCCGAGTACGGTGCCGCCCCGACGAGCCGGTAGCACGCGCCCTGGCAGCGCTTGGCGTCGCGATTATTCAGCCCCTCGTCCAGCTCAGACGCGACCGAGCGCAGCTCGGTCGTGAACTCTTCGCCGAACATCGCGCCGTCGGATTTCTCCATCAGCTCGGCCTGGGTGATCGAGTTGAGCTGGTCACGATCCGTAATGAGAAACTCGGCGACCGACCGCAGCAGACGCGACTGCTCGAACGGCTTGGTGATGAACCCATGCGCACCCTTGTCCATGATGCGTCGGCGGGTCTCGGGTGTGTCGTCGCCCGAGACAACGATCACCGGCGTCAGATCGCCGCTTCCGCGGATCTTCTCGAGCAGTTGCTCCCCAACGTCCTCGCCGAACTGCAGGTCCAGCAGCACCAGGTCACATCCGTCTCTGATCAACTCGAGGGCCTCCGCGCCCGTCGCCGCCAGGCGGAGCCGGATCCGGGTGTCCTTGAGAAAGTGCTGCACAAGCTTGGTGTCAAGCGCGGAGTTATCGATATGCACGACGCAGCCCTCGAGCTCGGCCGCGTCGAATCTCTCGAAGCTGAACGTGTCGTCGAGGACGTTGACCTCGACGAAGTCTCGCACGTTGATAGGCTGGCGGAACTTGATGCCCACCTCGTGGATCACCCCGTGCCGATGCTCGCAACGCACGATGTCGCCGTAGACGACCGTCTGGCCCGTCCGCAGATCCTTCAGCACGATCGCGCACGGCGAGCCCGGATGCAAGAACGTGTTGTGCAGCACGCACACGCCCCCGCTGGAAAGATTCCGGCACGCGACCTTGATGATCCGCTCGAGCCCGCCGGCCTGGCGAACCTTCATATGCACGGTGTCCCTGCGGAATCGCAGGCGGGTGTGCCTTCGAGCCTTGTTGGCCTCGGAGTCACCCTGCGAATCAAGCTCATCGAGCATGTCCCCGAGCACCTGCCCCTGCAGGCCTAGGGTGTTCACTCGATTCGACCCGGAGGATGGGTTCTTGGGCATCGGCGGTTCCCTCGCGTGACAGAGCGGATGTCGCAAGAGAAATCGGGTGATCGCCTCAGCCGGGTGAGCCCCCGGCGCTCCGCCAAGCAGACAAATGGCCGCCGAGCGTCATATCCCACACGGTCACGACGATCAGATCGTCCGTGCGATTCTCAACAACTCGATAGTGGTCCGAGAATCACACGTCCAGATTCTTGACTTCCAGCGCGTGATCCTCGATGAACTTCCGCCGAGGCTCGACCTGCTCACCCATCAGCGTCGTGAACAGGTACTCCGCCTCTTGCCCGAGCTCGCACCGCACACGCATCAGCGTCCGCTTGCTCGGGTCCATCGTGGTCTCCCACAACTGCTCGGCGTCCATCTCGCCCAGCCCCTTGAACCGTTTGATTTCCAGCCCGCGCCTGCCGATCTCGTGCAGCGCACCCAGGATCTCCCGTAGATTCGCCGCCTCGACGACCCGACCCCCCGCGCTTGGCTCGCTCTCATCCGCGCCATCCGCGTCCTCGGTCTGCGGCTCTGGCGCCTTGGCGCTCTTCGATTTCCCGACCGTCTCCCAGAAGAACCTCGTCGCCAGGCTCTCGCCGGTGATCGCCTCGCGCCGCTCGAGCCCGAAGTCCGCGATATCCAGCCCGATCGACTCCAGATCCGAGAAGATCCGCTCCAGCTCACGATTCTCGTGCAGCTCGCGGATGGTCGCGATCGGCGCGGCGTTGCCGTTGCCATTCTCGTCGAGCTCATCGTCCGACAGTCGCAGCCCGTTGGCCTCGATGATCGCGTGCGCGTCCTTCTCGTCCCACGCGTACGCCTCGCCGAGGATCTCCTCGCCCCGCCAGCTCACCCGATGCGTCGGCAGCGTCCCTGCCTCAGACTCCGCCCGAACCTCCAGAAGATCACCAAACCGCACGCCGCGGCGCTCGGCGATCTCGACAAGCTCCGCCAACCGCCGCAGCAGCGTCATCCCACGCCGAAGCTCGTCCCCCTCGATCCGTCGGATCTCGGGCGCTTCCCCGCCCCGGTCGGTCAGGCCACTGATATCGCGCACCACCAGCGTCGAGCCATCGAGCCCGCTCTCGCCCAGCGCATCGTCCATCGCCCGCTCATTAAGAACATACCGGCTCTTCTTGGCCCTGGTCAGCTGAAACAACGGCGGCTGGGCGATGTAGATCCGCCCCTGACGCACCAACTCCGGCATCTGGCGATAGAAAAACGTCAGCAACAGCGTGCGGATGTGGCTCCCGTCCACGTCGGCGTCGGTCATGATGATGACCTTGCCGTAGCGCAGCTTGGACATGTCAAAGTCCGCGCCGATCCCGCAACGCAACGCCGCGATCAGCGTCCGGATCTCCTCGAAGCCGAGGATCTTGTCGATCCGCGCCTTCTCGACGTTCAGGATCTTGCCCTTCAGCGGCAGGATCGCCTGGGTCTCGACGTCGCGCCCCTGGGTCGCGCTGCCGCCCGCCGAGTCACCCTCGACGATGAACAGCTCGCTCCGCTCCATGTCCCTCGTCTTGCAGTCGCGCAGCTTGTGCGGCATCGACCCGCTGTCCAGCGCACTCTTGCGCCGCGTCAGCTCCCGGGCCTTCCTCGCCGCCTCGCGCGCCTGGGCCGCCAAAACACCCTTCAGGCACAGCTTCTTGGCCTCGCTCGGGTGCTCCTCAAGCCAGCTCCCCAGCGCCTCGCTCACCGCCTGAGAGACAAACTGCTCGACCTCGGGGTTCAGCAGTTTTTCCTTGGGCTGGTTGTTGAACGCCGGCTCGGGCAGCTTCACACTGACAATCGCGATCAGCCCCTCGCGCAGATCCTCGCCCGTGGGCGTCGGATCCCTCTCGCGGATGATCCCCTCTTTCTTGGCGTATGCGTTCAACGTCCTTGTCAGCGCGACCCTAAATCCCTGGGCGTGGGTCCCGCCATCCACGTTGTTGATGTTGTTGGCAAACGTCAGCAGCGTCTCGTTGTACCCATCGTGGTACTGCAGCGCGACCTCGCAGACCATGAATCGTTCCGCGTCGTCCTTGCGCACATACACCACGCTCGAAACCGGGCTCTTGCCCGTCAGCAGGTGCTCGACATACTCCACCAACCCCTTGTCGGCCCGAAACACCTCGTGGCGGGGCTTACCGTCGGGCCCGACCCGCTCATCGCTCAGGCGGATCGTCACGCCGGGATTGAGAAACGCCATCTCCCGCAGGCGATTCTGCAAGATCGCATACTCAAACGTCACGTCGGGGAAGATCGTGCCGTCGGGGCGGAACGTGACCGCCGTGCCCGTCGTCCGCGTGCTGCCAGTGGGAATCGGCCCGACAACCTCCAGCGGCTCGCTGACGTTGCCCCGCTCGAAGACCATCCGATACACGTTGCCGTTGCGATAGACCTCGACCTCCAGGCGTTCGCTCAGGGCGTTGACGCACGAGACCCCCACGCCGTGCAACCCGCCCGAGACCTTGTACGCGCTGCCCTCTTGACCGAACTTGCCCCCCGCGTGCAGTTTGGTCATCACGATCTCGACCGCCGGCCTGCCGTTGAGGTTCGGATCCTCGTGCGTCATCGGCTCGACAGGAATGCCCCGCCCATCGTCCACCACCCGCACCGACCCATCGGCCTCGATGAACACACTGACCACCGTCGCGTGCCCGGCCATCGCCTCATCAATCGAGTTGTCCACCACCTCGTACACCAGATGGTGCAGGGCATTGATCCCCGTGCCGCCGATGAACATCCCGGGGCGCTTGCGAACCGCCTCCAGCCCCTCAAGCACCTTGATCTGGTCGGCGGAATACTCCCCAGCATCACCGCCACCCGTCGGGGCGGATGTCTCGATGGCATTCGTCGTGTCTTCGCTCATTCGCCGCGCGTGCTCCCTGAGCCCAAAAGAAGGGACAGTCTCCCACCCGCCAAACCGGCCGCCGCGACCGGTCTTTGGGCCCGAGAGCCGCCGTAGGAAGGATACCTTATTCTAGGGCGCTCAGAGCACTTGGTCACCCCCGGCGCCGGGCCGAAACGGGCGTCCTTGCTCCCCGTTTGCCGGTCCATCGAACCAGCGAGTGGTACACGCTCACCGCCGGATCTGCACCACGCTCTCGCCCTCGCGCAGCAGGCTGAACAGCACCCGGATGTCATCGGGCAGCATCCGGATGCACCCCATCGACTCCTGGCGCCCCACGCTCTCGGGCGCGATCGTGCCGTGCAACCCATAGCTCTGATGCACCGCCGACTCGCCCACGCCCTCCAGCCCGATCCAGTATTCCCCGATCGGGTTCTTGGGATTATTCGAGGCGAACCGTTCGCCCGTCCGCGGGTTCGTCCACGCCGGGTTCTCCAGGCGGTTCTTGACCTTGAAGTTGCCCGTCGGCGTCGAGTCGTTCTGCCCTAGCCCCGCCGTGAATGAGCGGATATAGAGCCATTCGCTCGCCTTGTCCGCCGGCCCCCAATACAGGTCCACGCGATACGCCCCCTTGGATACGATCGCGTGGAACGGCCCGCGGATCAGCTTCAGCGTCTGCCCCTCGCGGATCGACTCGGGGCGCGGGATCCGGTTGATATCCAGGATCGCCCGCCAATCGACGCCCAACCCGTTCTTCCGCACGATCGTGCTCAAGAACTCGTCTTTGGCGACCGTGTACGAAGAACTGATCGGATCGCCAGGGACCGCGTTGGGGCTGAAGACCAACTGCTCGTTCAACTCGCTCAGCGCATCGCGCGCCCGCTGGCGATCGCCCTCGTTCGCCCCGCGCAGGTGCAGCGCGGTGTTCATGGCCTTGCGCGCCGACAGCGGATCGCTCTTGGCCAGCAGGACCTGCGCATCCTCCATGAGCCGCGCGAACTCCGGATGGCTCGCACCCCGCGAGGTCGTCTCGCCCGCCGAGGCCTTGTCGTCGCCGCCCCGCCTCCGGTTGTCTCCCTGGCGAATCTCGACCCGTGCCGCCTCGCCCGTCCCCTCGCGCTCGCCCACAACCCGATCCGCGGCCTCGCTCAGCGAGCGATTCAGCACCTCATCGGCCCGCGTCAGCGACCTCGGCGGCGCGATCAGCGGCGAGCGCGTGTGCGTCGCCAGCGACGCATCCCTCTCGCTGCCCTCGTCCCGCTCAGACGCCCCGGCGTCCGACGCTCCGAACAGACTGCCATCCACGATCACCCAGCCGCCCGCCGCCACCAGGGCCAGCACCACCAGCACGATGCGAACCCTCGGCCCGCGACGCCGACGCCGACGATACATGTAGCTGCGACCCGCTGAAACCGACAACTGCGACGGCAGACTCATGCCCGCCTCCCTTCCTTGGGCTCAGCCCGCCGGGCGGGCTCGATCGGGACCCCCGCGTGAACCTTGCGGAAGCCAATCTCCACCGCCTCAGGGCCTGAGAATCAGGCGAGATTCGGTGATGACCGCGTCCAACGCGCGATCGTGACGATCCATCGGCACGGATCTTACCATCTGGGCCTCGAACGCGACGCCGCAGGTCTTCACCAGTGGGGGGACTGTCGCTAGGAAGCGGTCGTAGAACCCCCCGCCCCGCCCGAGACGCCGGCATTTCTCGTCAAACGCCACGCCGGGAACCAGAATCAGATCGAGTTCTTCCACCGGAACAGTGGGGGCGTCCTCAGGTGGCTCCATGATCCCGTGCCGGTGCGTGACAAGGCTGTCGAGGCTCGTGACAACAGCCGGGACCATCGTCTTGGTTTCCCAGTCGATGCGAGGCAGGCAGACCGATTTGCCGGTGTTGAGCCAAGATTGGAGGGCGCTTCGAGTATCAACCTCGGGCGGAGCGGGTGCATAGGCGAGGACCGCGCTCGCATCTTTGGCGAGATCCCAGTCGACCAGCCTCGAGCAGATCGCATTGTTCCATGACTCAAAGTCATCGGCGCGTGCGCTCGCCAATGCTTCGCGCGCAGTGATACGAATCACCCTCTTCGATGAGTCGGTCACTCCGGGTGCGCGGGAAACCAACCCGCTCCCTTACGGTCGCGGCTCGTCAGAGCGTCTCCGACCCATTGCCCATTGCCCATTGCCTGTTTCCCATTGCCCATTGCCTGTTTCCCATTGCCCATCGCCTATTGCCTATTGCCCCTCTTCTTCCTCTCCCGCATACCTCGAATCTCCTCTAGCCTCTCCCCCAACATCTTCTCCACCCCCGACGCCCCCGGCCGGTAATACCGCTTGGCCACCCCAAGATAATCCTGCCCCGTCACCCCGCCCTCGGCATCATGGCTGTACTCATACCCCCGAGCCTTCCGCTCCTGCGCCTCTCTCCCGCTCTGTTCTCCCGCCGGGCTCGTGTTCCCATCCTGCAAGAAATACGGCACCGGCACCGTCCGCCCCTCGCGCACATCCGCCATCGCCTCATCGATCGCCACGTAGCTCGCGTTGCTCTTGGGCGCGAGCGCCAGATACGTCGCAACCTGCGCCAGCGTAATCCGAGCCTCAGGCATCCCGATCCGCTCCACAAGCTCCCACCCGCTCTGGGCGATCACAATCGCCCGCGGATCGGCGTTCCCCACGTCCTCACTCGCCAAAATCGCCAGGCGCCTCGCAATAAACCGAGGATCCTCGCCGCCTTCAAGCATCGCCGCGATCCAATACACCGCGGCGTCCGGGTCCGACCCACGCAAACTCTTGATCATCGCACTGATCATGTCATAGTGCGAGTCGCCGGTGACGCTATACGCCATCGCCTTGCGCTGGATCGAATCCTCGGCGGTAGCGAGATCGATGACCATCGCCTCCGATCCAGCCACTCCATCTCTCCGACTCTCCGTCTCTCCGTCTCTCTTCTCTTCCCCTCTCCGTGCCTCCGTGTCTCCGTGGTGAATCCTCTTTGAACCCATTTGCGACAGAACGGCAACCTCCAGCGCCGTCAACGCCCGCCTCGCATCCCCCTCGCTCTTCACCGCCCAAACCCGCAGCGCCTCATCGCTCACCCGCAGATCCAGCTTCCCATACCCCCGTTCCGGATCTGCGATCGCCCGGCGCACAACCTCCACAACCTCGTCGACGCTCAACAGCTCCAGCCGAAACAAGGTGCTCCGGCTCACCAGCGCGCTGTTGCACGCGAACAGCGGATTCTCCGTCGTCGCCCCGATCAGCGTGATCACGCCCCGCTCGGTATCCGGCAAAAGCACGTCCTGCTGCGCCTTACTGAACCGGTGGATCTCATCGAGAAACAGAATCGTCCGCTGCTCGCTCGTCGCCAGCCGATCCTCGGCACCCTCAATGATCTCCCGGATCCGCTTCACCCCGACACTCGCGGCGTTCTCTCGCTCAAAGTGGCGACGCGACGTGTTCGCCACCACCTCCGCAAGCGTCGTCTTTCCAGTCCCCGGCGGGCCATGCAGAATCAGACTCGTGATCGCGTCGCCGTTCAGCATCCGGCGCAGCAGCTTGCCCTCGCCGAGGATGTGCTCCTGGCCCACGAACTGTTCGAGCGTCCGCGGGCGCATCCGCATCGCCAGCGGCATCACCGCCGCCGCCGCGCTGGCTCGCTTGTCGCTCCAGAGATCCGGCACGCCCCAATTGTATGGGACTTGTTCGTTCCGTTGTGGTTGTTCTGGAAGTTGGAGTCTGGATCGACCTGCCAGATATTCCGAAGAGTCTACTTGACTAGGTCAACTTAGTCTGATAGACTAACGCCATGGATACCATCAACATCCACCAAGCCAAGACCCATCTCTCCAAGTTCCTTGAGCGGGTAGCCAGGGGCGAGGAGTTCATCATCGCCAAAGCCGGCAAGCCGGTGGCGAGGCTCATCGGATTCCGCGCCGACGACCGCGACCGCACGGGCGGACAGTGGAAGGGCCTCTTGCGCATCGCCGACGACTTCGACGAGTCCCTTCCCGATGAGATCGCCGACGCATTCGGGGCATCCGACTGATGCCCGCCTACCTGCTCGATACCCATGTCCTGCTCTGGTGGCTCTCCGACCCCAGCCAACTCTCAACCGACGCTCGCAAGGCGATCGCCGACGGTGCCAACAGCATCTATCTGAGCGCAGCCGCGGCGTGGGAGATGGCCATCAAGAAGGCCCTCGGGCGACTCGAGTTTCCCAGCAACCTTGAGCAGGTGCTTCAAGACGACCACATCGAGGTTCTTCCGATCGGACTCTCGCACGCATTGGCGGTGGCCGACCTGCCCGTGCATCACCAGGATCCGTTCGATCGCATGCTGATCGCCCAGGCCCAGATCGAGGGTCTCGTTCTCATCACGCGCGATGCGCAGATCGCGGCGTACGACGTCGAGGTGTTGCTCGCCTGACACCGATCCGACCGCTCTGGCTGATCGCGACCATTGGGCTGGTTCTCATCAAACACCCATTCTGGATGTCCGCACGATTACTATCTCCTTTGCAACTGCTAACATCGGCCCCCCGTGCTCACCTGGATTGCCATCCTGGCTCTCGCCTGGCTCCTCTGGGTCATCATCGCGCGCCGCCTCGTCGACAATCCCTGGAAAACAGTCGCCCACGGCCTGATCTGGCTCCCAGGCCTCGTCTACGTCCGTCTCGTCCACAATCTCCGCGTCTCGGGCGAGATCTCCAACCTCGCAGACCCGCCCGAAGGCCCGCTGCTCATCGTCGCCAACCACACCGCCGGCATCGACCCCATCATCGTCCAGGCACGCTGCAAACGCCCCATCCGCTGGATCATGGCCGAGGACATGAAAGAGCCCCGCCTCGACTGGGCGTGGCGTCTGTACGAGATCATCTTCGTGGACCGCTATGAGCGCAAGGCCCAATCGCTCCGCGACGCCATCCGCCACCTCCGTGCCGGCGGCGTCGTCGGCATCTTCCCCGAGGGCAGCCTCGAACGCCCACCAGAACGCCTCCTGCCCTTTCAGGGCGGCGTCGGCTGGCTCATCAAACGCACCGGCGCAAAGGTCCTGCCCGTCGTCATCCGCGGCACGCCCCACATCACCCCCGCATGGGCCAGCCTCTGGCGCACCAGCAAGAGCTCCCTCGAGGTCGGCCCCATCCTCGACTTCACCAACCCCGCAGACGACTACAAGCCCGCGAAAATCGTCCGCACCATCGAGCAACAGTTCCTCGACATGACAGGCTGGGAACTCTCCGCCTCGCCCCAGTGCGAGGCCTGACAGCCGCGCTGTGCCACCGACCGCTGCTCTGAGCGGTTGGTGCTTGCGTGTCAACTTCTAGAGCGAGTTCAATGCACCCGTAGCGTTCTTCAAGCGGTGGCGCAGAGATCGGGAATCAAGCGCGTTGCTGAGGCGGAATACACGATGCAGAACGCCACGGAGTGGCGCTGCGAGCCT
>CBDVAM010000102.1:0-12424 GCA_965371965.1 uncultured Phycisphaerales bacterium
GCAACATCGATGATATACATCGCCCTGGTCGCGCCCAGATAGACCCGCGAGCCTTCGACCGCGATCCCAGTGGCAAACTCCGGAACGTCCAGCGAACCTACTACTACTGGCGAACTTGGCACACTGATATCCAGCGTGATAAGCCCATCCTCTCCTGCGGCGAGATACAACACATCGCCCTGGACATCGAGGCCTCTCACCTGCTCGATCTGCCAGAGATTGGCCACGAGCACTGGCTCGGCGGGGTCCGAGATATCGATGGCATGAATCCCGCCCCGCCGCGCCGCGACGTAGGCGATATCTCCGACCAAATCGATATCGTCCGCGAAGCCCCCAATCTCGCTGGCCGTGACCGGCTCGCATTGACCCAGCGCCTGGGGACCAGAGGACAGAACGAACACAACAACGGCGAATGCATTGATCGACCGCACAGCATCGCTCCTCTCAGAGCCCCACGAGAGGTGCAAAGGGCAAGATCAGCGCGAACGCGCCAAGTCGCAGCTTACCAATAGCCGGATCCTGCGTCAAGGGCCTGGAATGCCTCTCTGCCGCCCGCCCCAGAGAGCCTCCGAAGGCCCCGCGCCGCGTCCGCCAGAGCTAAGGGCAACCGGCCACAAACAGATCCAAATACCCAAAGAAATCCTCGGCGTCGATGTCGCCGTCGCCGTCGATATCAGCGCCGTCATCGCCACTAGCGAACAGGTCGAGATACGCGAAAAAGTCCTTGGCGTCCGCGTCGCCGTCGCCATCCAAATCGGCCGGGCACCCCTTGCAGGTGCCGATATCAAAGATGTGAAGTCCCTCTACATTGGCCGCTGCGTATACAAGATCATCACCGAACCATACGGCTCTTGACGGACTCCGGATGGTGGCGAGGCTCCGCGGGTTCTTCGGATCAAACACGTCAAACAGAACGAGGCCGCGGAAGTCGTCGGAGACATAGGCCGCGCCTCTGTGCCATCCGACCGACCAAAGGAAATCGCGGATGGGATCGCCACCTGCGTGCCTCGGGCTCTGGACGATCGCAAGCAACTCCGGATTGCGGGGCGTATGGACATCAATGATGTACAGTCCTGCCGGATCGAGGTCGTCCGGCTTGCTGGAAACGGCAAGAAAAGCCCGTTGATCGCGCACAACTATCTCGTTGGGGCGAGCGTTGATGGGGTACTGCCCAATAATCAGGGGGTTTGTCGAATCCGTGAAGTCGACCACGATGAGCCCATCTACGCGTGTCGAGAGAAAGACAGTCTCACCAACAACGTCGAGCCCGCTTGCACGTTGCGCGAGCACGCTCACGAACTGCGGGTCACGACGGTCCGTCACGTCATAGAGATGCAGCGCGCTGTCACCGAGCACGTAAAGCCGAGCGCCAACGAGTTGTACGTCGTCCGCTCCGTAATTGAACCGGATGGTTGAGAGAATCCGTGGGTCGCTCGGGGAAATGATGTCGAGCACATGAAAGCCCATCTTTGGGTCTGCGACGTACGCGACGCGACGATCAGGATCGACATCGATCGCGCTCGGAACACCGGGAATCTCGACCGAACCGAGGTAGCGCGGCAGGCGTGGATCGGAGACATCGAACGTCTTCACCAGATCCCCGAGACCATCCTCGATGAGATACGCAATATTCCAATGAACCTCCAGGCCCACCGTGTCGACCGGTGCCTTCAGGTTGCCGAGTTCGACAATGTTGAGTGGATCGGACAGGCTAACGACACGGAGTCCTCCAGTCATCCCGGCAACGTACGCCAGCCCATCGCTGACGCGAACTCTGTAAGCGCCGGAGTCCCCGAACTGGAGAAACGCCACATGTTGAGGATCTTCCAGATCGGTCAGATCGTAGATCCAGATCCATCCGTTGGTTCGGGGGTCGAGCGCGACGTAGGCAAGATCGCCGATGATCTCGATGTCACTCGTTGGTCCCACAAAGATGCTCGTTGCCGACACCTCGACAGGTGCCGAGGGATCGCGAACGTCGACAATGGTGAACCCGGATTGAACGCAGAGGAACAGATGACCGTCGACGACCCGCATGCCTCGTGGCTCGGGGCGAGTCTTGATGGTCGAGACGATCAACGGCTTCCGGGGATCGGAGATATCCAAGACCAGGACGTCCTGATCCAGAAGGGGCACAAACGCGATCGCATCCTCGATCACGGGGCGGAAGCACTCGTCGGGAGTGTCCATTGACGCGAGCAGTTGCGGGTTGCTGGGATCGGTCACGTCGACAATCTGGAATCCCGCGCTCGTTCCCACGAACGCGTACCCGCTGTCAAGAGCGAGGGCGTGGGCTGCGCCGTCGAGTTCCAGAGACCCAATGACTCGCGGCGAGGCGGGTTCGGTGATGTCGACCGTCACCAGCCCCTCGCTTTCAGCCGCGATATAGAGCACATCACCGACTACCTCGATCCCGGCGGCGAAATCGATCTCGTTGAAGATTGCCCGAAGTCTGGGTAAGCGCGGAACGGAAACGTTCACCACATGCAGCCCGCCTTCGGACGCCGCGATGAACGCCATATCTCCAACGATCGCCACGTCCCGCGCAGATCCACAGTACATGCTGACCAGCTGAGGGTCGCATTGCGCGAACGAGGAACCCGTGACGCCCATGCCCAGAGCAACAGCGAACATCGCCCGTGTACGAACCATTGCCAACTCCTCTCGCCCCACGAGAGGATGAAGGGGTGCGATCGGACCGTGGCAAGATGGTATCAGGAAATACCCGGGGCGGCAAGGGCCTCGTTAGCAACCAGCCGCAAACAAATCCAGGTACCCAAAGAAATCCTCGGCGTCGATGTCGCCATCTCCATCAATATCCGCGGCGTTCGATTGGGCGCTGAACTGATCGAGGTATCTGAAGAAGTCGTCTGTGTCCGCGTCGCCGTCTATGTCCGCCGGGCAGATGGGGATCAGCACGAAGGCGCGTCCTTCTTCGGCGTCGCGGACACCGTCGCCGACGATCCATCCGTTGATGTCGTGGGGAACAAGCTCGGTCCAGCGGTCGGCGAGATCGCGCGCGCCATCCCCTGGCCCTCGGGCAACTCCAGAAACACGTCGATCACATCGTTGCGCGTCCAGAGCGCGGGCTTGGAGGGGCCGCCCTGCTCGAACTGCGCCTGCCCGACGATGGTGCCGTCGTCGGCGATATCCAGCGCTCGGCTGGCATCGCCCATGATCTCGGGGCGATCGTGGAGACTCGTGCCCACTTCGTCGATCCAGAGATACGCCGTGTCGGAATCGGGCGCGAAGCCGACGACCTCGCCGTTGTTGTTGATCGCTATCGGGCTTCGACTGCAAGGGTCTCAGGGCCCTTGTGGCGTTCGGTCTTGTTTGACCCAACGAGTCGTCCCGAGCCCTGGGCGACACCGCTCAGAATCTCGACAATGTCCTTGGGCGTCGATGCATCACGCACGCCCTTGCACAGCGGCTTGGCGCTTGGAAACTCCGGGCGGATCATGCCCTTGGTCATCCTTCTGATCCGCTGGCGGATCTGGATCATCGCGTGCCGATCGCCGCGATACCTGCGCATCAGCTCAAAGTACTCGCCGATGATCGAGGCGATCCGCTCAAGGCTCGGCGGGTCGGGGCGCTCGCCGGTGACCTGAAACTCCCAACAGTCGCGAAAGATCCAGGGGCGGTCGATGGCGGCCCTGCCGATCATCACGCCGTCGCAGCCGGTCTCGAGGATCATGTCCCGGCACTCCTCTGGCGTCTTGACGTCGCCGTTGGCGATGACGGGGATCGGGCCATCGGACCAATCACGCGTCTTGTCGCGCACCGCATCGACGACCCGCCGAATTCCTTCGCGTTGGGCCTCGCCCTTGAAGCGCTGCTCGGTTGTGCGCCCATGGACGGTCATCGCGACAACTCCCACATCGACCAGCGCGCACGCGAGCCTGGGCGCGTCGTCGTCGCACGCCCAGCCCAGGCGCATCTTCGCGGTCAGCGGGATGTGCTCGGGGAGCACGCTCCGCACGCGCTCGGCGATCCGCAGCGCCAGCGAGAAGTTGCGACTGGGCGACTTGCCTGGCTCGATTCCCTCATCGGGCACCATGAGCCTGCTGCCGCCGTCCTTCTTGGTCACCTTGTCGACCGGGCAGCCCATGTTAATATCGACGACGTCGGCGCCATGCTCAGCGGCCCAGATCGCACCTTGGGCCATGATGTCCGGATCCCCGCCGTAGAGCTGCATGCCGACGGGCGAGTCCTCGTCGTTGGTCATCGCCAGGTCGAGGCTCTTGGCGGTGCCGCGCATGAGGCCCTGGGGGCTGAGCAGGTCGGTGCAGGCGAGCCCGACGCCGCCGAGCCGCCGGCAGGTGAGTCGATAGGCGAGATCGCAGTACCCGGCGATGGGCGCGAGCAGGAGATTGGTCTCGAGCTGGACCGGGCCGATCTGGAGAGGGTGGGCGAGCACGGGCAAGGGTAAGGACTCAACACGCGCCGGGCATGGGGTCGACGACTCCATGCTCTACGAGCCCGACGCGCGAGCGAGGGAGTTCTCGCAACGTCGTTCGACAATCACCTCGCTCGCGCTTCGGGCTCGTCCGCGGCGCTTCGGGCTCGTGTGCGATGCTCCGGGCTCGTTTTCGCGACCCGCGCCCGCGCCCGAGCCGATACAGTGCCCCACGCATGTACCAGGCCCTGCTCACCCGCCGCTACCTCACCCGCCGCATCATGCCGCTGCTCAGCGCACTTGCGGTGTGTCTGTCCACGGCCATGGTCTTGACCACGTGGTCGGTCATGGGTGGGTTCCTCCAGGTCCTGCTGGATTCGGGCAAGACCTTCGTGGGTGATGTCAGGATCCACCGCCCCAGCCACGGCCTGACGCTCTACGACGAGCTGATCGAGACCCTGGAGCTGGACCCCATGGTCGATCGGGCGACGCCCGTGGTCGAGACCCACGCCAGGCTCAGTCTGCCCGGCGATGTTCACAAGTACCTCCAGGTGCTCGGCATCGAGCCCGAGAGCTACCACGCGGTAACCGGCTATTACGACACGCTCTACTGGCGTCCGCTTGAAGAGGCGAGTTCGAAGGATCCAGACCAGATGGATCCCCGCCTGCACCCGCTGATCCCAGACAATGACGGCCTGGCTCGCCGCCTGGAGCTGACCTGGCCCCAGATCCTCGACAACGGCAAGTCGTTGCATCGTCTGGATCCCCGCTCGATGCAGCGCGTGCCGGCGATCGTGACGGGGATTGAGGTCAGCGGTCACATCAACCAACGCCAGGCCGGCGGCTGGTACCTGCCGAGGCAGCATGTGCCCAAGCCCAAGGACGTGGACGACTGGTTCATGATGCCCACGCACGGGCGCATCACGCTGCGGGTGCTGCCGCTGAGCGCCTCGGGGCACGCCGTGGAGACGGTCTCGCGGAGAATGCCGGTCGCCAACGAGTTCCGCACCGGCAACTACGAGTTCGACAACAACCTCGCGATCGTTCCCCTGGCGCTGCTCCAGGAGATGATGCACATGGACGAGGCCGAGCGTGTGATCGGAGATGGCAGGACCAGAATCGTGATCGACCCCAATGGCGAGGAGCAGATTGTCCAGCCCGAGACGGTCGTTGAGCCCGCGCGGGTCAACTCCGTGCTCGTCTCGGCGGCTCCGGGCGTAGGAGTCATCGAGCTGCGCGAGCGCGTCGAGGAGATCTACAACGCCTTCGCCGCGGAGAAAGGTTTGCCCAGCGCGACCGTCCAGACCTGGGAGCAGATCAACGCGCGGTTCATCGGCGCGGTCAAGAAAGAGATCGCGCTCGTGCTCGTTCTGTTCACGTTCATCTCGATCACCGCGGTCTTCCTCGTGCTGTCGATCTTCTGGTCGATGGTCAACGAGAAGACACGCGATATCGGAATTCTGCGATCGCTCGGGGCCAGCCGCGCAGGCATCGCATGGCTCTGGCTGCGCTACGGGCTCATCATCGGCGTCGTCGGCTCGATCCTCGGCGGGCTGCTCAGCTACGTCATCGTCAGCAACATCAACCCAATCCACGAGTGGCTCGGCAGCGCGTTCGGCGTCGTCGTCTGGGACCCCGAGGTCTACTACTTCAGCGAGATACCCAACCACATGGATATGGGCACCATGGCGATCGTGCTGATCGCCGGCGTGTTCGCCTCGGCCCTGGGCGCGCTGGTGCCCAGCCTGCGTGCCGCGTTCATGGACCCCGTCAGGGCGCTGCGCTATGAGTGACCCCGTGACCAAGAGCACCGAGAAGCGCAACACGGACGGGCCGATCCTCCAGGCGAAGCACGTCTACAAGACCTACCGCCTCGGGCGCGTCGATGTCCCGGTGCTGCGCGACGCCAGCATCGGCGTCAAGCAAGGCGAGTGGGTCGCCATCCTCGGGGCCTCGGGATCGGGCAAGAGCACCCTGATGCACCTGCTCGGCGGGCTGGACCGCCCGGACAAGGGGCGTGACAAGAATGGGGGCTCGGTCGTCTTCCAGGGGCGCGACCTCGCCAAGATGGGCGCACGCGAACTCGACCGATACCGCGCCCGCTCGGTCGGATTCGTGTTCCAGTCCTACCACCTGCTGCCCGAGCTGACCGTCCTGGAGAACGTGCTCTCGGGGGCGATGGTCCGCTATGGACGCCTCGGATACACGGCCCGCAAGTCAACGCTCCGCGAGCGGGGCCAGGGCCTGCTGGAGGCCATGGGCCTCGCACACCGCCAGAAACACCGCCCGGTCGAGCTCTCCGGCGGCGAACGCCAGCGGGTCGCGATCGCCCGCTCGCTCATCAACCAGCCGGACGTTCTCCTGGCCGACGAGCCCACAGGCAACCTCGACACCAAGACCGGCCAGACGATCCTGGACGCCATCGAGCGTCTGCGGGTCCGCGACGGGGACTCGGACGGGCAGCGCCAGACCATCGTCATGGTCACCCATTCGCGGGATGTCGCCAATCGGGCCGATCGCCTCGTTGAACTGACAGACGGGCGCGTACGCTCTCGCGCCGAGGCTGCTACAGCGTCCTGAGGAGGGATTCTCTGCCCCGTCCAGCGTCGATGCCCCGGCGATGTTATCATCCACTAATCTGCCGGAGGACCAGTTGGCGACCGCATCGACCCAGAACACCGAAACCGGGGATCCCCGTACGCCCGCGTCGAGCACCGTGCAGCTTCGCGGTGCGGATGATGGTCGCGTCGAGGGTCGCCTGTTGGAGGTCGGCCAGGGGTCGCCCGTGGTCTTCTTGAGTGGCCTGGTGGGGGTGAACGAGCACTGGCTGAGGGTGGCCCAGACGGTGAAGGACCATCTGCGGTGCATCATGCTCGAGGTCCCGCTGCTGGAGCTGATGGGCGACGACTGCTCGATCGAGGGCGTGACAGAGATGGTCGGGCGGTATCTCGCAGACGAGGTCGGCGAGCCGGCCGTCCTCGTGGGCAGTTCCTTCGGCGGGCATGTCTCACTCCGCCTGGGCGTGCAGAACCCCGACCTCGTGCGAGGTTTGGTCCTGGTCGGCTCCAGCGGGTTGGGAGAAAAACCCTTCGGCGGGCCGAGGGTGAAGCGTTCGCGGTCCTGGGTCGAAGACACGATCGCCGAGCTTTTCTATGACCGCTCGAAGATGCTCCAGGAGGATGTCGATCGAGCGTGGAACGAACTCTCCGGGCGGGTCAAGGCCAAGCGGATGTTCCGCCTGTCTCGCTCGGTGTTCAAGGACCACATGGGAGACAGGATCCCGAGCATCAAGGCGCCGACGATGGTGCTCTGGGGCAGGGAGGATCTGATCACACTGCCCGAGGTCGCCGAGCAGTTTGCTGAGGCGATTCCTGATGCCGAGATGGTCTGGATCGAGCGCTGCGGGCACGCGCCGATGATCGAGAAGCCCGATGAGTTTGCCGACGCGTTGTTGCGATTTGCCACGCGGATCGGGATCTGCGACGCCTGATGTCCGCTGTTCCTTCGAGTGAGGCACCCTGGCGATGGACGGCCCTTGTCGGTGTCGGCTTGCGAGTCGGCGTCGAGGCGCGGGCGCATCGACTCAGCGATCTCGAGTTCTGGACGCGCGAATCGGGCGCCATCCAGCGCCGCCAGCTCTTCAAGTTGCTTACTCGGGCCAAGCACACCGACTTTGGGCGCGAGCACCGCTTCGCCCGCCTGGCGAGGCTTGAGGGCGACGACCAGCTCCGGGCCTATCGCGACGAAGTGCCCCACGCCGACTGGTACGCGTTCCAGGATCGCATCGCGCGCATGCGAGAGGGCGGCGAGTCCGATGTGCTCTGGCCCGGGCTCGTGCGCGATTTCGCCCAGACCTCCGGCACGACCGCCGGCGACAAGTTCATCCCCGTTTCCAAGGCATTGCTTCGCAGCAACTTCCGCGCGAGCATGGATATCTTCGCCAACATGCTCCGCCGGGGCGTCAGCCTGCCCTGGCTCACCAGCGGGCGGAGCGTCTTCATGGGCGGCTCGAGCGACCTGCAGGCCAACGAGCACGGCATCCGCACCGCCGACCTGTCGGGCCTGGTGACGCCCATGATCCGCTGGCCGCTGAGTGAGGTCTACGCCCCCGGGCACGACATCGCGCTGATGGACCACTGGCCGACGAAGATCGACGCGATGGCCAGGGCGTGCATCGATATGGATGTCCGGATGCTCAGCGGCATGCCGAGCTGGGCGAACGTTCTGTTCTTGCGTCTGCTGGAGCTTGCCACCGAACAGGGTCGCGAGGCGACATGCGTGAAGGACCTCTGGCCCAACTTCACGCTGTTCGTCCACGGCGGCGTGAAATACACGCCATTCGTCCAGCGGGTCAATGAGGTTGTCTTCGGCGACAAGGCGATCGACTTCCCGCACCGCCTGGAGCTGTATCCTGCATCCGAGGCGTTTATTGCGATGCAGGACGTGCCGGGCGATCCCGGCCTACGCCTGCTCACCGACATCGGCGTGTTCTACGAGTTCATCCCGCTGGAAGAAATCGACGATCCCCAAGCGCGGGCGTTCACCTGCGAAACGGTCGAGAAGGGCCAGCGCTACGTCGTCGTGCTCACAAACTGCGCCGGGCTGTGGCGATATGTGCTGGGCGATGTCGTCGAGTTCGACACGATTCCTGCGCTGAATGGTCGCGGCGGCGACGGCCCCGCGAGGCTGCGCATCGTCGGTCGCCATCGACACTTCATCAACGCCTTCGGCGAGAACCTCATCGTCGAGCACATCGAAAACGCCGTGGCAAGCGCGGCCCGCGAGACGGGGCTTACGATCGGAGAGTTCACCGCCGCGCCGGTGTATCCCGAGCAAGGGCGGTCGGCGGGGCTGGAACTGGCGATCGAGTTGGCGAGCGAGCGGCTGCTAACCGCTAGGTCGGCGGATGGGGCTCGATCGGACCCCGATCCCGCTCTCGCCCGCTTCCGCGACGCCTTCGATGCCTCGCTCAAGGCCCAGAACGTGGACTACACGACCAAACGCACCGACGGCCTGGGCATGGGTCCGCCGACGATCACGGCGTTACCGATCGGCGCGTTCCACCGCTGGATGGAAAGCCGCGGCAAGCTGGGCGGGCAGCACAAGTGCCCGCGATGCGCGAATCATCGGGATGTATTGGACGGTGTGCTGAACTGCGAGCGCGGGTCCGCTCCCATTCACCGTTCCGCTGACCCTGAAATCGCCCCTTGACATCTCCGAAAGATCAAGTTAGTATTTACTCACTTGCGGAGACGGCTCGTGGACCGACTCACCGAGATCCTGGCTCGCCTCGACGCCCTCGAGCGCCGATTGGCCGCTGTTGAACAGCGCGAGGAATCGCCAGGCGGTACCGAATCGACCACCGGGACAAGTGAACACGAGCAGACGCCCGAGCCCGTTGAGGTCCTGGGTGAGACGCCTGCGCCGCCACAGGCCGAGCCACCGCCGGAGCCGCCCCCCGAGCAGGCACGTCCCGTGCTCGCCGACCATCTCGTCAACCTCCGAAAAGCGCATGAGAGGTATCAAGAAGCCAGTTCCGTCGAGCCGGCGGTGCGCGAGATCGTCGAGCGGGTTGACCCTCCCCCAACGCTGGAGTCGAAGATCGGCGGCAAGCTCTTCGCCGCGCTGGGCGCGATCATCGTCGTGTTTGGCGTGGGGTTCTTTCTCAAACTCGCGTGGGATCAGGGCTGGATTCGATTGATGCCGCCGGAGGTTCGGTGCCTCTTGGGTGCGGGCTTCGGCCTGGCGCTCATCGCGGCGGGCGAGGTGACCTTCCGGCGACTCGGCAAGCCCGCCGCGGTCGGGATGTTCGGCGCGGGCATCGCGACGCTGTATGGGTCCGCATGGGCGGCGTTCGGGGTGTTCTCGTTGGTCTCGGCACCCGTCGCCTTTGTGCTGCTTGCCCTCACGATCGCGCTCGGGATCGCGATCGCGCTGCGGTCGGATTCCTTGCCCGTCGGTCTGCTCGCGATCCTCGGCGGCTATCTGATCCCATTCGTCACGAACGTCCCCAGTCCTTCTCCGTACGTCCTGCCGGTCCATCTGACCGCGTTGCTGGTGCTGGGTCTGGCGCTCTCGGGATGGCGACCATCGACGTTCCTTCC
Organism: uncultured Phycisphaerales bacterium; assembly: GCA_965371965.1. Taxonomy (GTDB): domain Bacteria; phylum Planctomycetota; class Phycisphaerae; order Phycisphaerales; family UBA1924; genus S146-42. Next base: position 10,501 of record CBDVAM010000102.1, read on the forward strand.
GATCCGGGTCGTTGTCTTCGTTGCGACGCTCGTGATCGGCGGTGTCTGGTCAGTTTTCGATTTGTCTCTGCATCCAGGTGTGATCCTGGGTTTCCTTGTTGTGGTCTGGGGCGCCGTGCATGTCGAGGCGTGGCTTGGTGCGCGCACTGAACGTTCGTTCGAGGAGCAACACACCGACGATGAGTCGCTCCCGGACGAGTCGCCCCCGGTCTGGTCGATCGTTATCAGCTCCGTCGCGACACTCTGGGCGATCACGATCGGCATCTTCGCGATGCGAGAGATCGTCGTGCATCTGGATTGGATGGTCCCCGCCGGCGGTTTCGTCGCGACCAGCGTGCTCTGGATCGTGCTTGGCGGGCACCTGCGGTTCTTCCGCGACCTGCCGCGAACCTCTCGAGAGCGCCTCGGCGCGGGTCTGTGCCTCCAGTCCGCGGCGCTGCTTATCACGGCGGTCGCCATCGGCATCACCGGGTGGTTGCAGGTGGTCGCGTGGCTTGCGATGGGGATTGCCGGTGCCGCGGCAGCCACATGGATCGGTGCGATGCCGCTCGCGGTCTACGGCACGGTCCTGCTGGTCATCGGAACGGCCCGGATCTTCATGCCCGATGTCATCGAACTGTCATCGTCTGCCGGCTCGGCGCGCGTGCTCGGTCTCGTGCTCTCATGGTGGTCGGCCCTGGTCCTCGCGTGTGGGCTGTGCTGGCATGCACTCTCGCGCTTGGTGCTCCGGATAGAGCGGCAGAACACCAAGCAAAGCGCGATGTTCTCGGGCGGCGTGGGCTCGATCCTCCTGTTTATCGCTGTCTTCAACCCCAGTGCGCAGCCGGTCTCGATCGCGATGGCGTGGCTCATGTTGAGCTGGATTTTCCTGGGTGCGCATCGATTGAATCCGCGTCTGGGTCTTTTCTGGCACGCGATCCTGGGGAGCGTTCTGGCGAGTGCTGCATGGTTGATAGACCTGCCGCACGCGACATTGGCCGAGCACGGGGTCGGCTTGCTGATCGCGGCGAGCTGGGCGATAGGTGCGATTCGATGCGCCAAGCTCCGCGGGGCTCGTGAGTTCGCGTCAATCGGAGCGGCGCTCGCCGGCGCGGCATTGTTCATCGCACTCCGCGATGCCAATATGAGCGGCTCGGTCGCGACGATCGTCTGGGGCGCGATCTCGCTGGGCCTGGTGTTCAGCCACGGCTTCGAGCGTCGGCTCAGCCTGGACTCCATCGCCATGGCGGGCTTCTTCGCCACGATCGTTTCGGCGGCGGTCGCGTATCCGATGGACACCTGGTTCGCCAGCCGCGTTCCTGCTGGTTCCCATGCCGGTCTGTGGCTGGGCCTTGCGATGTCATCGACGCTCGCCATCGGCGCGGCGTGGTTGAGGTTCGGCCCGCGTCGATGGCGGTCGCTCGCGCCGCTCGTCGTGCTCGTGCTCTCCTGGGGATCGTTCGCGGTGTTCTTTGAGTCAACGTCGGTCGAGCTTGCGCGATCGGCGGATCTGCTCGCGTCGTCGCGCCTCGCCGGGTCCGGTGCCCTGACGGTCTGGTGGGCCGTTCTCGCGGTGACGCTGTTGATCGCCGGGTGGAGGTTCTCTCAGGTCGCGATGCGCTATGTGGGCTTGGCTCTGCTTGGCGTGTGCGCCGCCAAGGCGCTCCTCTTCGATCTCGCGGAACTGGGCATGGCGTGGCGCATCGGCAGTTTTCTCGCACTCGGGCTCGTAATGCTGGGAGTTGCCGCGGCATACGGCGGGATCGCGCTGCGGGCGAAGGAAGCACGTCGTCGTTCTGAGGACCCAGACTCAACCGTCGACCCGCGCCCCTGACAGGTCGGCGAGCTTGGCGAGTTCTTCCTGGAACGTCCGCCCGGCGTGGCGGTACTCGGGCCCTCGACCGAGATCGAAGCAGTACCGACCCGGACCGGCGGCGGAGCCAAG
>CBDVAM010000103.1:0-12288 GCA_965371965.1 uncultured Phycisphaerales bacterium
GTCGTCATAGCTCCGCCGGATCTTGACACTCACCGGGATCGCATCGGGTACCGCCTCGCGCACCGCCTCCAAGATCGCGATCGCCCCCACCGGCTCGGCGAGCCAATGCCCCCCCCGAGCCTTGCGCGCAATCTTCTTCACCGGACACGCGAGGTTTACGTCGATGGCAGCGAAGATGTGTGCCGAAGCGATCGAGCGACGAAGCGACGGAGCGACGGAGGGGCTTGAATCGGACAACGGCGATCGTTCGGCAACCCTTCGTCGCTCCGTCGCTTCGTCGCTTCGTCGCTTCTCCCCCACCATCTCCCGATACTCGCGGTCCTTCCTCCGCCCCTGCTCCACCATCTTGACCGCCGCCGCCGCCATCTCCGCCGGCTCTGAACCCATGATCTGCCCCACCAGCGGGTGATCCTCAGCCCCCCCCGGCACGTTGTTCTCGATCCGCCCCAGATCCGCCTTGGCGAACCCGCGACCGCCGGCCAGCAGCGTCCGGTCCAGCAACGCCTCGGTCACGCACAGCGGGCAGCCGTGTCGCCGGGCCACGATCCGCATCGCTGCGTCGGAATACCCCGCCAGCCCCGCCTGAAAGAACGGCGCATCGAACCCTGGGACGAGGCCCGTCAGGCGCGCAGCGTCTCCGCCCGATGCGCCGAGGGCCGCCGCGACCTCGCGTACATTGATGTCTTCTGCGCCGGGTGCGATCGCCGGGCTTGGTTGCGTCGCGTTGCTGTTCGTGCAGCCCACAGGGGAATATTAGGGCTGCACGCTGACCGGCTTGCGCGGAGGCGTCATCGGCGGGCTTGTCAGACCCCGATCCCACGCGCCGGAAAGTAGTCGTCGTTGAACCCGCCCTCGGTCGTGTCGCGCCCCCCGAACCGGACCCGGCAGGCCATCCAGTGCAGGTCGTGACCCTCGAACTGCTGCAACAGCTCGCTCAACTTCGTGTTGGCGAGCACCATGTGAACCTGGTTGCTGCCCGAGATCCCGGCCTGGCGGAACTGCCCGCCGTACTCCGTCGCCGGACACAGCGTCAGATTCGTGCAGCTCTGATACCCATGGAACTTCTGGTCCGGCGTCAGCCGCCCCTGGTCGCCGCGCAAGATCTCGCACGCCTGAGAGAGGCCGAGAAACCGCCCGATCGGCGTGTACACACTGAGCGACGTTCCCCGGGGCACCGTCGTAAAGATGGCCCCAACCCCCGAAGTCTTCCACTCGCCATGCCCGCAAAGAAACACATTGGCCATCGTCATTCTCCCCCTTGAGGTCTCTGCGCGAGTGTACCAGCCCCCGCCGAGCCCCGCAACCGGCGAATTGCCCGCGCCGACACGCGAACGTATCCTGCTGGCTATGAACGCCCGATGCCTCCTCCTCGTGCTGGCCCTCTCCGGCTGCGCCTCGCATCCGCCCGAGCCCGGCCCGCAGTTCCCCGAGACGCTCACCCAGCTTCGCACGCTGGATATCCAGGTCCGCCGAGACACCCGCGTTATCACGCTGACCAACACCACCGCGAGCGACCTGCCGGCGGGGCGGATGTGGCTCAATAAGTGGTTCAGCCTCGAACTGCCCGATGGCCTGCCCGTCGCCCAGACCGCCTCGTTCGACCTGGCCGATTTCGTTGATGAGTTCGGCGAGCGTTTCCGCGCCGGCGGCTTCTTCGCCATCAACGACCCCGACGACCTCGTCCTCGCCCAATACCAGACGATCAACGACGCGGGTGAGACCACCATGCTCGGCTTCGTCGTGGTCGACGGGAGAGTCGAGTGAGCAGCGACGGAGCGACGAAGCGACGAAGCGACGAAGGGTCGTGCATCTGGGGCGTTCCCATTCCGGTGGCGCGGCTGTTTCGTTGCTCCGATTTTTCGGCTCTTCCTCTCCGTCGCTCCTTCTCGTCCGCTGCCCCAACTGAATACGGACCTGCCGTCGCGCCGTCGCTTCGTCGCTCCTTCCCGTTCCGTCTCTCCTTCACGTCCTTCAACTCCTATCGAGCCTCCCCATGAACATCCTCGTCATCGGCCCCCACCCCGACGACCAGGAACTGGGCATGGGCGGCACCATCATCCGCCTCGCCGAGCAGGGGCACGATGTTCTGCTGCTCGACATGACCAACGGCGAGCCCACGCCCCATGGCGACCCAAAGACCCGCGCCAAAGAAGCCGCCGCAGCACTCGAAATCCTGTCACCCGATCCCACGACCCATCCCGATGCCAAGCCCGTCCGGCGCATCCTGCTCGCCCTGCCCAACCGCGAGGTCGTCCACTCTATCGAGGCCCGCCACCAGGTCGCCGGGGTCATCCGCGCCCACCAGGCCGACATCCTCTTCGTGCCCTACTTCGAGGACGCCCACCCCGACCACCGGGCCGTGACGCACATCGCCGAGGACGCGAGATTCGACGCCAAGCTCACCAGCATCGACATGCCTCTCCCCGCCGGACTCGCGATCAAGAACGACGCCAAGCCGCTCTACCCCCGCTGGCTCTTTTATTACTACTGCACGCACCTGCGGTGGGTCGCCGACCCGAGCTTCCTCTTCGACATCACCGGCCTGGTCGAGCGGAAAATCGAATCGATCAAGGCGTACCACACCCAGTTCGTGCTGCCCGAGAAGAATCGGCGGGTCGTCGAGTGGGTCGAGCACGCCGCGAGCTACTTCGGATCGCGCATCGGCACCGAGGCGGCGGAGCCGTTCTTTACGAAGGAGCCGATCGGGCTGGGATCGCTCGACAGTTTGGCTCTCTGACGGTGCCACTGGTGGCTTGTCCACCAGTGCCAAACGACCTTGAGTGACCGAGTGCAGTAGGAGATCGTCGAACTGCTTCGTTGGTCGCAGTCGGGGACTTCCGCCCAGTTGCACTGGTGGACAAGCCACCAGTGGCACGACTCAGGCATCCCCGAACCACGACTCCGGTCCCTCCCACTCCAACCCCGACCAACTCCACCGAACAACCCGCGGCCTGACATCATCCTCACCCCGATACTGGCGTGCGCTCGACCACGCCCATTCCGTTGCACTCTGACAAAGCCCGCGTTCGACCGGATTCAGATGCAAATACTCGATCGCTTTGAACAATCCATCGTCCGACCGAACCGTCCGATCGTGACCTGACCCCTCCTGCCAGAATCGAAATGTCATCTTCCCCGGCCGCTCACGGATCGTCAGATTCCTTGCAAGTTCAGGATCGGCTTCGACCAGCAGTTGCTTGATCCTGTACGAAGACGGCCTCTTGATCGCCTTCAAAAGCCCAGGCACACCACTCGACACCTCCCAGGGCACCCCAAGAACATGTACATGCTCGGGCATAATGACCCAGGCGATGAGCACGAATCGATGGCGCGTGCACGCCCGTTCGATCGCCTCGCCCACGATTGCTTTACGGCCATCGTCGGCGAGCAACGCCCACTGCCTATAGCACGAAAACGTCAGCAACCGGGCGCGCCCGGCGTCAATCGAATGCTCTACTCGCTTCCGATGCGTCAATGGATCGAATGATCTCTCCACAACAAGAGACTACCACAACCAGTGGCAAACGTGCAACGACGCGCCTTTCCCTGTGCCAACGGTGGCTCGTCCATGGTCGACGCCTCGTGCCACTCTCCGACCCAAGGCGCGTCAGCACTGGTGGACAAGCCACCAGTGGCACCACATGACCCCTACCCCACACTCTCCCCCTTCGGCCGCCGGCTCATCAACCCCGAAATCCCCGCCAGCGGATCCAGCCCGTCGAACAAGACCGCATGCACCGCCTCAGTAATCGGCATCTCTACGTCATGCCTGCGTGCAAGGTCCACCACGCTCTTGCACGTCGCAACGCCCTCGACCACATGCGCTGACTTGGCCAGATACTTCTCCAGCGACTCGCCTCTGCCCAGCGCCTCGCCGCAGGATCGATTCCGACCCTCGGGGCTGAAGCACGTCGTCGCCAGATCGCCCACGCCGGCGACGCCGAAGAACGTCTCGCTCTCTGCGCCCATCGCAACACCCAATCGCGTGATCTCCGCCAAGCCGCGCGCCAACAGCGCGCTCTTGGCATTGAACCCCGCGTGCAGGCCATCGAGAATCCCCGCCGCGATCGCGATCACGTTCTTCGTCGCCCCGGCGATCTCGACGCCCATCGCGTCGTGGTGCGTGTAGATCCGCAGCCAGCTCGTCGCGAACAACCTCTGCAACAGCTCGGCGAGCCCCGCGTCATCGCTCGCCGCCACCATCGTCGCCGGCAGGCACCGCGCAAGCTCCGCCGCGATCGTCGGTCCGCTCAACACCCCCGCCGAGCGATCCGCCCCAAGCACATCGCGGATCACCCCGATCGGCGTCAGCAGCGTCGTATTCTCGATGCCCTTGGCGACCGAGACGATCGGCACGTCAGCCCCGAGGACCCCTCCCAGGCGCTCGAGCGTCTGGCGCACGCTCTGGGCCGGGATCGCCGCGATCACAAGATCAACCTCGCCGAGCCCCCTGTCATCGAGCAGCACCTCGACCTCGCTCGCCAGGCGATAGCCGTCGAGCTTGGGCGTCGTGCGTGTCTGGCGGAGCGACGCGCTCTCTTCGGGGTCATGTCCCCACATGATCACCCTGGGAACCGGGCTCTCGCCGGTCCCGGTCGCCCGATCGGTCGAACTCAGGATGTGGGCACAGACGGTCCCCATCTGCCCAAGGCCCAGGACACCCACCCGAAGGGGCCTGCCGAGTGCCGGTCTGGACGTGCTGGGGGCCATTTTTTTGACTGTTCGCCGATAGAACCCGCCCCGCGGGCGCGGCGTAGGGTAGCGGTCTGGGCCCGATCAGGGCCCACGCTATCATTCCGGCCCTCCAGACCCCGCGCCAGCCGGGGCACACGTTGGAGAGCCCAAGCGAGACCCGACGGAGACCATCCATGGCCGCGATGCAAGCCCAAGACCACGACCAGATCCACAGCGAAAGCAAGATGGCCTGCTGCGCCCATCACGAGATGGCCGGCATCGAGAAGTGGATGTTCTGGTACCTCGTCGGCGGCGTGCTGGTCATGATGACCGTCATCGCCAACTGGTTCGGCTTCAAGGACTCACTCACCGCCCAGATCCCCGCGCTCATCGGGGCGGCGGTCCTGGGCGCACCGCTCGTCTGGGCCGCGTTCAACGAACTCCGCCAGGGACGCGCAAGCAGCAGCACCCTGGTCGCCATCGCCATCCTCGCGGCTATCGCGGCGACCGAGTACCAGACCGCCGGCCTCCTGGCGTTCATTCTCCTGATCGCCGACCAGTTCGTCCGCCACACCGCCTTCGGCGCACAACGCGCGATCGAAGACCTCCTCGAGCTTACCCCCGACATCGCCCGCGTCATCCACGACGATGGCACCGAACAGGAGATCGGACTCGACGAGGTCAAGGTCGGACAGATCGTCCGCGTCCGCCCGGGCGAAAACCTTCCTGTCGATGGGCGCGTCGTCTCAGGGCGCTCCACCATCAACCAGGCATCGCTCACCGGCGAGGCCATGCCCGTCAGCGTCCAGAAGGGCGACGATGTCTACGCCGGCACCACCAACCTCACCGGGCAGGTCGATGTCGAGGCCCTGCTCGTCGGCGGCGAGACCACCATCGGCAAGGTCACCGAACTCATCCGCGTCGCCGAGGACAGCCGCACCCCGCGCCAGCTCCTCATCGAGCAGGTCGCACAGTTCTTCGTCCCCATCGCGCTCTCGGTCGCCGCCGTCGTCTGGTTCATCAACTCCCAGAGCGACAACCCGCTAACCAAGGACGCCGCGTCGACCAACGCCATCACCGTTCTCATCGTCTGCTGCCCCGCCGCCCTTCTGCTGGCGAGCCCCAGCGCCATGGTCGCCGCCTTCGCCTCCGCCGCACGCCTGGGAATCCTCGTCAAGGAGACCCACTACCTCGAAGCCGCCGCACAGATCGACGCGGTCGTCCTCGACAAGACCGGCACCATCACCACCGGCAAGTTCGGCGTGAGCCGCCTCGTCCCCGCCGACGGCGTCGAGGGTGCCGATCTTCTCGCCGCCGCCGCCAACGGCGAGCAGCACTCCAACCACCCGCTCGCAAGGTCGATCCTCGATACCGCGACCGCCGCACGCATCACCCCCGACGGCACCAACGACTTCGAGGAGGTTCACGGCAAGGGCGTGCGCGCACGCACCAACATGGGCGAGATATGCGTCGGACGCTCGAGCTGGCTCATCGAACTCAACCCCGACATCAAGGCGGACGTCGAGGCCACCGACCAGAAGATCGCCGGCATGTCCGGCGTCCACGTCATGCGCGATAAGAAGTACCTCGGCGTCGTCGGACTCGAAGATAAGGTCCGCGCCGGCTCCAAGAGCGTCATCGACGATCTCCGCGACCTCGGCGTTCGCATGATCGCCATCTTCACCGGCGACCGCATCAGCGTCGCCAAGCGTGTCGGCGTCGCTGTCGGAGTCGACGCCATCGAGGCCGAGTGCCTCCCAGAAGAGAAGCACCAGCAGATCGAGCAACTCGTCGCACAGGGCTATCGCACCATGATGGTCGGCGACGGCATCAACGACGGACCCAGCCTCGCCGCCGCAGACGTCGGCGTCGCCATGGGACTCTCCGGCTCGGATATCGCGACCAACAGCGCCGGCGTCGCGCTCATGACCGACGACCTCAACCGCATCCCCTTCCTCATGCAACTCGCACGGCGCACGCGCACCATCATCGCCCAGAACATCGCCGCCTCCATCCTCATCGTCATCATCGGCCTCGTCCTCGCATCCCTCGGCATGCTCGAGGTCTGGTTCGCCGCCCTCTATCACTTCGTCGGAGAGATCTTCGTCCTCGCCAACAGCTTCCGCCTCTTCCGCTTCGGCGAGGAGTTCGCCCAGGCCGAAGAAGCCGCCAAGGCCCAGGGACCCGAGATCGTCCGGCGCGAGGCCTCGGTCCGCCTCGGAGGCCAACCCCAGCCGGCGTAGGTCGTGTTCTGTTCGCAGGAGCACGCACAGAGCAGGCGCGAACTGGCAGGCAACACGCGCGAACTCGTCCAATCCGTGTCAAACCGGGCGGTTTGCTGAAGGCTCAGGATGGATTTCTTTGAGATTCTCTCGCGCATCCGGATGGCGCGCAAGTTGTTGTTGATCACGGACTTACGAGATTGAAACAGGCGGTGCCCTGCCCGCCATTCGGTAAGAACCCTCAAATATCCGGATTCAGGGCTTGCGGGCGGGCAGGGAATCGAGATTATGGGGCTTCCTTCCGGGTGGGGGGCTGCCGGGGCGATGGACCTCGTCGGTGGGTGAGCTTTGTTCGAGCGGTGCCAACTGCTGAAGGAAGGGGGAATTCTGATGAAGAAGAGCGCACTTCTGCTATTTGGCGGCGCTTTGGCAGGGCCCGGTATTGCCGCACCTGTCAACATCGACTTTGATTCGCTCGGCAGCTTTGAGGTCGTTGACAATCAGTATTTGGATGTTGTTTCACCCGGAGTAGGCGTTGACTTCAACGGTTCCATGAGGACCTATACAGGCCTCACGCACTCGGGGGTAAACTTTACCATCAACTTTGCGAACCTCGGTTTCGGTGGCGTCATGCGCATTGATGCTGTCGACGGAGAGTTCTCTCAAGTGGGCGGATGGTTTATCCAGACCTCCCCTGCAACCATGGAGGTCTTCTCGGCGACCGATGTCTCGCTCGCATCGGTGGGATTCAACTTCGGATTGACTTACGGATTTAAAGAGCTCACAACGGCAGATACCGGCGGCCAGACCTTCGCGTATGTTCTGATTTACGGTGGCGCAGATCAAATTGGTCTGGACGACTTCGAGGCGGAGATTGAAACGGTGACTATCCCCCTCCCAACCGGTGCGGCGATGGCCGGGGTCGGGCTCTGCGGGCTCGTCGTCCGTCGCCGTCGCTGACGCCGCATACATCTGACTCCTGCTTCTCGCGAGGCCCGCTCCGGCGGGCCTCGTTTCATTATGCTCTCAACCCAAGACCGATCCCCCCGCTCACCCTTCACGACGGGCTATCACGCCTTCGCCGAACATCTCTGTCCTTGCCAACAGCCCCCGCCTCTTCCGCTTCGGCGAGGAGTTCGCCCAGGCCGAAGAGGCCGCCAAGGCCCAAGGCCCGGAGATCGTCCGACGCGAGGCAAGCGTCAGGCTCGCCGGGCAGCCGCAGGCGGCGTGAGTTCGCGTTCCGTTTGCTGAAGCGCGCTCGGGACATGTCCAGTTTGTGGCGCCCAGTCCGTCAGAACTCGCGCAATCCGTGCCAGGCCAGGCTGTTTGCGGTGTGCTCAGAACTATCTTCTTGCCTCTGTCCACGACCAGTGCCAACACGCGTAACCCCAGCCTTCTCAATGGGTTAGCGGAGTCGGTCTCAACCGATCGTGACGGATATCGTGATAAAAAACTCGTTATATCCCGAATGCGTGCTTGCGGGCCAGACCGGATTCAGGCATCATGGATTCACCTTTCGGGGGAAAGGACCCACCACGGTTGGGGCCGCGGCGGGGCGGGAGCATCGCTTCAGCGATCTCGGTCGAAACGTGGGGGGATCAACAGATGCAGCATGTGCTTTGGAAGTCAACTCTGGTTTGCGGGATGATCGCCGGCCCAGCCCTGGCCGATGGGACGTTGGCCATGAACGGTGACCCCTTCGAGGGAGACAGCTGGACCCAGACCTGGACTATGACCAACTGGGGAGCGGTCGACCTTCTCGGGGTAGACATGCTCTCTGCAGGAGATACCTTCGAGGCCACGGTGATCTCAAACTTCTCTGTCGGGGGATGGTCGATGTTTGGGGACTATGGCCCGACTCCAACTGTGGCAGCGGCGACGGGTCCGGGATTCAACGACACGACCGCTGACTTCAAGATGGCGGGTCTCTTGAGCAACGCGCTTGAATACGACGTGTACTTCTATACGGGCAACGTGCTCACTGGTAGGTACAACGTCGTTTGGGATGGGACACAGTACACCACGATCCAGTTCCACGCGGACGGCTCCAGATCCCGCGATGACTTTGAGACCGCGGTGATTCCCCTGCCCACCGGTGCCGCGATGGCCGGCCTTGGGCTTTGCGGACTCGCCATCCGTCGCCGGCGCTGACGCCGCGGACATCTGACTCCTGCTTCTCGCGAGGCCCGCTCCGGCGGGCCTCCATTGTTTGCGCTCTGATCGCCCACTCCGAGTTGTGCGCGCCGGGGTGTTTGGGTTGGTCCTATCCGCCGCGCCGCCAGCTCAGATACTCGCGCATCATGGTGTTGGTGTCGTACTCGCGGGTCCAGAGGGTGTCGATGACCTCCTGCTTGGCGTGGACGTCGGCGAGCACTCGGTACCAGGCCTCGGCCATGATCTTCATGCCCATCTCGTTGGGGTGCAGGCGGTCCTCGGTGAACGCCTCGGGGTGCTTGGAGAGCGTCAGCGACCAGACGTCGGGGCCTTCATAGACGAAGTCATGCCCGCGATTGAGCAGCTCGGCGAGGGCGAGGCGTTCGTTGCCGACCTCGGGCTCGTAGCCCTCCTTGTAGATGTGCATGGCGAGGTAGACGCGTTCGAGGGCGCGAGTGACCAGAGTGCGAGAGAATGGCGCATCGAACGATCTCGTTCTTCCCGCCCCCGTGTCGTCTGTCGAGATCGGAGTCTACTGATTATCGGAGGGAGGCGCGGCGCGCGGGGGTGTTTTCTGCTTGTATCCGGCGATTGGGCCTTGCATCGCGCGAGCGAATCGTGACACTGGCGTGTAGAGGAAAGAGGGTTCGAGAACGAGAGGCGGGCTGGGAGCGCGGCGTGAGCGTGCGGCGATCGGTCTGCGAGGAGAGGTTGCAGGGACTTGCTCTTGCTCGGAGCGCGCTCCGCGAGGTTCGTGGGGCGCGCTTCCTTTTTTGGGGCTCTATGGGGCTGGGGTTTGGGGTCGGAGGCCGAGGGTCGGGGGTCGAGGGTCGGGGGTCGAGGTAGGCGAAGCAGGGTGCTGATGGCCTTGCGCGCGGTCTCGTTAGCGCGGAGTTGTTGTGATTGACTGAGGTCGGGCTGGGGTGCCGCGAGGCGTTCGAGGTGCGCGATCGCTGTGGTGTGCGCTCGCTGGGTGATGAGTTGTTGGCGACGGCGTTCGATGCGGGTGAGGGAGTCGAGAGCGGCGGCGACCTTGGAAGAGTTCATCCAGGCCTCGAGTTGTTCGAGCGTGAGGTTGTGGTGGTCGCAGAGGTCGAGGGGGGAGAGGTCGGGGTCGAGCAGTTCGCGGAGGAGGAGGGAGGGGTCGGATGGGGAAGGCAATGGGCGATGGGCAATAGGCAATGGGGAAGGCTCTGCGAGCCTTGGGTCGGGGGTCGGGGGTAGAGGGTCGGGAGAGGGCATTGGGCTGCGGGTGTTGGCGGCGGTGGCATTGAACATTGTGTCTTCGAGCATGGGGCAATTGTTTGCGCTCGGCGTGTGGGGTCCAGTTGGATGGGGTGGAGGGTCACTAAACGTGGGCGCAGGGACGGTTGTGTGCGCGATATTTCTCGCGCAGATGAGTTGTGGACGTCGGCGCGGGCTCATCTGAGGCGGATCCGTGGCTGAGTTGCACGGCGATCAGCTCTGAGCTGGGCGGGGACGAGGGCGCTGATGCTGGGGAGGTGTCCCCCGCACCCCCTCTTTCCGATGACGATCAATCGGGTATGTGTTACGCGAGAGGCCAACGGCGTACAGTTGAATCGAGGGTTCTTAGGTTGGTGATACTGCGGTTGGAGCGGATTGATGAGCCGTGAGATTCCACCACACTTGCCGTGCTTTGGTCGCAAGGGCGATCTAGAGGACTTGCGCCGGCGCGTTGAGTCTCAGGGCGTGACGTTTCTGATGGCGCCGCCGATGATGGGCAAGACGTGGGTTGTGCGAAACCTCGCCGCGGAATGTGCTCGGGACGATTGGCTGGTGGGATATGTCGAGAGCTCTGGGAGCCAGAATGATCTGCTGCGCGAGGTGATCGTGGATCTGTACGAGCGGTGGCTCGACGACGCGTCGATGCGCGAGCAGGCGGTGAGCCTGATCGAGCGGCACAAGGGAACTCTGGTTGGCAAGGTCGGTGTTGGTGTCGGCAAGATGATCGGGGACGTGGTGAAGCTCGGGAAGAAGAGCGTCGGCGGTCTCGTGAAAGAAACCTTCAGCCAGCTCCATGAGGCAAACAAGGATCTACGGACGGGCGGGCAGTTTTTGACCCCGATCACCTATGACGACGCGCGCGACCTGGTCGGCGTGCTCTCGAAGGTTTCGCAGAAGCGGATCTTGCTTGTGATGGATGCGTGGGAGCAAGGCTTGCAGCGGGAAAGTGACCGCGGCTCGATCGAGAAGATGCTCAAGAACTCTGATGAGTGGGCAGAGGGGCTGCACATCGCCTTGGCGATTCGGGATCGGCCGGCACACGCAGAGGAGGTGCGATTTGCGAACGGGATGAAGACTTCCTATCCGACGGCGGATTGTCGGGCGCTCGGGCTCCTCGATTTGTCGGATTTGGACGAGCAGGATCGGCTGCTCGGGTTTCTTCGCGAGAAGGCGCCGGCTGTGGATGAGGCCGAGCGGGATTGGGTGCTCGAACAAGCTCGGACGCCGAATGTGATCAAGTGGTGGGTGAAGGGAGCGCCGACGACTGTCGAGGAGTTGGAGTCGCTCGGCGCGAGTGCGATGGATGGGCGGTATCAGGGGCTCTGCGACATACTGTTGCGCACGCTTGAGGAGAGCCCGGAGGCGTACGACGCGGCGGTCCGGCTTGCGCTGCTTCCTGAGATCACGAGCGTGGAGATGTGGCGGGCGTATCGAGACGTTGTGGGCGGCGAGAGTTGCGATGCGCTGGTCGGCGAGCTTGAATCGAGGCGCATTGTTGAGACAACGCAGGGCGAATCTCCGCGATTCGGGCACACGACGGCGTATGAGTCGGTGCGTCGGTTCCTGTTGCGTGAGTCCGAGCAGGAGAGTGTGCCGGATCTTCGGGTACGAGTGAGGCAGGTTCTCATCGAGATGCTTGGGTCGCTGTCTTCGAGGGTTCGTAAGGCCCATGTGGAGGAGTTGCCATACGTCGCAGCGCTGCTCGCGATTCGTGAGCCTGGGGACAGATTGGACCTGGATATCAATTTGCGGCTGATTCCTCGCTTGGCAAGTACGTTGCTTGGGAACCCACTGGGTTTGGAGGACACCAAACTCTTGGCTCGCGACTCGGCTCGGATCATCGAGGGTGTGGAGGGCGCGATTGTGCTGGTGGCCATGGTGCTGTTCAACACGCTGAATCACGCGAAGGATGAGGACGACCTGTCGCGTCGGGACGGGCTGCTGGAAGAACTGCGCGGGCTCTACGGAGCGCACGAGGACGACCCGGGTGTTC
>CBDVAM010000104.1:0-12143 GCA_965371965.1 uncultured Phycisphaerales bacterium
GCTGGTGGCAGTTCGACCTCAGCTATATCGTTATCGTCACGCTCAAGCGACTGGGGCTGGCATGGGACGTCCATCTGCCCTCGCGCGATCGAATGGCGTCCAAACGCCTCGCCTGACCAAACCCCGGTGCCACCCGTGCCACCAACCGCTGCTCTGAGCGGTTGGTGCTCCTGATCATGCCCTTGCAATGAAACACCGACCATGCGAAGCCATGGTCGGTGGCGGGCCACGCACGCGTGCCCCGCTACCGACCTCCCCCGGATGGCTGGCGTTCCAATCGCAAGGACTCGAACCCACCCCCACTCTACGAGAGAGCCTTCTATCGATTCAGGTCCATTCCTGCATGTAATACGACGCGCTAGAGCGGTATCAACAATCGTGTAGCGGGCGTTCGATGGGTACATCGCAGGCCCGACCGTGAGGGAGGGCGCCTACCTCTCCTTCCAAGCCTCGTACCACCTGTGCAACTGAGGCTTTCCATGCGTGTTAGTCGGTTCAGAGATGGAGCGTTGGAAGAGTGAGAAGAACTGGTAGGCGCCCTCCCTCACGGTCAGGCCTGTGGTCGTGCCGCTCGCATCGAGACGCTACACGTTGATCGCACTCGCTCTAGCAACACAACCCCATCGTCTCATCCAACCCCAACATCAGATTCATGTTCTGCACCGCCGCGCCCGATGCGCCCTTGACCAGATTGTCGATCACACCGATCGCAACGATCGTTGAACCGACCCGCGTTGCCGAAACATCGCAGAAGTTCGTCCCAACGACATGTCCGGTGCTCGGCGCATCGACCACCCGCACAAACGGCTCATGCTCGTAGGCAGCCAACAGCGTTTCCTTGATCGCCGCATCATCGTGTGCGCCCGTCGCCCGCCCGTAGCACGTCGCGCACAGCCCGCGATCCATCGGCACCAGGTGCGGCGTAAACACCACGCCCACCCCACTCGCCTCACCCGTCACCATGCCCAAGATCCGCTCTATCTCCGGCGTGTGCCGATGCACGCCGATCTTGTACGGCGTCACACTCTCATTGGCCTCAACATAGTGGGCCGCAACGCTGAGAGTTCTTCCCGCACCGGAGATCCCACTCTTGGCGTCGATAACGATCCCATCTCGCTCGATCAGCCCCGCACGCAGCAGCGGCGCAAGGGCCAAGATCGCGGCCGTCGGGTAACACCCTGGGTTCGCCACCAGCGCGGCACCACGAATCTCCTCTCGCAGCATCTCGGGCAGTCCATAGGCCACCCTTCCCAGCGCCGCACCGTCGGGGTGCTCGACCCCATACCAACGCTTGTAGGTCTCCGCATCGCCCAGGCGATAGTCCGCGCTCAAATCAATAACCTTGACACCAAGATCCACGAGCCCGCGCACGATCGCGGCACTCGCCCCATGCGGCAAACAGCAGAACGCCACATCGGCCGCCGACGCGATCTCCTCCGCAGACGGGTCACTCAACGCCAACTCCACGCGCCCGCGCAGCGACGGATGCACGTCGCCCACGGTCTGCCCATCCGGCGTCCGGCTCGTCGCCAGCACGACATCCGCCTGCGGATGCGACAGCAGCAACCGAAACAGCTCCCGCGCCGTGTACCCGCTCGCACCCAATACCGCGACTCGAATCGTCACACCAACCCCTTCAACGGTGGGAGTTTGTCTGCCCGTGACGCCCGCGCCCTGATCAGATACGCCTCCAGCCAGCCCCGATGCTTGGCAGGATGCGCGAGTGCCTCAACAACCGACCCATGGTCCAAGTTGTTGATCCGATCGTTCGCCGCCCGCAGAGCGTCGAAGTTGATCCGCAACGCCACATCCACCGGCATCCGCTCGGGATTCACGTCGATCCCGAAATAGCCGGCGTACCCGTGCATCTTGAGTGCATACAGCCCCGCCTCGCACTGCTCGGGGCTGACCACGCCCACATTCAAGTCCTGGTCATAGTTGCCCAGCGGCTGGCTGTTCCAGTGCGTGTGCGCCAGACGCCCCTCGCTCAGCGGCCAACTCAGCGCGTACGCGAGGTCTTCAAAGCCCATCAGCACATGCCCGACCTCGGGATTCATGCACATGAGCGTGTGACCCCCTTTGAGCAATCGCCGGTTCTCGTCCGACGACAGACGCTCCTCGACCAGCCGCCCCAGCAGCACACCCTCGGGCGTCGTGCCGAAGAGAATCCTGCCGCGCGGCTCATACGGCTTGGGCTCGAACGCCACCCGCACGCCGGGCTGATCATCCATCGCCTCGACAAGCCCATCCACAAAGCGATCGCGAAACGCCAGAAAATCATGCCCGAAGGGATTCTCGTAGCCGTCGATGCCAGGCCAGATCACCGAGAACTCGGTGTCAAACTCAAGATTGAGCGCGAACGCCCGCTTTGTCCGCTCGATCGCGGTCTGACGCACCGCCGGATCCGGATTCGAGAGCGACCCGAACTCAAACTCTCGATCCCAGAACAGCAGCGGGATGATCGTCAGCAGGCGAATCCCGGTATCGCGCGAGAACGCACGCCACATCTCGGCGTTCTCCTCGTTGATCTCATTGGGGTAGTGCGCCTCGAGCGCCGAGAGCCCGGCGTCCTTCAGGGTCGCGGCAATCTCCAACCTCGCCTCGATCGAAACCTCGTCCGCGTACCGGTCATGAAACCGGCTCGCCGGCGGCGTGAAAAACCAGATCCCCGCGCTGAACTTGAGGTCCAGCTCGAACTTCGACAGATGTGCGACCATCTGCTCGGGCGTCCGCCTGGTTGCCTGTTCGCGTAGATCCGCCAGCGCCATGAATCACCTCCCGTGCGAGCCGTCGATCGCTGTGAGGCTCGCAAACGAATCCCGCAGGGGCTCGTACAACCCAGCGTACGCCGCGCGGACTTGGTCGTATTGCGCCGCATCCCCCGGCTCGCGGGTCTCTCGCACACGAATCGTCGCATCGCAGGCCTCCGCGAGGCTCGACCAGACCCCGGCGCCCACGCCCGCCATCAGTGCCGCCCCAAACGCCGGCCCCTCGTCGCCCTCGGGCGTCTCGACCGGCACGCCGTAGACATCCGCCTGGATCTGACGCCAGAGTTCGCTTTTCGCCCCGCCGCCACCCAGACGGACGCGATCCGTGCGCACGCCGATGGATCTCTGGAGATCGAGGATCTGGCCCATGGCGAATGTCACGCCCTCAAGGATGGCCCGGATGAGGTGCCCGCGCGTGTGGCGGCTGGTCAGGCCGATCCAACCGCCCCTCGCATTGGGGTCTGGGTATGGACATCGTTCGCCGGTGAGATAGGGAAGAAAGAGCAGTCCGCCGGCGCCCGGGGCAATCTCGCCGGCGTCGCCGAAGAGTTCGTCATACGACGCGCTTGGGAACAACCGATCGTGCGCCCATTGCAGACAACCCGCGGCACTGAGCATGCACCCGGTCACGCACCAACCCCCGCGGGTCTCGGATGTCCCGTCAGCGGCGCACATGGCGTGAAGCCGCCCGGGCGTCTGCTCGTCCAAGTCCTTGCGAGGCGCAAGCGTGTGTGCGTATATCACGCCGCTTGTCCCGAGCGTCGCAAGGACCAGCCCTTCCCGCACGATCCCCGCACCCGCGGCACCAGCCATGTTGTCGCCCGAGCCGCAGACGACGGGCGTCCCTCGTGCGACACCGGTCTGACCTTCGGCCCAGGACGATATCTCGCCCGCCAGAGCGCATGACTCTTGGACCCGCGGCAAGATGTCGCCTGCGATCGCGAATCGCTCGGGCAGATCATCGGACCACGCTCGCCGATCCACATCGAGCAGCAATGTCCCCGAAGCGTCGCCCACATCGGTCGCGGCCTCGCCCGTGAGACGGAATCTCACGTAGTCCTTGGGGAGCAGCAGCTTTGCCACCGAGGCCCATTGGTCCGGCTCATGCTCCTGGATCCAGAGGAGCTTGGGGAGAGTGAATCCGGTTAGGGCAGCGTTGCCGACGCGTTCGACGAGGGCTCGCCGACCACCGACCGTGTCTTCTATCCGGGCGCATTGTTCGCCGGTCCGCTGGTCATTCCAAAGGATGGAACGCCCGAGGGTGCCCGATTGCTCGCCGGCACCATCGAGTGTCTTCTTGTCGATCAGGACCGAGCCGTGCATCTGCCCGCTGAAGCCGATGGCCCGGACGCGCAGTTCGGGGTTTGAGCGCACGATCGACGTAATCGAGTTCGCCGTCGCGGTCCACCAATCCTGGGGGTCCTGCTCGGACCATCCTGGACGCGCCGAGTGCAGAGGATACTCGCCGGACGCACTCGCCACGACGCGCCCGTCCAGATCGATCGCGATGGCCTTGGTGGCGCTGGTGCCGATGTCGATACCGAGCAGCACGTCGGTCATGAGGGATCCGAGGGCACGGGCTGTTCGTCCGCGCCATCGCGCCGGGTGATCCACAGCAGCGATCCGATGAGGTGCTCGCGAAACTCCGGCTCTTGGAACGACTCGTCGGTGTGCCCGCCACCGGTATACAGCGATCGCCCCTTGCCCATCTCTCGGGACCATGCGATCGGATGAGAGTCGCCCATCGTGCTCCCCTCATAGCTTGCAGTATCCAGTGCCATCAGCACATGGACGCCCTTGGGAGGCGCCCTGAAGTTGTACCACTCGTCCGTGCGGATCCAGGTCGATGGCAGGTGCCTGGTCGCGGGATGGTCCGTGTCCTTGACCTGAACCGTCGCCTCTTGCACGCTTGGATGGCCCGCGAAGTATGCGCCGACGAGCTCGCCGTAGAACTCCCAGTCGTACTCGGTGTCGCTGGCGGCGTGGATGCCGAGGTAGCCGCCGCCTGCTCGGATGTAGGCCTCGAACGCGACTTGCTGGTCATCGTCTAGAACATCGCCGGTGGTGCTCAAGAAGACGACGGCGTCGAAACCGCTCAGCCCATCGCTGGTGAACAGGGCCGGGTCCTCGGACTGGACCACCTCGAATCGCAGCTCCTCGCCAACACGCTTGAACATCCGCACGCCGGCCTCGATCGACCCGTGGCGGAATCCCTCGGTCCGGGTGAACACCAGGACGCGAGCGTCGGCGAG
The DNA here is from genome assembly GCA_965371965.1 of uncultured Phycisphaerales bacterium. Classification (GTDB taxonomy): domain Bacteria; phylum Planctomycetota; class Phycisphaerae; order Phycisphaerales; family UBA1924; genus S146-42. The sequence goes on from CBDVAM010000104.1 coordinate 5,021, forward strand.
CGCCATCTGGGGATCCTCGGGCTGATGACCCTCACGAACGATCACCGGCTGCGAGGCGTTCTGGGCGGGAATGGCCCGCGGGCTCGTCAAGGCGAGCACAACCAGAACGCACGCTGTCATGGTGGCATGGATGAACATGGGCCCCTCCTGTTCAAAGGCTCGACTTCAAGAGTCTCGTCAGAGGATATTCCGAGTCCGGGGATCGGACCTGTCTCTACCTCCCCGCACTTCGTGGCTGCTGAGCTCGCCATGTTCGATAGCCCCGACCGGCTGAGGCTGTGGCCCCTCTCTCGACCCGCCTCGCTACGCTGCCCGCATGGCCGACCAGAGTTCCACACGGATCGCCGAGCGATTTAGACCCTTCGGCACGACCATCTTCGCGGAGATGACCCGTCTGGCCAACGAGTCCGGCGCGATCAATCTCTCGCAGGGATTCCCGGATGTTGACGGGCCTCAGTTCGTCAAGGACGCCGCGGCCAAGGCCATGGCAGACGGGCACAACCAATACGCCCCGATGGGCGGCGTGCCCGAACTCACAGGCGCACTCTCGCAGCGCTGGCAACGCGATACCGGCGTCGAGATCGATAGCGCGTCACAAATCACCGTGACCGCCGGCTGCACCGAGGCGCTGGCCGCGAGCTTTCTGGGGATCATGAATCCCTCCGACGAGGTCATCCTCTTTGAGCCCTATTACGACAGCTACCGAGCCTGCGTCGCGATGGCCGGGGCGACTCCTCGGTATGTCGGACTGCGTGCGCCGGGTCCGGACGCCCCGCCGAACTCTCCGTTCACGTTTGATGAGTCCGAGCTGCGCCGAGCGTTCACCGATCGGACGCGGGCGATTCTTGTCAACACGCCCCACAACCCGACGGGCAAGGTCTTCACGCGCCAGGAACTCGAGCTGATCGCCTCGCTGTGCATCGAGCACGACGTGATCGCCATCTGCGACGAGGTGTACGAGTATCTCGTGTTTGACGAGGCCCTGCCGCACGTCCGCCTGGCGACCCTCGACGGGATGAGCGAGCGAACGCTGACTCTCTCCAGCCTCGGCAAAGCCTTCAGTTTCACCGGCTGGAAGATCGGCTGGGCCATCGGATCGCCCGAACTCACCGCAGGGGTGCGCGCGGCCCACCAGTTCCTCACCTACGCCGTCGCGACGCCCCTGCAACACGCCGCCGCCGAGGCCATCCGCCATGGCGATGACTACATCGGCGAGCTGGTCGCGCACTATCGCAAGACCCGCGACTACCTCGGCGAGGCTCTGACAGATATCGGCTTCGGCGTGAGCGTCCCCGCGGGCACCTACTTCATGATGGCCGACCATTCCGCGTTCGGCTTCGAGGACGACGTCGCGTTCTGCAGGCATCTGACGACCGAGGTCGGCGTCGCCGCGATCCCCCCCACGGCTTTTTACGAACACAAGGAACTGGGCCGCCACCTTGTTCGCTTCGCGTTCTGCAAGAAGATGGAGACGATGGAGAAGGCCGTAGAGCGACTTGGCAAACTCCGCAAGTAGCCGAACACCGACCCACCACGTTCCACCCCTCCATCGCGGCTTCGCGGGATCCATGGGCGTCGCTTCGCCGCCCGGTCGCGTCTTCCGCTACATTCTGTCCATGATCAGCCGCCTCGGCCTTCGATTCAGCGCGTTCTTCCGCAAGGCCGCCCCGGACCCCTTCGTGCTGGCTGTCCTGCTCACCATCGTGAGCGCCATCGCGGCCCTCATCTACAGCACAACGCGTCCAGAGTCAGACAGCCCGCTGTCACCGGGTGGCCTGCTGGACGCCTGGCGCGCAGACAAAGGGATGTGGAAGTTCCTCGGTTTCAGCATGCAGATGTGCCTGATCCTCGTGACCGGGCATGCCCTCGCCGCGAGCCGCCCCGTGGCCCGCGCGATCGTCCGCTTGGCCAACCTCCCCCGCTCGGGGCCTCAGGCCGCGGCGATGGTCGGCCTCATCGCGGCGCTCACGGGCCTTATCAACTGGGGCCTTGGGCTTGTCGTCGGGGCGCTGCTGGCGCGCGAGGTCGGGCGGAGCCTCGCACGCCGGGGGGTCAAGGCGCACTATCCGCTGCTTGTCGCCGCGGGATACATGGGCCTGCTGGTCTGGCATGGGGGCTTGAGCGGGTCCGCGCCGTTGACTTCCACAACACACAAGGAAGCCGCGAAAGTCCTCCCCGAAGCCTCACTGGTCCATATCGGCGACGGAATCAGCCTCGCCGACACACTCTTCAGCCCGATGAATCTCATGGTCTCGCTCGGCCTGCTGGTGCTGATTCCCACGGTCCTCTGGCTGCTGACGCCGAGGGACGAATCGCAACTCGTCCCGTTCGACACCTTCGATGTCGCCGAGCCTGTCTGTGAGCAAAGCGAGAAACCCACGACCGTACCCGAGTGGCTCGAGCGCACGCCCTGGCTCGCCTGGTTGCTCGCGATGGCCCTGGCGTTGGCGTTCGTGCGATTCGGTCAGAAGAAAGGCCTGCAAAGCCTGGGCCTCAACGAGGTCAACACCGCCATGCTCGCCCTCGGCCTCGTCCTCCACGGCTCGCTCGCCTCGTATGGACGCGCGGTGGAAGACGCCGCCCGGGGCTGCGCCGGCATCATCATCCAGTTCCCCCTCTACGCGGGCATAATGGCCATGCTCAGCGCCAGCGGCCTGATCCAGGCGCTCTCGGAGGCGCTCGCGAAGGGTGGTGAAACCGGCGTGCCCATCCTCACGTTCCTGTCGGCGGGCATCGTCAACTTCTTCGTCCCCTCCGGCGGCGGCCAATGGGGCATCCAGGGTCCTATCGCCCTTGAGGCGGGGGCCGCCGTCGGGGTCAGCCCGGGTAAGATGGTCATGGCCGTCGCCTACGGCGATCAGCTCACCAACATGCTCCAACCGTTCTGGGCGTTGCCGCTGCTGGCGATCACGGGTGTCAAGGCTCGCGACATCGTGGGATTCACGGCGGTGGTGATGCTGTTTGCGGCGGCGTGGATCGCGCTGGCGCTGCTTGTGTTCTGAGTTGCATAGAACGCCAGTGCAAGGAGCAACAATCCCTCGCTCGCGCGTCGGGCTCGTCTGGACGTGCCCGACAACAATGTCCCGATGAAACCGCACACCGGTGCCATCCTCGATGCGGTCCTCGCTGCCGCCGACCCCGCAGCCGCTGTCGCGCGGGCACTCGCTGAAGAGCCGGTCCAGTCCACCACTCTCTTCGCCACCGGTAAGGCCTCCATCGCCATGGCCCGGGCCGCGATCGAGCGTTGTGACATCACCCGCGGCGTCATCACCGGCGTCCCCGAGCACGCCGAGGACGCGAATCTCCCAGAACATATCGAGGTTTTCCCCGCAGACCATCCGCTGCCAACCGCTCGCAACCAGGACGCCTCGGTTCGCGTCGAGGCATTCATGCGCGAACTCGACGAGAGTGACAGCTTGCTCGCTCTGATCTCCGGCGGCGGCTCGGCCCACCTCTGCTCACCCGCCAACGGCATCACCCTTCACGACTTACGCACGATCACCAACGCCCTGTTCCGCGCCGGCGCAACCATCAACGAACTCAACGCCGTGCGCAAGCACTGCGAGCGCCTCAATGGCGGCAACCTCGCGAGACTCGCATCCCCGGCAACCATCCACTGCCTGGTCATCTCCGATGTCATCGGCGACCGCCTCGACACCATCTCCTCCGGCCCGTTCGCGCCCGACGAATCGACCTATACCGACGCACTCGGCGTACTGGATCGCTGCGGCGCAACCGATCTGGCTCCGTCGATTCGTGACCATCTCCTGCGCGGCGTCCGGGGCGAGATTCCCGAAACCCCCAAGCCCGCCGATCCGTGCTTCTCGCATGTAACGTCACGGATCATCGCGTCCAATCGGGTTGTTGTCGACGCCGCGGCGGCGGAGGCGAATCGTCTCGGCTATGCAACAATCGAGATCGAATACTCCCACACGGGGTCCGCGTGCGATCTTGGACGATACCTTGCACGCAAGGCGATCGAGTACAAGAAGGACCACGCCGACGACCCCGCGGCCATCATCGTCGGCGGCGAGACCACCGTCAATGTCGAGAATGCCACTGGTCTCGGCGGACGAAACCAGGAGGTCGCCCTGGCCGGCGCGATCGAACTCGAGGGAACCGACAGCATCACGCTCCTGAGCTTTGCAACCGACGGCATCGACGGCCCCACGGACGCCGCCGGGGCCATCGTCACCGCCAAGACGGCAAACGCGATCCGAGCGGCGGGCATCGACCCGACCCAAGCGCTCGCAAACCACGACAGCCATACGGCTCTCGACGCCGCCAACGCCCTCATCCGCACCGGCCCCACCGGAACCAACGTCAACGACATCGCTATCGCCCTCATCGTCCCCGCAAGCTGATCCGCCCGCCTCAGTGTCCCGACTTGTGCGGCAAGCCAAGTTCTGTCACAATACAGACGGCAGAGCCGGGCTCGGACCCGGCATTCGCCATGTGAGGGGCCACCATGATCGAAGGAACCGTGACGATCCAGCGTCTGCTCGACTCCATGGGGCGCCTCGACGCCTCGGACCTGCACATCAAGGTTGGCGCGCCACCAGTCTATCGCGTCAACGGCATGCTGCGGGCGATCGAATCCCCGGCGTTGACCGAGGATGAGGCCGACCACCTGCTGGATCCGATTCTCACCGAGGCGCTGAGGGCACGCTACATCGAGATCGGGGCCGTTGACTTCGCCCACCACACGCCCGACGGCGACCGCTTCCGCATCAACATGTTCCGCTCGGGCAACCACACCCACGCCGCCATCCGGCGTGTCAAGGCCGAGATCCCCGACTTCGAGCAGCTCCAGCTGCCCCCGGTCTACCGCGAACTCACCGAAAAAACCCACGAGGGCATGATCATCATCTGTGGCGTCACCGGCTGCGGCAAGAGCACCACCCTTGCCGCCATGATCGACCACGTCAACGAGAACCGGGGCGTGAACATCATCGCGATCGAGGACCCCATCGAGTATCGCTTCATCCCCAAGCAGGCGATCATCTCCCAGCGCGAGGTCGGCATCGACGTCCCGGACTTCCCCACCGCCATGCGCTCGGTCGTCCGCCAGGATCCCGACGTCATTTTCATCGGCGAGATGCGCGACCACGAGACGATCCTCGCGTCGATCCAGGCCGCCGAGACCGGGCACCTGGTCTTCGCCACCCTCCACACCGCCGACACGATGCAGAGTTTCGGTCGCCTGCTCGAGTTCTTCCCCCCTGAAGAGCGCGACTTCTTGCGATCGAGCATGGCCAACAGCCTGCGGGCCATCTGCGCCCAGCGCCTGCTGCCGGCCCTGAAGAGCTACGAAACCGGCGTCGTCCCCGCGACCGAGGTCCTGATCGTCAACAGCGTCGTCAAGGAGAAGATCCGCGACGCCGAGGACGCCGACCTGCCCTCGATCATCGCCAGCAGCGGCGGCGAGGGCATGCACAGCTTCACCCAATCCCTCGCCAGCCTCGTGGAAAAAGAGGCCGTTGACCTGCAGACCGCCCTCAACTACGCCCCCAACCGCGAGGCCCTCTCCAGCATCCTCAAGGGCGTGGAGGTCAAGGCCCAGACCCTCGTCGGGCGCATCAAGGGCGCACGCTAGGAGGCGGTATCATCCGCCGATGGCGACGACCATCTATTGGCACACGGACTCGCATGTCTACGACGTGATCGTCATCGGTGCCGGCATCGCCGGGCTCAGCGCGAGCCGAGAGCTCGCCCGGCGCGACATCGACCATCTCGTTCTCGAACGGGGCACGATCGGCTGCGGCGCGAGCACCCGCAACGCCGGATTTCTCATGCGCGGCGCGGCGGACAACTACGCCGGCGCATGCCGGGACTTTGGGCGTGACACCGCCGCGGCGCTCTGGAGATGGGCCGAGCAGAGTCTCTCCCTGCTGCGCGACGCCGGGATCGAGCGGCTCAACTCATACCAGCCAAGATCCTCGTGCCTGCTCGCAATCGACCAGTCGGAGGCCGAAGAACTCGAACAATCACGCGACATGCTCATTGAGGACGGCTTCGGCGTCCAATGGCTGACCGGCGGCAGCGATTCAGCCTGGCAGAGTGGCCTGGCCCTCGCCGGGCTTGTCAATCCCAGCGACGCGGTCTGCAACCCCGCCGAACTGATCCGCTGGCTCGCCGAACCGGTCTTCGCCAAGGTCCGACAGGGCGTCGATGTCATGGGTCTTGATCTGGATGGCTCAAGCATCCGAATCGGCTCCAACGCCGGTGAGTTTCGCGCCGAGAAGGTGCTCATCTGCACCAACGCCTACGCCGGTTCGCTCGTCCCTTCCCTCGCGGGCCAGATCACGCCCCGCCGAGGCCAGATGCTCGCGCTGGATGCCCCCGGCGTCCGCCTCGACCATGCCTACTACATCAACCACGGGCACGAGTACATCCGCGAAGCGGGCAACGGCGTCATCATCGTCGGCGGCTGCCGAGGGATCTTCGCCGACGAGGAAATCGGTGTAGCAGACCACACAACCGACAATGTGCAAGGAGCGATCGAGACCTTCGCCGCCCGCATCCTCGAGAAGCGCTACCCGGTGATCACCCGCTGGGCGGGCACCATGGGCTTCACCGCAAACGCGCTTCCGGTCATCACGCCGATACCCGCCCTTGGCAAGCGCGCCTGGTTCTGCGGCGGCTTCACCGGCCACGGCATGTCCCTCGCCCACAAGACCGCCCACGCCGGCGTCGCCCAGATGCTCGATGGCACGTCCAGCCTCTTTTCTCAGCCTGTATCCTGAGAGCGATCGCTCACACCACCTGCTTCTCGCACATCACCGTAAACCTCTGGGAGAGCATGCTCGTGTGAATCACCGGCTTGTGCTCCCACGACCGGCGTGCAAAGTTCAGGGCCTCGCTCCTGGTGAATCCCGCCGCGACGCTCACCCGCGCATCGTGGCGGATGATCTTGCTCCGCCCGAGGGTGAGCACGAAGATTCCCGCCCGCGCGATCGGCGAGCGGATGAGATCGTTCCAGATGACCCCACGCCTCGCCAGACGCTCCATGATCCGCAGCATGGTCTGCACCCGGATGTCCGTCAGGTGGTGCAAGAACAACCCCGCGTGCACGTAGTCGAACGAACGCGTGCCGAACCGATCGATCAGCTCTAGCGCATCG
>CBDVAM010000105.1:0-12108 GCA_965371965.1 uncultured Phycisphaerales bacterium
ATGCGAGGACCGTGTTGCGTGTCATGGTGAGCTCCATTCCTTCAGGGAAGTTGTTTGGGTGCTGCGTCCGGCGAGGCTTCACTCCGGCCCTCGGTTTCCGGCGCTTTGGAACGAGCGGCAATGCTCGTCCGCCACCTCAAGCGGAAGCGCGGCATGACAAGGGACACGCCCGACCAGGTTTTTTTTCACAACTGGGCGTAGGTCCATGGGGAGCCGCCCGGCGCGGCCCGACAAGAATGGGCGTGAGGTGGTTCGCGGATACACTGGGATAATCACCCGCAGCAAGCCTTTCGGAGGGCTCGATGGAAGCCGGCGAGATCACCAGGCTGTTATCACACTCCAGGCAAGGGGATGACGATGCCCACGAGCGGCTGGTGGCCATTCTGTACGCCGAGCTTCACGTCATGGCCCAGTCGAAGATGCGGGGTGAGCGGTCGGACCACACGTTGGGCGCGACGGGGCTTGTGAATGAGACCTTCATGAGGCTCTTTCGGGCGTCGGGCGAGGTGATGACGCCCGGGTGGCAGAACCGCGCGGCGTTCTTCTCGGCCGCCGCGACCGCGATGCGACGTGTGCTGATCGACCACGCCCGGGCCAAGAAATCGCAGAAGCGGGGCGGGGGCAAGAGGTCATCGACAATCGGAGTGGACGCGGTCGCCGCCGCCGAATCGATGGATCCTGCAGACTTCCTGTCCCTCGACGACGCGATTTCGCGCCTTGCTACGGTGGACCAACGAGCATCGGAGGTTGTGCGGTTGCGGTTCTTTGGCGGGCAGGAGATCGAGGCGGTTGCGGAGATGCTGGGGGTCTCGGCTCGTACCGTGAAACGAGACTGGGAGTTTGCCCGGGCCTGGCTTCGCGACCAGTTCCAACCCGATGGGGACGGTCTGCAATGAATAGGAGCGAGGGTGGCGTTGCGGTCGATTGGGCGCGGGCCAAGTCCGTGTTTTGCGAGGTCTTGGAGGTCGGCCCGGATACTCGCGACAGCGTGCTGGACGGACTGGTGTCGGACGACGTGCCGCTGCGCAAAGCGGTTCAGACCCTGCTGCGGGCTCACGAGCGATCGGACAGGTTTCTGGTCGGGCGATCTGCGCCAAGCCTCGACGAACCACGGGTCACTGAAGCCCGCGAGCGGACCGGCAACTAATCTGGTCGAGCGGTCATCCGATCATCGCGTTGACGGCGATCCATCTGGCGGAGATCTTGGTGCGGACCGGCGACATCGAGGAGGCCGAGGCGCTCGCCGCGGCGGTGCTGGAGGATCAAGAGCCGGGTCGTTACTCGGGCCTGATCGCCGACGCCGCCATCGTTCGTGCACGAGTGATGCGATCGCGCGGTGAGTCGCAAAGTGCCGAGTCGCTCATTGTGCGGACGATCGCGACGATGATTGACGTCGGCACCGAAGAGCACATTATTGAGCGTCTTGAGGGCGAGCTTTGACGCCTCACGGTTGGACGAACCCCCAGGATTCGCGAGTCAACAACGAAATGGAGCGGAACGGACTCGAACCGTCAACTTCCAGCTTGCAAAGCTGGCACTCTACCAGTTGAGTTACCGCCCCGGAATCGGTTGCCGCGTGCGACACGATCGCACCTGGTGCTACAAAGCGGAGAGGGGGGGATTCGAACCCCCGATGACCCTAAGGCCATACCGGTTTTCGAGACCGGCGCATTCAACCGCTCTGCCACCTCTCCGAGCCCCCGAGGATAGCGCCGGGGCTTGCGTCAGGAACTCGAACGAGACTCTCCGATCTCGCTGAGACCTCGCCCGACGTGACAGGCGCTGTAGGGTCGCGGGGCAAGGTCTTGTGCGGGGCTTCTTGAAGAGCACGATTCAGGTCGCGACGAGGGCAACTGGTCAGGCCAACCGGGCAACTCGTCTCTTTATCGCCCAAGTGAACAGTCCACGGCTCTTTGCCAGGCGAGGCGATGATTGAGTTCGGGTTCATGCGGTGAGCGATGGGAGGCCCGTCTATCGCTCTATAGGGCTGATAACGGTCACTTGCGGCGAATAGACGGCACATTCACCGCATGACATGCGGTGAATACTTGCCAATGCGGCGAATAGCCGATATAATCGCCGCAAGAGGTGCGGCGAATATGGCCTACATCTACGAGCGGCCGGACTGGCCGGATTTCACCTGGGACAGCCGGGCCCTCTCGGGGCCGCTGGCGGGCGTGCGCCACAAGCAGGGCAAGCACCTGGGGAAGATGGAGGCTCTCGGATTCGAGCTGCGGACCGAGGCGAGCCTCTCGGTGCTTACCGATGAGATCGTCAAATCCTCGGCCATCGAGGGCGAGCACCTCAACCCGCAGGAGGTCCGCTCGTCGATCGCACGCAAGCTCGGACTCGACGTGGCGGGCTTGCCCAAGGCGGGGCGCGACGTTGACGGCGTTGTCGAGATGATGCTCGACGCGACGCGCAAGTACGACAGGCCGCTCACCGGCGAGCGACTCTTCGGCTGGCACGCGGCGCTCTTTCCCACCGGGCGGAGCGGCATGCGCCGGATCACGGTCGGGAACTGGCGCAAGGACGAGATGCAGGTCGTCTCGGGGGCCATCGGCAAGGAGAGGGTGCACTTCCAAGCCCCGGGGGCTGAGCGACTAGATGTCGAGATGGCCCGGTTTCTCGGCTGGTTTGAGTCAGCGATAGCCCTCGACCCGGTCCTGAAATCGGGCATTGCGCACCTCTGGTTCGTCACCATCCACCCCTTCGACGACGGCAACGGGCGCATCGGCAGAGCGATCGCCGACATGGCGCTGTCGCGCGCCGACCAGACCATGGACCGCTTCTACAGCATGTCGTCGGGGATCGAGGCGCAGCGCAGGGAATACTACCTCCAGCTCGAATCCGCCCAGCGGAGCAGCCTCGACATCACCGCGTGGCTCGCGTGGTTCCTCGACTGCCTCGACCGGACGCTTGACGACGCCGAAGAGTCGCTGGCCTGGGTGCTCGACAAGGCCAAGCTCTGGCAGAAGATCAACCCGCGCCCGGTCAACGACCGCCAGCGAAACGTCATCAACCGGATGCTCGATGATTTCAAGGGACACCTGACCACATCGAAATACGCCAAGCTCGCCAAGTGCTCCAGCGACACGGCGCTTCGTGACATCCGCAAGCTTCTGGAGCGCGGGATTATCGTGAAGAACCCCGGCGGAGGTCGCAGCACCAGCTACCGCTTGGCCCAGCCCGATGAAGTGAAGGAATGAGAACGAACCGGATTCGCGGGACATTGTGCATCCAGTGCTTCGGACTCGCCCAGACCGGCCATCGCCATGGTGGCACGGCGGATGGGCTCAGATAGGGCGAGCGACGACCGAATCAGATTCGCCAACTCGGGAGTCTGCGCCAAGCAGGACGCCAAGACAGCCTCCGGCGTGCTAGAGCGGTTTCAATGCCGCCGTAGCGTTCTACAGGCAGCGGCGTAGAGATCAGGAATCACGCGATATCCGAAACGTCGCTATTGGAGCGGAATGCACGATGCAGAACGCCACGGAGTGGCGCTGCGATCATGGCGAGGGGCGACCGCCCCTAGCGGGTGACCCGGGGCACCACCGCCCCGGCGGGGGGGCCCGCGCCCCCCGCCCGGGGCTGAGTATGACTTCCGCGTGTGACGTGGGGCTGTCGCCACTCGCCATGTTCGCGCCGCTGCTCCGCAGCGAAGAATCTGGCAGCAGCTACTCCAAGACTACGCCATCTTTGGACCTGCTCTAGCCATGCCAATCTCTCTCAGCTTGGCATCCGCCTGGGCTACCGGCGGAACTGGTGAGCGCGGACTCGATGGTGGATTGACCGTTCAATCGCACCCCGCCGCGAACAGATCCAGATACGCGAAGAAGTCCTCTGCGTCGATGTCGCCGTCGCCGTCGATGTCCGCGCCGTCGTCGCCACTGGCGAACAGGTCGAGATACGCGAAGAAGTCCTCGGCGTCGAGGTCGCCGTCGCCATCGATGTCGGCGGGGCATGAGGGGCCAGCATCGAAGATGTATGCGGAACCGGAGTCGCTGCCGTTGTCATCGTCTCCTTGGGCACCAACAACCGCAGTTGCACCACTGATGGCTACAGACATGCCAAACACATCATTGATCGCACCGTTATCAGCCAAGAGCTTGACGAGTTGAGTTCCCGTCTCGGCATCGAAGAGGTACGCCGCTCCCCGTCCGGTATCATCTGCGTAGAGTCCGACGGCGGCGGTGGAGCCACTGATAGAGACAGAGAATCCGAATAGCCGGATCTCCTCGCCATCGTTGGGAAGGAGCTTGGTGACTTGGCGAGGGTTTGCCGGGTCAGATAGATCAAAGATATAAGCTGCCCCGGCGTCGTTGCCGTTCTCCCTGTCGAGAATCGCACCGATGATCGCGATGTCGTCACTCATGGCGACGGAGAAGCCAAACTCATCGTTCGCATCGCCGTCGTTGGGCATGAACTTCGCGATCTCGACGGGGCTAGACGGGTCGGAGATATCGAAGATGTACGCCGAGCCAGAGTCATCCTCGTCGTCATCATCGTTAAAGGCCCCGACGATGGCAATCGTTCCACTTATTGCGACGGCGTGCCCAAAGCGATCGTCGCTTGCCCCGTCACCGGGCACGAGCTTTGCGGTCTGCTGTCCCGTCGTTGCGTCGAACAGGTAGGCCGAGCCAGACCGGGATCCACTGTCGTCGTCCCAGTGGGATCCGACAATTGCGGTTGTTCCGCTGATGGCGACGGAGATGCCGAACTCGTCTCCCGATGCACCGTCGCTTGGGAGGAGTTTGAAGAGTTCGACGGGGTTGGTCGGGTCGGAGACGTCGAACAGGTAGGCCGATCCGGCCGCGATGTCGATATCGTCGTCCTGCGGCGCTCCGATGATGGCGATGGACCCGCTGATGGCGACTGAGCCGCCGAACTGGTCTTCCGATGTGCCGTCGCTCGCAACGAGCTTCGCGAGCTGCACACCAGTGAACGGGTCAAAGAGATAAGCTGAGCCAAAATCAGGTCTGTGGCCATCGTCGCTGAACGCCCCGACGATGGCGACGTTGCCATCGATCGCGACGGCCTGGCCAAATGCGTCGCCTGCGTAGCCGTCGTCGGGCAGCAGCTTGAAGAGTTGGTCGCCAAGATCAGCGAGCGCCAGCGGCGCAGAGAGCGAGAGCAGGAGTACGATCGCGGCACAGCGGCGGGACGGAGGACATTGAGTCATGCATGTTGCTCCGTATGCCGGGCTTTGGTCTTTCTCGCTTCTGGTCTCGCTAGCCGCAGGACAAGCCCGACCCCAACAGTCTACAAGAAGCTGTCCGTGACTACAAGGGTCCGCAGTGAAACACGGCTGCCTTGAAACCGTGCGACAGCCGTCGCCGGACCTATCGAGAACCGAAATCCGGCCAACAGTTCTGAGACCCCTGATCATGGATAAGGACAGGGCCCCCGGCTGGGGGGGCTGGGTCCGGTCCGCACATATGCTCCCGAAGATCCCCCGCGTGTCCGCTTCCAAGAGGGTGGCCCGTCCCGAACAGCGTCTGGGTTCGGATCAGACGGCTTGGACGAGCAATCCCTCGCCCGCGAGGCCAGGACCGAACGCCATCGCGAGGCAGAGCTCGGCGGGGTTCATCTCGTTGCGGACCCGATCCAGCACGAACAGGACCGTGGCCGAGGACATGTTGCCGTGTTCACGGAGGATGTCGCGGGAGGGTTGGACGGCGTGGTCATCCAGGCCCAACGCCGCGGCTAGTTCATCGAGGACTCTGGGTCCGCCGGGATGGATCGCCCATCGGGAGATGTCGGCGGGGTGCCTGCCCTCTCGCCCGAGCCACTCTGAGACCCAGGTGGGGACGTGCTTACGGAGGAGGGCGGGGGTTCTTATGGAGAGGGCCATCTCGAAGCCGTGGTCGCCGATGTTCCATGCCATGGCGTCTGTTGAGTTGTCGAAGATGCGCGATGCGGTGGACTCGATGGAGTAGAGCGCTGGCTGGCCGGCGCGGTTGTGGCGGACGACCGCCGCGGCCGCTCCGTCGGCGAAGAGTGCGTTTGCGACCTGCCCGTCGAGCGGCGCCCCGTACTGAAAATGGAGTGTGCAGAGCTCGACGCAGCAGACCAAGACGACGGCGTCTTCTTGGCTCTGCGCGATCGCGTGGGCGACGCGCAGGGCGTTGATCGCGGCGTGGCAGCCCATGAAGCCCAGGTGGGTGCGTTGGACATCGCGCGAGCACTCGAGTGTGTGGATGATCGCCTGGTCGAGGCCGGGCGCTTCGCTGCCGGTGCAGCTTGCGGTGACGAGGTGGGTGATCGATTTGGGTGATATCTTTGCGCGATCGATGGCGTCGGAACTCGCGCGTGCCGCCAGCGCCCCGGCGAACCGGCGAAACACCGCGAGTCGAGTTGCTGTGGTCGGCCCGCGATCGTGAGCGTCTATCGGCGGCTCGTAGAACCGCTGGCGAACCTCGCCGTCTTCTTCAAAGAAGATCACCGATGCGCGCCGATCGATGCCCGAGTTTTGATACACGCGCGAGACCCGCGGATCGAGCTCTCCGCACGCGAGGCTCCTGGCCATCTCGAGCAGCTGCGCCTGGGACATGCTCACGTCCGGCGTTGCGGTCCCGATGGACACGATGACGGGCGTCACGATCGCACCAGATCGAGTTCGAAGCGTGTCGCGGTCATGCGGGTAAGGGTGTGGGCCACGTCCGGATGATACGAGAGCGATCCGATGGCCATCCTGGTGAGCGTGGGGAATCGGAGCAGGAGGCTCGCCGAGGCGCACAGGCCCCGCCGGTGGCGCACGATCGTGGCGTGGACGCGCTGCCACTCGCGAAGCAGCGAGTCCTCCCAGCGTTCGACGCCCCGTGCGACGAGGGAAGCGACGCTCGCTCCGGAGGCGAGTGCCCAGCCGATTCCCTCGCCGGTGATCGGCTCTAGGAAGCTCGCGGCATCGCCGACAACGAACACGCGCCGAGTGCCGAGGGATCGGCGTCGGCTCGCCAGCGTCGGCGTGCCCTTCCAGGTCGCGTCGGTCAATCCTGCGAGTTTCATGCCGTTGCGGGCGGCGATGGATTTGATCGCCGCGGCGACGCCGGCGTGGCGACTCACGCTGGCGGGGTCAATGGCCGCGGCGATGTCGATTTTGCCATTCTCGATGCGCGCAACGCCAAGGTATCCCTCTGGTCCAATCGCAAGCTCGACATTGCCCTCGTCGATCGCACTGGCGTCGTCGGCCAACAGCGCGCCAACACCAATCGCTCCGCCTCGCCTGTGGATCCGACGCCCCAGCACGCCATCGAGCAGGCGTCCTCCGAGCCCGTCGGCGACGACCAGCACGCGCGCACGGATGTTTCGCTTTCGCGCACGCACGCGAATCTCGATGTCGACTTCATCTGCTCGAATGTCGACCGCGGTCGCCGTGGTCTGCTCGTAGAACGATGCGCCCGCTTGCTGGGCGGCGATGATCATCGCGTGATCCAGCGCACCGCGCGACAAGATCCGCCCGACACCAATGGGCATGGCGACCTGCGAAGCCCCGGCGCGCAGCACGACGCGGCGAAGCTCGATCGCGCCCGCCTGATCGAGAATATTTGCGAGCCCCATGTCCTCGAGTGTGGCGCACGCCGCCCCGCTCAGGCAGCACCCGCACACCTTGTCTCTGGGAAACGCTTGTTTATCGAGCAGGACGGTCCGCAGCCCGCGCAGGGCGCACTGATGCGCCGCCGCCGATCCCGCCGGACCCGCCCCGACAATGACGGCGTCGGCGATCTCGGATCGAGGGTGCATATTCGGCTCATTTCAAGGGCGCTGGCTCATAGCCGCGGCGACTCGCTCGAGGATCTCCTCGGGTTCGGCCATCCGCCCCGGGCCGATCGTTCGGCACGCCTGCCACCCGGTCCCCGGCTCGATGAAGTCGAACCCGTCGCCAGAAAGCGTCTGGACGTTGCGGCGGGTGCTGGCCTGCGCCCACATCTGGGCATTCATCGACGGTGCGAGCAGCACCGGTGTCTTCGATCGATCGACGGCGCTGACGATGAGCGAGACCACATCGGGCGCAAAGCCGTGGGCGAGGCGCGCGAGCATCTCCATCGTGCATGGGGCAATGACGACGCAGTCCTGCGATTGGGCGAGTGCGATGTGCTGGGGATCGTGGCTCTCGATGTGCTCGAACGCGGAGGTGTAGACCGGGCGGCCCGAGAGTGCCTGGAATGTCAGCGCGCCGACGAAGCGGGTCGCCGAGTCGCTCATGGCGACGGTGACCTCGCAACCCTGCTGGGCTAATCGACTGACGAGGGTGCAGACCTTGTACGCGGCGATGCCGCCGCAAACCCCGACCAGGATCCGCTTGCCATTCATCTCACCCGATGCCATGATCTACCCGCCTTGAAGATCGCCGCCCTCAGTTAGAGCAGCGCCTCTTCCTCCATCGGCGACGCGCCATCGGGGGTCTCGAAGGTGAGGGTGATCTTGTCCTGCATGATCTCTTCGATCACCAGTTCGAGGTCGCTGCGTCCGTCGCGCTCGACCAGCGGGCGTGCCCCGTCGAGGAGCTCGACCAGTCGGCGCTGGATCAGCGCACACAGCTTGAACCGCCCGCCGGCTTTCGCGACGAGCTCATCGGTCTTCAATGCTTCGATCATCAAGGCCTCCGCAGACGCGCGAGCCCACCTGCCCGCTCTGAGCCTCTATCCTAGACCTCGACAACCGAGGAATCTCACCCATGGCTTCTCAACCGCAATGGTCCGTCGGCGACCGAACGATCAACCCGGCCCGCCCGGACTGGGGCGTCGGCACCATCACCAGCGTCGCGGCCCACTTCGCCAATGGCAAGGAGGGCCAACGCCTTGGCATCAGGTTCGATGGCGCGGGGCTCAAGACCGTCTCGACCGCCATTATCACCCTGACGGCGCCGTCGAGCGGTGTCGGCGAAACGCCCATCGCCGATCTGACCGCGTTGCCCGAGGGGGTGCTCGACGGTTCCAGGCCGCTGGTCGCAAGGCTTGGTGAAGCCGCCAAGTGGTACAGGTTTCGCGAGGGCGACCGGTCGGCGCTGGATTGGGCGATCCAGCGGCTGGGGGTATCGGACCCGCTGAGCACGCTGACGCGCGAGCAACTCCACGCCGCCCGCGAGGGGTTCTTTCGCGGCCTGGATCACCAGATCAGGCAGCTCGCACGCGAGCTTGGGCGGCGTGATCCGGCGGCCCTCGCCGCGGCGAGCGATTCTGCACCGCCTGCGGCTCGCCTGTTTCTCCAGCCACACACCGGGCGTTGACCGCAGGCAACACCCCCGGCACATCTCTACCCAGGTGGATGCCCCCTTTGAATCGCTGCTGGCAGCGAGAACCGGGCGGGGAGGCTGGGACCTTCGGTATTTTCGGTCCAACACGTCGTTGGCACGGCGAGGACCGTCAGGCAGGCCAGTTGTTGTCTCTTCTCATACATCTCAAAGACGAGACCAGAAGGAGAGACGCAATGACCGACCAGGATTTCCACAGCAAGATCGGCGAACTCATCGAGGAGATCGCAGAGCTTCCCCAGGCCGACCGCGAGCGGCTGAAGAATATCGCCGAGGAGGCCAAGGTCCGGCACGCGAAGATGTGCCAGCTTCTGGGCGGGCTCCAGGAGTCGCTGGACCACCTGCGGCTGAGCGTCAAATACCTCGTGTTCGATCTCGAGGCCACCCGGCGCGAGAACGAGTACCTCCGCAAGCTCCTGGAGGGGCCCAACCAGGCCGACGGCTCCTGAGGCTTGGCGGCGGAGCGTGAGTGTGTTGGTCGATCGCTCCAAGCGTGGCTATCCTCGCGTGCGAGGAGCGGTGCCCGAGCGGCTTAAGGGGCCGGATTGCTAATCCGGTGTACGGCGTAAGCCGTACCGGGGGTTCGAATCCCCCCTGCTCCGCTTGTTTGTAGGGTTTTTCGGCGTTTTCGGCCCTTTCGCCATCGCTCGAGGGTTCGG
Organism: uncultured Phycisphaerales bacterium; assembly: GCA_965371965.1. Lineage (GTDB taxonomy): Bacteria > Planctomycetota > Phycisphaerae > Phycisphaerales > UBA1924 > S146-42. Next base: position 9,913 of record CBDVAM010000105.1, read on the forward strand.
AGTTGGGTTGATCATTGTCACCCGTTTGCGTTGGTTAGTGCCCCTTCGGATTCGATTCAATCACGCTCACCCCTAGGTGGGGTCCGCGATTGAATCGAATCGATCGAGCACAGGGGGGCGGGGGGTCTATGGGGGGAACTGCGCGCCAGGATCTGGTAGGCTGGCGGCCATGATGCGACGTGAATGGCTGATGGTTGGGGGCGGTCTCTTGGTCGGGGCGGGTGCCGTGTTTGCCGGGGCGACCCTTAGGAATGGTCCACTCCTACAAGACCGGGCCAAGCTTATCCGTCCTGTTTCTCCTAACGAATCGCAAGTCATGCGCTATAGGCTTAACAGGCGGAATGAAGAGCGGATCATGGAAGCCATCGGGCAAGAAATACTCGGCGGCGGTGTTGCTTGCGCCCTTGGCGCTGGCTTGGCCGTGCTGGGGATTCGATTGCCGAAGTCGCCCGGTTCCAAGGATGACGACGGGTCGTAGAACCGCGTGCTGGTATGCTGGCGGGCATGGAAGAAAACAAACCTGACGCCGCCCCTTCTGGCAACTGGATCCGCTCTGGCAACTGGATCCGCAAAAACCATCGTCTACTTGGCGTCGTCCTCTGGCGGACCGCGATCCTCGTTCTGCTGATCGTGTTGATCAGGGATACTCGTCGAAACGAACCGTCCTCCGATTTTTATTCAATCGAAGAAACCAACGATTTACTCCACCGCATCCTCCGTCGGATGCCCTAGTCCCCGCCGAACAGCATCGGCTCATCGACGCCGACGACCTGGCGGTCAATGTCGGCCAGATCGACGATGACCCGCGTGGCTTCCCTCAGCTGCTCGTCATGCTGGGATGACATGGCGGCCATGTTGACGGCCAGCGTGTCCGCCAGGGGGGGCGGAATCTCTGAGGCCGTGGATGCCCACGACCATGGGTTACCTGTCACAGAAAAATGTCGCGGTCTTGGAGATTCTGGGGGGGCAGTAGAATGTCCCGATGCCCACGTTGCCGAAGAACACCGGACTCGTGCTCGCGATCGCCGCCACCGGCACTTGGCTCATCGCCGGTGGAATCTACATCTACCTCGGGTGGCCCCCGGACGGCATGACGCCGAACGAGCTTGGCGACTGGGGGGCGGGCACGCTCGGCGGTCCGGCAATCATCTGGATCGTCTACGGGTTCTTCTTGCAGCGCCGGGATCTGGAGATCCAGCAGAAGGCGCTCAATGCTCAGCTCAAAGAGATGCGCGACTCGCAGGCGCTGTTCATACGAAACAGCCGCCCAGCGATCATCGCGATCCACCCAATCGAGTTGGTCAACAGATTCGATGGCATAGCGACATTCGAGAATGTCGGCCCCGATTTGTCGTTCGTGGACTTCAGGTATGGTGGGAAGCCAGTAACTTTTCGGGGTCCGAGTGATGATGACTCCGGCTGTCCGCGAGGCGCGGTGTTCTCGGGCGAGTTGCCCGGAGTCCAGAGCGATCGCTCGCTAAAGAGCATTGAGATTCGTGTGTGGGCAGAGAATGGGCTGTCGAACCAATACCACATCGCGATCGACAGTGAGTTCAGGATGCGGATCAAACGGGTCATAGCGCTGGACGGGTAGGGACACCCTAATCGGCGAAATGTCTGGCCTTTCCGCTTGGATTACCTGGCGTCTTGATCGCTTGCACCCGCGACCGCGCCGCCGGTGTCAATCCTAGTTCCTGAGCGTGCCTGAGCACGTCCGCGCGTGCCCTACTGCGGGCGGACAACGCCAAACGGTTGTCCAGGATCGACGGTTGATCGCGCACGACCGCATCCAACTCCAGATACTCCTCGATCGCCGTGCAATACATCGCCAGCACCCCGGACTCGTGCTTGGCGAGCGTGCCCGAGTTCACCAGCGAATCCACCACCGCATCCCATTCCCGACCGGCCACTTCACTCAACCACTCCGGCTTATCGGGATGCCCAATCTCTGGCGCGGGCTCTAGCTCACCGCTCCGCCCGGGCTTGCGCAACACGCTCGATCCGGTGAACTTCAGGTCAGGGGTTGGCGTTCGGGCTGGGCCTCTAGCACCCATGGCTTGGCCTCCTGGTTGAAAACCTCAAAACCGGCACAATCTTCTGTGACGATACGCAAGCGGTCAACTCAAGCCCCACTGCCCGAGATTCGCCCCCCCCGCCCCGCGGGGGGGCGGGGGGGGGGGGGCGGCGGGGGCGCCC
>CBDVAM010000106.1:0-11956 GCA_965371965.1 uncultured Phycisphaerales bacterium
TGGTCATTGCGATCATCGCGCTGCTGATCGCGATCCTGCTGCCCGCGCTGAGCGGGGCGAGAGATTCCGGGCGCACGATCGTGTGTTTGAGCAATCACAGGCAGATCGCACACGCGCAGGGGACGTATCTTGAGACCTTCGACGAGTGGTTGCCCCGTGAAACTGGAGTTATGCGCAACCCCCGGGCGTTCAGCCCATGGCCCATCGCATTCCGCCCGTTGCTTGACCCGCGGGTCCATTGGGATGGCTTGGACGCCCGTAACGATCCGCAGACGAACATGATGGACCATTACGAGGATGCGCCGTACTACAAGTGCCCGTCCTATCCCACGCCGGAGTGGCATCAGATCCACTATGCGAACAACGGCATCTCATTTCGAGAACGGGACGACCGGAGCATTCTCTACGCGGGATACAAGCCGATCATGAGGTTCTCGGTGATCCCCAATCCATCGGAGGTGATCGGACTGACCGCCTTTGCCGACCTTGAGAATATCTGGTGGGAGCGACTCTATTTTCCGAACGCCAGCAACTACAGCATCGCGATTCTCTACGACATCCGTGAGCCCACGAACTTCGACCCCGATCACCCCCAACGCCGTCTGGACATGAACCGCCATCCACAGGGCTCCAACACAACGTACATGGACGGTCACGCGACGACGAACCGGTGGAACGACATCCTGGACTTCGACAACTGGTACGACCACGATCAGCGCTACAACGCAGGCAGCAGCTACTGGGGCTCGCGCAACCCGACCTAGCCATCCATGCAACGCGGGGGGCGGCGAGAGGATTATCTGAACGGGATCCGGGCCCGTTGGGCAAGAACTCGGGCCAAAGGGACCCAATAGTCCGATTGAACCCCAAGCCGAAATCTGCTACTCTCTCAACGAGTCAATGCCCCCTGGCCCTCTCGCGGAGAGTCCACTTGACAGATGTTCTTGAGCGACGTACTCGGCGCGGATTCACCCTGATCGAGCTGCTGATGGTCATTGCGATCATCGCGCTGCTGATCGCGATCCTGCTGCCCGCGCTGAGCGGTGCGAGGGAGGGTGGACGGACGGTTGTGTGCCTGAGCAACCACCGCCAGATATCCCATGCGATGGGGACGTATCTGGAGCAGTTCGATGAGTGGCTGCCCCGAGAGACGGGCCAGATGAGGAACCCGCAGGCCTATAACCCTTGGCCTTTGGCGTTTCGCCCGTTGCTCGACGCGCGGGTCCACTGGGACGGGCTGACCGATCGGGGCGCACCCCAGACCAACAAGATGGATCATTTCGAGGAGGCCCCGTACTACAAGTGTCCCTCGTATCCATCGCCGCAGTGGCACCAGATCCATTACGCCAACAACGGCATCGCGTTTACCGACGTCAACGGGCGCCTCCGCTGGGCCAACTACAAGCCAATCACGAGGTTCTCGGTGATACCCCAACCATCGAGCGTCATCTACATGTCGGCCTTTGGAGATGAAGAATATGGTGATTCGTACCGCCAGCTGTATCGCCCGGCGGCCCCGAACTACAACATCGCCATCCTGTATGACATCCGCGCGCCCGGCAACTTCTCGACGAATCGGGGACACCGCCTCTCTTGGGATCGTCACCCGAGCGGGTCGAACACGATGTACATGGACGGGCACGCGACGACGAGGCGTTTCAACGAGATCCTGGACTTTCGCAGTTGGTACGACGGTGACCAACGATACAACCAGTTCAGCGCGTATTGGCGTTCGCGCAGACCGACCCCGCCCTAAACGCGCGAGAGCAGCACGACCACATGGGCCTCGATCAACCGCCCCCGCCCGACCGGGCCGATCCCCTCGCCGGTCTTGCCCTTGATGCTGATCGCATCGATCGATTCTGGGCGAAGGGCTTGGAGCATCGAGAAGATCTCGCGGCGGATGGCGTCGCGGACAGGTGCGAGCTTCGGTCGCTCCAGCAGCACGACACCGTCCAGATTCGCCAGCTTCCAACCCTTGTCGCTCGCCATGCTCGCGGCGGCCATGACAAAGTCTCGCGAGTCTCGCCCGGCGTTTGCCGGATCATCGTCCGGAAACAATGTGCCGATATCTGCCCCGCCGATCGCACCGAGAATGGCGTCGGTGAGCGCGTGGAGCAGGGCGTCGCCGTCGGAGTGGGCCACGGGGCCCCTGTCGTGCCCCAGAGCGACGCCGGCGATGAGCAGGGGTCTGCCTGCCCCGGCGGGCGGCAATGGCTCCAGGCGGTGACGGTCGTATCCGAGGCCGATGCGGTGCATGGGCAGAATGTACGGGCGAACTTGGGGCTTCGTCGGGCGTATCTCCGGAGCGGGCTCAGGATCCGAGGTGAACTGGGTCGATAGACTCTTCTACGCGGGTCCAGGACTGGGTCCGGATAGTCGGAGGATGCACGATGCGATCGACCGCGGCAGTTGGAATAGCTGGGACCGTCTTGTTTGGCCTTTGCACGGGTTGCGCGATGAACCCTGGCTGGTCTGCCGGGGGGAATCAGGCGTCAACGGACTCGTACACCTATGTGAGCCGCTCGCACGCTCCCCAGACGGTTTCGCTCGTCGATACCCGCACCAACGAGGTGATCTGGTCTCGCGACGTGCCGGTGGACAAGCAGCTCTCGATCAAGTTCTACGAGGACCACAACTCGGAGAACCCGTCGCGCCCGGATGTGATGCGATACGCCATCCAGTCGACGGGCGAGAGGTGGGCGAGGCTGACGGACTCGATCACGGTGCCGCCGTCTGCGTCGCGGAGGCTCGATGTGGAGCTTCGCGACAGCCCCGAGTTCCCCCGCTGATCGCGGGCGCGGGCATGGGCCAGCAAACCTAGTGAAACCCCCGGCGCGTTGCTGGGGTTTTTTCTTTGCGACACCTGAGCGCGAGGTTCTGGTATGCTGTAGTGGCTCACCGGGGCTGTGGGGGTCTCGTGGAGCTTTGCGGGGGGGGATGCCACGCCAGAGGCGCAGGAGGTCCACCGATGCGAACACGGGCGTTTACGCTGATCGAGTTGCTGATCGTGATCGCGATCATCGCGGTGCTGATTGGTCTATTGCTGCCGGCGCTGGCCAGCGGCAAGGCCCATGCGAAGATGGTCCAGTGCATGAGCAACCAGCGGCAGATCGGCTATGCGCAGCAGTCGTACGCCGATGAGTTTGACGAGTACATCATCCGAGAGGCGGGGGGATGGTTCTGCCGGCGGGACGATCGGCACAGCATGCCCTGGGCACTTGCCTATCGACCGTACATGGACGGATTCAAGAACTGGGACGTGATCGCGAACGACTGGTTCGAGGATGCGCCGTATTTCCGTGACCCAGCACGACCGGACGTCGATGGTCACAAGATCCACTATGTCAACAACGGGATCGGATTCGAGCGACTGGACAACGGCGACATTCGGGACACTCGTAGGTATAAGCCGATGCACAAACGTCACGTAATTCAGTTTCCCTCCGACGTGTACTACCTGACTGGATATGCGGAGGATCCCGACAACAGGAACTACAATAACTACTACAGGTTTAACGCGACCAACTGGCGAATCGCAATCTTCTACGATGTGAGACGGGATTTTCACGTCCGGGAGAATAATCCCGATGTCCGAATCGACCCGCATCGACATGGCAACGGCGCCAACGTTCTGTTCATGGATGGACACGCCACATTCGTTCGGGCCGAGGAGCTCACGGACGAAACCAACTGGATCGACCTCGACTTCCGATACAAGATCCCGCCGGACAACCCGCCGAGCAATCCACAGCGTGATTGCCCACCGGGGTCGTAGACGGCGGGATGAGGTGTTCGCGCGAAGAGGACATGACCGACGCGACCGACTGGGTCGATCTCGATTCCCGCTATCCAGGACCCGGCTCTTCGGCGGGGAATCCCGCCCGGTGTCCGCAGGGCTCGCAATCGCGATGGCTCACATGAAGGCAAGACTAGCGCTTCAATCCCGTCGCTCGGCATTCACGCTCATCGAGCTTCTGATCGTCATCGCGATCATCGCGGTGCTGATTGGGCTTTTGCTCCCGGCGCTTCACGGCGGGCGTGAGCAGGCCCGTGCCGTCCAATGCCTTTCCAACCAGCGCCAGATCGGGATGGCCCAGCAGTTCTACGCCGACGAGTTCGACGAGTACATCATCCGCGAGGCCGGGGGGTTTTTTTGCCGCATCGCCGACGATCGGTTCAGCATGCCCTGGGCGCTGGGGTATCGCCCGTATATCGACGGCAGCAAGAACTGGGACGTGATCCGCAACGACTGGTACGAGGACGCCGCGTACTTCCGCGACCCCGCCAGGCCCGATGTCGACGGTCACAAGATCCACTATGTGAACAACGGGATGGGCTTCATTCTCGGCGATGACGGCGAGCCGGAGTACGCCTCGTACAAGCCGGCGACCAAGCGGTACGCGATGCCGTTCCCCAGCGATGTGTACTACCTGACGGGGTATACCGAGGACGTGACCGGGCAGTACCACCGGATCGTGTACCCGCCAAATGCTACGAACTGGCGGGTCGGGGTCTTCTATGACGCGCGGGCCATAAACGGCTTCCACGTCCGCCAGGACAGTGGCGGCAGACGGACCGAGCCGAATCGCCATGGCAAGGGCGCGAACATCCTGTTCATGGATGGGCACGCGAGCTTTACGCGTGCCGAGAACATGGACGACGAGCAACAGTGGATCGACTTTGATTTTCGGTACAAGGTGCCGAGCAGGAATCCGCCGTCGTCGCCGGCGAGCGATCCGAGGGATTGCCCGCGAGGGTCGTAACGATCACTCCAACTAGACAAACAACTCGTGGCACCGACCTAGTTCTTTGTGGTCGCTAATCGCTTGGCTACCGCTCGAATATGCTCCACGCCGGTCCCACAGCATCCACCGATGATCGAGGCACCCGCGTCGCGCCACGCCGCGGCGAGATCGGCGTAGCGTTCGGGCGCACCCGGCTCGCTATGCCAGCCCATCTCGTCGTCTGGAGACCCGGCGTTGGCGTAGACGCCGATCGGGACATCAACGGCTCCCGCGAGGGCACGCACATAGTCGATGGCTCGGACCGCGGGCACGCAGTTGACAAGGACGGCGCTTGCGCCGGCAGCTACGGCACGGCGAGCGCCGGCGGCTAGCTCCTGCGGCGAGAGCAGATCGGCGGCCGGCCCCGGGGTGAAGCTGAGCCATGCTTGCTTGCCGGTCTCTAGGGCCGCGTCGAGGGCCGCGAGCCCCTCGTCGATGTGCGGGAAGGTCTCGCAGAGGATCAGGTCGCAACCGGCATCGGCGAGAACGTTGGCGAGCAGGGAGTGCTCGCCTTTGGAGTCCGGCGGGCTGAGATCGGGTCGATAGCAATCTTCCAGCGGCGCGATGCTTCCTGCCACGCGATGATGAGGCGGGACACTCTGGCGCACGAGCTCGACCGCTCGGCGGGCGAGGGGCTCCCACCGCTCACCGAAGACGCGTCGGGTGGTCCGAAACGTGTTGGTCGTGTGGACCACGGCGCCGGCCTGGGCGTAGTCGTGGTGGATCGCCGCGATGGTCTCAGGTGCATCGTCGATCGCGTGGGCGCTCCAGCCGGGCAGTGGCGTGGGGACGCCTCGGGCCAGGAGTTCGGTTCCGATTGGGCCGTCGAGGATGAGCACTTCAACAGAATACTCGATACGACTGCGGCCCTTCCCCGCCATCGACCGGTGCATCAAGCGATCGGCCCGACGACTGCCAGGCACTACCCATGCAGACCCTTGGATGGTCGCGCAAACGTGGCTTGAGTGCATGGACAATAGGATGCACTGGTTGCATCACATTCTCCCATGAATGCTGTCACGATCTTCGCCGGTGAGCGATCTGCGGAATGTCTCGCTGGGGAGGCCGCAGTCACTCCGGACCCGTTGCAGACTCTATGTCCTCAATGGGATTAAATCGGTCTGGTTCTAACCACTGCAAGAACCGAACAAGCGCTGAGGCTCTGACAATGGGCACCGAACGAATAAACAGGGCTGCCAGATTGTGCGAGACCTGTGTCGTTTCAAGCGGGACAGGGTCCTCCGCTCGAAGTCTCAACGACGGGGACATGTGGTACTGGTAGATCACCCAGTCCTTCTCACTTGACTCGACATCAGCCTCACCAATCTTCCCGTCGGAAAGACTGGCTTTTGACAAATCCACATCCGTCGTATAGATCTCACCAGAAGTTACGATTACAGGAAGCACTATTCTGTAAGGCGACCCTCCGGCATACCCGTCGCTCCACACCCTATGCCAGTGTGCTATGAGGCCCTGTGCTCCTGCACACGCTTGGAATGCCGCGTTGTCAATGGCACGACGTCCTTTGTCATCTGGGCGATCCTCTCCAGTTCCTTTGAGAACCACGGGTACATGATAGGCCTCTTCATCGATATACCTTCCAGTTCTTCCAATCGAATACTTCCGTCCATTGTCTTCATCCGTTCCATAATACTCATAGATGAGTCGATCTCCCCTGCCTCCCTTTCTCACATATGGCGATTTTGCAAAGCACCAGTGAGAGTACCTCCTATTGACTCGCTTACACTCAATGGTCAGAAACACAGGGTGGTCGCCGAGTCGCAGAATGATGTCAATCCGTGATTCATGACGATTAGAGACAACAGGAAACTCGGTTGCTTCAAGGAACCACGAACTGCCTGCCTCTGTGAGCGCAGCCCTTGCTGCTTCAATGACTGCATATTGAAAGGCGTGCCCTTCCTGATCTAGTCTTGCCCTAATGGACTTTGAGATGTTCTCGAGTTCCGGCATGTCGTCGTTCACGTCTCCCCCACCGTCAGATCCGCACTCCTGATCTTTTCCGCGGCCATCTTCTCCCACCCGCTGCCGAGTTCGCCGATGGGGTCCGGCGGCACGATCTCGACTCGCTTCTGGCCCAGGCTCGCCTGGCCGGTCTTGACTCGCTCCTGGAACGCCTTGCACTCATCGAGGAGGCGGTCGAGGATCTCGGCTTCTGGGACGTTGGCAACGCGTTGGCCCTGGACGTAGATGATGCCCTTGCGGTCGCCGGCGAAGACCGCGACGTCGGCGCCCTCGGCCTCGCCGGGGCCGTTGACCACGCAGCCCATCACCGCCACCTTCATGGGGAGCTCGATCTCGTCGGCGAGCTTCTTGCGCACGTCCTGGGTGAGCGTGAACAGATCGACCTGGATGCGACCGCAGGTCGGGCAGGCGATCAGCTCGGCCCCCTTGCGCTCGCGCAGGTCGAGCGAATAGAGCAGCTCGAGCCCGTCCTCGACCTCGTGGATCGAGTCCGAGGCGTAGGAGATGCGGATGGTGTCGCCGATGCCGCTACTCAAGAGCGTTCCGAGCGCGGCGATCGAGCGGATGCACCCGGTCTCCTTGGGCCCGGCGTGGGTGACGCCCAGGTGCAGCGGATAGTCGAAACGCTTGGCGATTTCGGTGTAGGCGTCGATCGTGAGGGTTGCGCTCATGCTCTTGGCGCTGATGCAGATGTCGTGGAAGCCGCGTTCGTGGAAGATATCGAGGTATTCCTCGAGCTTGGTGATCATGATGGCCAGGAAGTAGCCGTGCTTGTGGTCGCCGAAGACTGCTCCGAGTTCTTTGAGGCGCTTGTGCTTGTCCTTGCGCTCGATGATCGAGCCCTCGTTGACGCCGATGCGGATAGGGATGCCGTTGCCGCCATTGGCCTGCTTGCAGGCGTCGATGACGGCGTTGACCTGATCGCGATCGGAGATGTTGCCGGGGTTGAGGCGGATCTTGTGGACGCCGGCTTCGATGGCCTCGAGCGCCCGCTTGAAGTGGAAATGGACATCGGCGACGATGGGCACCGGCGTCTCGCGGAGGATCTCCTTGAGGGCCTCGGTATCCTTGCGTTCGGGAACGGCGACGCGGACGATGTCGGCGCCCGCAGTGGCGAGCTTGTGGATCTCGGCGAGGCAGCCGGCGACGTCGTGGGTGTAGCCGCTGGTCATGGACTGGACGCTGATCGGGGCGGGGCTGGTGGGATCGCCTTGGGCGTTCGCCAGGCCGCCGCCGATGCGGACGATTCCGACGCGGTCGTCGGCGAGGGTGATCTGTCTGGTGGGGCGTCTTGGGGTCACGGGCAATGGTATGGAGGTTCTGGTCGCTCGGTTCGCGCGTGCAGTGCGATCGAATAGGGCTCGGCTGCTCGACGCCCCGACCTCGCCATGGCTAAGACCATGCGGATTCACGCGGGGCGGTCGCGCCCGGTCTCAGAATCCCAGTTGCGCTTCTTCGGCCTGGGTCCGGGATTGACAAACCGCATCCGGCGCATGCCGATGTGACTGAGCAACTCGAAGACCATCATGCCCGCGAGCAGCCCGGCGATCGGCATCCATCGCGGGCTGAGGATGACAATCGGGCGCACCAGACCCAACGCCGAGGTGCGTAGCGACGCTTCGAGCACTGTCCCAAGCAACCAGCCCGCGAGCGAGAGTCCCCCGCCGATTACCCACCCGATCGCGGCGTGCGCACAGATCGCCCTGGCGATCGCCGGGGTGATCCGCCACCCGCGCCGCCGACCAAAGAAGACCGTTCCCCATTGCTCGACTGCGATCAACGCCCGCACGATCAGCACCCCCAGCGGGGCCACGATCATGAAGTCGATCATCGGCGACGATGAGGAGACCAGGTCGTGCTGGATGATCGGCCATGCGAACGCGAGCAGCACGCCGGCGACAACGGAGTTCGCCCAGAGCAACACCCTGTCGTCCGGATCGACGCGGACCGAGTCAAACTCTCTCACGGGTCGAGCGAGCATGTCCCAGCCGGTCCGCAACCATGTCAGGACGCCCGGATTGCGCTGCCATGGCGAGCCGGTTCGCGCTTCGCCCAGCGAGTCGGCGACGGGGCGGGCACACTCGGGGCAGAGCCCGCCTTCGACCAGGTCGATCTCATACCCGCAGCCTTCGCAGAGCAGCACCGAATCGTCGGGGATGTTGACCCTCGCCATGTCGGATCAGCTCGCGAAGTCTGCCACCGGCGGACATGTGCAGACAAGATTGCGGTCGCCGTAGGGATTATCCACCCGCCCGACCGGCGGCCAGAACTTGGCCTCGCGCAGCCACCTCATCGGGAACGCCGCCCGCTCGCGCGAATAGGCATGACCCCATTCGTCGCGCGACACATGCGCGATCGTGTGCGGAGCATTCTTGAGAAGGTTGTCCTCGCGATCGCCCTTGCCCTGCTCGATCTCGCGGATCTCCTCGCGGATCGCGATCAGCGCGTCGCAGAAGCGGTCGAGTTCGCCCTTGTCCTCGCTCTCGGTGGGCTCGATCATGAGCGTGCCGGGCACGGGCCAGGCCATCGTCGGCGCGTGGAAGCCGTAGTCCATCAGACGCTTGGCGATGTCGTCGATCTTGATGTCAGCGGTCTTCTCAAACGCTCGGCAGTCGATGATGAACTCGTGGGCAATGCGGCCATTGGGGCCGGTGTAGAGAACCTGGTAATGGTCTCGCAGGCGATTTGCCATGTAGTTGGCGTTGAGGATGGCGACCTCGCTGGCGTTGCGAAGGCCCGCTGCGCCCATCATCGCGATGTAGGCCCAGGAAATCGGCAGGATTGAGGCGCTGCCGTACGCCGCCGCAGAGACCGCCCCGCTATCACCTTCCAGCGGATCACCCGGCAAGAACGCCCGCAGCTCATCTGTCGCGCAGATCGGCCCCATGCCCGGCCCGCCGCCGCCGTGGGGGATGCAGAAGGTCTTGTGCAGGTTCAGGTGGCAGACATCGGCGCCGAAGTCGCCGGGCCTGCACAGCCCGCACATCGCGTTCATGTTCGCGCCGTCGAGATAAACCATCCCGCCGAACTCGTGGATGATCGAGCAGATCTCACGGATGGTGGTCTCGAAGACGCCGTGGGTCGAGGGGTAGGTAATCATGATCGCGCCCAGGCGCTCGGCGTGGGCCGTCGCCTTGGCCCGCAGATCATCGAGATCGATGTTGCCGTTCTCGTCGCAGCGGATGGCGACGACCTTGAAGCCCGCCGCGATGGCGCTGGCGGGGTTGGTGCCGTGGGCGCTGGTGGGGATCAGGCAGATATCGCGAGACGACCCGTCCGATTCGGCGTGATACCCCTTGATCGCCAGCAGCCCCGCGAACTCACCCTGGGCCCCGGCGTTGGGTTGCAGGCTGACCGCCGGCAGGCCCGTCATCTCGCCTAGCCAGCCGGAGAGCGACTCGATGAGCTGCGCGTACCCCTCCCACTGCTCGCGCGGCGCGAACGGGTGCATGTTTGCGAACTCGGGCCAGGTGATGGGGATCATCTCGCTCGTCGCGTTGAGTTTCATCGTGCACGAACCCAGCGGGATCATCGAGTGGCACAGCGACAGGTCGCGCGCTTGCAGGCGCGTGATGTAGCGGAGCATCTGCGTCTCGGACCCGTGGCTGTTGAAGACCGGGTGCGTGAGGTAGACGCTCGTGCGCGCAAAGGGCTCGGCGTACTGCGCCCCGGCGGAGCTGTCATGCAGCGCATCGACGTCTTCATCGCCCGTGCCGCCGAAAGCCGCGAGGATGTCGCGGACCAGCTCGCGGTCGGCTGTCTCGCCCAGGCTGATGCCGATCGAGCCGTCGCCAAAGTCCCTTAGATTGATCCCACTCATCCGCGCGCGATCCATCGCCCATTGCCCATTGCCCATTGCCCCATCGGGACGCACACGGATGGTGTCGAAGAAGACGCCGTCAACGCTGTGGCCCAGCTCGCGCAGGCCCGCGGCGAGGGCACCGGTCAGCCCGTAGACTCGCTCGCCGATCGCGCGCAAACCCCCCGGCCCGTGATAGACCGCGTACATGCCCGCCATGATCGCGAGCAGGGCCTGGGCGGTGCAGATGTTGGAGGTGGCCCGCTCGCGTTTGATGTGCTGCTCGCGGGTCTGGATGCTCATGCGGTACGCGGGGCCACCCTGGGCATCGCGGGAGACGCCGATGATCCGCCCGGGCATCTTGCGGACGTGTTTTTCACTTGTAGCGATGAACGCGGCGTGGGGTCCGCCAAAGCCCATGGGCACGCCGAAACGCTGCGCGCTTCCGACGGCGATATCCGCCCCGCCCCCACCCCAATCCCCCGGCGGTGTCAACAGCGTCAACGCCAAGAGATCCGTCGCACACACGACCAACGCGCCAAGATCGTGTACCCGCTCACACACCTGGCCAAAGCTCTCGATCCTCCCGTCGGTCGCGGGATATTGAACCAAGACACCGACGAGTCCCTCGGGTAGCACCGCCATCCTGGCGGTCGCGCTCTCGTTCGTAGACTCTTCGCCGAAGACACCCTTGGCATCGCCAACGATGATCTCTACACCGAGCGCCTTCGCCCGCGTCTTGCAGACGGCGATCGTCTGCGGATGACAGCCCCCGTCGATGAAGAAGGACCTGGGTTCGCCCTTGGTGCGCGAGATATTGAGGCACATGGCCATCGCCTCGCCCGCCGCGGTCGCCTCGTCCAACAGCGACGCGTTGGCGATTTCCATCGCCGTCAGATCGCAGACCATGGTCTGGAAGTTCAGCAGCGCTTCGAGGCGACCCTGGCTGATCTCCGCCTGGTAGGGCGTGTACTGGGTGTACCACGCGGGGCTCTCCAGGATATTTCGCAAGATCACCGGCGGCGTGGTCGTCTCGCTGTACCCCATGCCGATGCACGAGCGAACGACCGTGTTCTTCAAAGCCATCGAGCCAAGACGCGCGAGCATGGCGCCCTCGCCAAGAGGCTCGGCGAGGTTCAGCTCGCGCCCGAGGCGGATATCCGGCGGGATTGCCTGGTCGGTGAGTTCGCCCAGGCTGGCGCAGCCGACCAACGCAAGCATCTCGCGGATCTCACGCTCGCTGGGGCCGACGTGACGCCGACAGAGGGTGTCGAGCGCGTCAAGGCTCGGGCTCCCAGCAGCCGGAAGCTGGGGAGGGGCGGGCTGTGCGGGGGGTGTGGTCACGGTTGTCATGGGTCCATTCGCAGAGGGATCGCGCCACGCCGGG
>CBDVAM010000107.1:0-11814 GCA_965371965.1 uncultured Phycisphaerales bacterium
AGGCCCGCCGGATCGTATCGATGTTGGAGATTATCCGGGGCGAACTTGATTGCCCCGCGCCCGTGGCCCTGGCGCGGGTGAACCCACCAGCGCCAGGGCTCTTCAGTTTTGCATGACAGCTCGCCAGTGACGTGTTTCTGGTAGGCTGATGAGAAAGCGAGGAGAGAGATAGTGCTCCTCGCGCCACGGGCGACGAGGCACAGCCGGAAGCGGAGGTGCCACGATGCGATCCCAGTTCTTCGACACGCTCGCCAACGACCCCAACTCGCTCGACATCATTCTGCGCCACGCCGGTCGCGTCGCCCGCAGCATCGCCCAAAGAAACGAAGCTCTTGCGAGCCATATTGGGTCGTACATTCTCGAACACGCCACCACCTTTATGCCTCGCGAGGACGACGTCAAGGACCCCGTCGCGATGCTCATCGCGCAGATGCGTGGCTGGGGCTGGGACGCGTTGAAAAAAGAACGCGGGGAAATCAAGTGGCTGGGAGGGCCGGGCTGGGGTCGACGCGAGCAAGTTGATACATCGTTGGACTACGACTCATTGCGATTTGAATCAAACAGCCGCGAGCACCAGAAAACCGTTAGGCTCAAAAAGCGATGGGCAGGTGCAACGTCAACTGGAACTGACCTGGATCTCATCGAGGATGGTCGTGGAGGTTCTTCGATGCGAACGGCGGACAACAGCGACGATATGGCAGAAGTACTCCGGCAGATTCTTCGAAGCCGCGGCGACACATGCTATCGCCGATTGCTGCGGCTCTGGGAGTTGGTCCAGGACCAAGACCGCGAACTCTCGGACGCGATCGACGATGTGGCCGCGGAGTTTCAGATCAACCGGCGGACTGTCCTCCGAGATGTGATCCACGCAGAGGCGGCGGCTGACGATATCTGTCCATAAGGGATGCTGTTGGTCGTTTCCTGATCGCCGACAACTTGCATGGTGGACTCAAGTTGGTACCCTACCCGACACGATGAACAACAACGAGCAAGATCAAGTGGGGACGGCAGCCGTTTACGGTGACGCTGCGGTTCTCCCCAGGCGCGAGACGCGCATGAAGCTACCTAGACCACTCGAGAGTGCCATCTTCAAGGCAGTTCAAGCATCGGATCAACACGCAATTGAGCGTCTAAAGTACGAACACCCCGAGTTCGTCGAGTTGATCAATAGGAGCATCAAGAAGCTCAAATTGCTCGATAAGGCCCTCCGACACTGACTCCGTTGTTGACCGCCAAGTCGATCCGTCTATCATCCCTCCCCCCGCTGAGTCAGTAGGGATTTGATCGGTATGCGCCGCTGTAGCTCAGTGGTAGAGCGCACCCTTGGTAAGGGTGAGGTCAAGGGTTCGACTCCCTTCAGCGGCTCCTTGCCCGCGAGGGTGGTTTTGCGGGTCGCCTGGGCGGCCCAAGAGGTGGGTGGTTGAGCCGTCTTGGGAGGCGGGGAGACCCCGATTCGGTCTGGTGCTCGCTCGACATGTCGATTGGGCGCGCAAGAATAGTTGACTGCGTGGGTCCGCGCCAGTGGGGCGAGGCGACGCGAGACGGATTTTCGCACGGTACACAGGCCCTCAACGGGGTCGGTGACGACGAGGTAGATACAAGATGGCCAAGGAAAAATTCGAGAGAAACAAGCCGCATGTCAACGTCGGCACCATCGGACACATCGACCACGGCAAGAGCACGCTGACTGCCGCGATGAGCGCGAGATCCGCGGTCCGCTTCGGCGGCGAGATCAAGACCTACGCCGACATCACCAAGGGCGGCACCGTCCGCGACGCATCCAAGACCGTGACGATTCACTCCTCGCACACCGAGTACGAGACCGAGAATCGCCACTACGCCCACGTCGATTGCCCTGGGCACGCCGACTTTGTCAAGAACATGATCACCGGCGCCGCCCAGATGGACGGTGCGATCCTGGTGGTCGCCGCCGACTCTGGCCCGATGCCCCAGACGCGCGAGCACGTGCTGCTCGCCCGCCAGGTGGGCGTTCCCTACATCGTCGTGTTCCTCAACAAGATCGATCTGGTCGATGACGAGGAGCTGATCGAGCTCGTCGAGATGGAAATCCGCGAGCTGCTCGATAAGTACGGTTTCCCCGGCGACGACACGCCGATCATCCGCGGCGAGTCCAAGGCCTCGGTCGAGAACCCGAAAGACGACGAGATTTGCAAGCCGATCGATGAGCTGTTTGAGGCGATCGACACCTTCATCCCCGATCCGCCCCGTGAGATGGACAAGCCCTTCCTGATGGCCGTCGAGGACGTGTTCAGCATCAAGGGTCGCGGCACGGTCGCCACCGGACGCATCGAACGCGGAATTATCAAGGTCGGCGACGCCGCAGAAATCGTCGGGCTCGAAAAGGAGAGCGCCAAGACGGTCATCACCGGCGTCGAGATGTTCAACAAGACCCTCGACCAGGGCGAGGCCGGCGACAACGTCGGCCTGCTGATGCGAGGCGTGGAAAAGGACGCCGTCGAACGCGGGCAGGTCATCTGCAAGCCCGGATCGATCCAGCCGCACACCAAGTTCAAGGGCGAGGTCTACGTCCTGACCAAGGAAGAGGGCGGGCGTCACACGCCGTTCTTCAGCAACTATCGCCCACAGTTCTACATGCGGACGACCGACGTCACCGGGAGCGTCAAGCTCGTCGGCGCCGAGATGTGCATGCCCGGCGACAACATCGAGATGGAGGTCGACCTCATCGACAAGCCCGTCGCGATGGAGAAGGGCCTGCGCTTCGCCGTCCGCGAGGGTGGTCGGACCATCGGCTCGGGCGTGGTCACCGAGATCATCGAGTAATCAGGGCTCGCGAAAGGAACACCGTCCCATGGCAAAGAAAAAAGGTGCTCGCGAGTTCGTCTGGTTGCAGTGCAGCGAGTGCGGCGACCTCAACTACCGCACCGTTATCAACATCAAGGGCGGCATGCCGGAGAAGCTCAAGGAGGGCTTGCGAAAGTACTCCCCGAGGCTGCGCAAGCACACGCTCCACAAGATCAAGCGGAAGTGAAGAGAATCGCCGGAGATCCAGAGCGTCAGATGGCCAGATTCTCCAGGATCTGGCCCTTTGGCCATCTGGGGATCCGGCAATCTGTGCTACGCCAGTAGCTCAATTTGGCAGAGCAGCGGATTCCAAATCCGCAGGTTGGGGGTTCGAGTCCCTCCTGGCGTGCGTCTGAGCAAGGTTGTTCGCGGGCCCGCCGTCGCGGACTTTTTCACGGGGTTCCTTCCATGGCCCACGGCGTGTACAAATCGGGACAGGGATACTGGGTGCGGGTGCTCACCGCCGTATTCGCCGGTGTGCTTGTGCTCGCCGGCGGTGCCTGGGCGTGGAAGCAGGGCGCCCTGGTCAGACCGCCCATCGAGAGCTGGCGACTCACGCTCCGCGGCGTGCAGGGCGACGCGGCGGTCGGTGATCGCGTCGAGTTCGTCGGCATCAACCCGCTGGTTGCGCTGAGTGCCGATGGACGCCAGGTGCAAGAGGTCCTGGGACACGCGATCGTCGAAGAGGTCGAGCCCAACCGGATCATCGTTGCCGATCTCGAGTTCGAAGAGGGGCTGAATCCCAGCCAGGCCGACCGGGTCACCGATGCGGCCCAGTCCGGCTTTGCCGCACGAATCGTCGGCAAGCAGGGGATCCCGGCGTACGAGCCGATCCTGGTCCAGCTCTCGCTCATGGGGGCGTTCGTCCTTCTCGGCGGCTTAGCAATCTACTTCATGGTGGGCCTCAACAAACGGACATCGGAGTTTCTCATCGCGACCGATGGCGAGATGAAGAAGGTCAACTGGTCCACACGCAAGGAAATCATTGGTTCGACGTGGGTCGTGGTGTTCGCGTGCTTCTTGATCGCGGCGTTCTTGTTCTGCATCGACTTCATCTTCGCCCAGATATTCATGGCGCTGGATGTGCTCGAAACGACCAAGAGCTGACCAAGCCCCAAAGCGGCTCGCACAACAAGCCGAGCGCCACGAGCGCCGGGAGGACCGACATGGTCGAAGAAAACAACAGCAACGTCCAGGACGCTCCCCAGACAGAAGATCACGCAAGCGAGCCTGAATCGGCGAGCGACACCAAAACCCAAGAACAAGCCCAAGAGCTGGACCAGGAGCAGGCCCCCGCCGAGGCTCAAGCAGAGCCCGCCGACGACAAGCCCGCCAAGAAGACCAAGAAGCCCGGCAAGCCCGCGTTCGACGGGCGACCAGACGAGGTCGCCGACGTCATCGACGAGGACGAGCCGGTCCGCCAGGAGGGCATGGACTGGTTCGTGCTCCGCGTCGCCTCCAACAAGGAACACTCGGTCCGCAACACACTCTTGCGCAAGGTCCAGATCGACGACAAACTGGGATGGATCGGCAGGATCCTCGTCCCGACAGAGAAGGTCAAGACCTTCAAGAACGGCAAGCAGAAGATCACCGAGAGCAAGCTCTACCCGGGCTACGTCTTCGTCGAGATGCGCCTCGAGGAAGACAAACGCATCCAGCAGGACGTCTTCTTTCTCATCAAGGAGACCACCGGCGTGGGCGACTTCGTCGGCACCGCCGGCAGGCCGACGCCGCTCAAGGACCACGAGGTCGAGAAGATGCTCCGCGACAGCCGCAAGCCCGACGACGAGCCGGTTCTCCGCCTGACGTTCGACAAGGGCGAAGAGGTCACGATCAACGACGGGCCGTTCGAGGGCTACGAGGGCACGGTCGACGAGGTCATGCCAGAGAAGAGCGAGGTCCGCGTGCTCGTGACCATCTTCGGGCGACAGGCCCCCATCGACGTCAAGGAATGGCAGATCACCAAGACCAGCGACATGTAGCGCCCCCGCGACCCGAGACATGCCAACCAAACCTCGCAAGCGCCGCCGACTGCGACGGATCGCGACCATCCTCGCGGCGACCCTGTTGGTCCTCGCGCTCCTGGTCGCGGTTCTAGTCCCAACACTCGGCGCATCCATCGCCCGGGGCAGGATCGCCAGCGCCGCGTCGAACTCGATCGCCGGCACCGTCGAGATCGGCGCCCTCGACCTGTCCTGGACCGGCTCGCAGCGTCTCACTGACATCCGAATCCTCGACGAGTCGGGCGAAGAGGTCGCCGCGCTCGATGGCACGCTCGACAAGGCCCTGCTCCGCCTCATCTTCGCGCCCATGAACCTCGGCGAGATCACCGTCCGCGGCAGCGCCCGCCTGCAACGAGGGCCGTCCGGGCGATACACCATTCTCGATGCCACCCGCCCCGCGCCGCGCCCGCCACCAGAATCAACCGAGCCCGCAAGGGTTCCCAGGGGCCTGAACGCCACCATCACTATCGATGCGATTGATATTGAGATCGTCGAGGATGACCAGTCCAGCCACATCAGAGGCCTCCATGGCGGTGGGTCCATCCGCCCCGCCCATCCAGCCACGTTCACACTCACGTCCGAGTCGATCGAGCACCAGGGCAACATCGCCGGCACGATCAAGCTTGAGGTAACCCTCGAGAACTGGTCCAGCACCGACGGCACGATCACGCCCGCCGACGCGACCATCGACGCCGAACTCCGTCTCGAAGATGTCCCCAGCGACCTGCTCAGGGCGCTCTCGGGCGTGCACGCCGATCTGGCCTCGGGTCTCGGCGACAGCTTCACACTCGTCACGACCGCAACCGGCACCACAAGCGATCTCTTGGCGTCCCTGGACTTCACCGCCGACCACGCCCAGACCAGCGCCCGCGTGCGCATCGCAAGCGACGCGATCGAACTCGCCGAGCCCATGCTCACGAGCGCCCAGACGCTCCGCCTGGCGCGGGCGATCCCGGGTCTCGCCGGCATTCTCAAGACCGCCGAACAAACCCTCGAGTTCCCCAGCGATGCCAGGGCATCGCTGTCCATCGACGCCCTGCGGATCCCCCGCTCTGACAATGGGCTCGCACTCGACCAGGCGTCGGCGAGCGCCCACATCGACCTGCCGGCAATCGACGCCCTGCTGACCGTTGACCAGGGCGCTCACGAGATCACCCTCGCGCCCACCACCGCGACCATCACGCTCACGCCCGAGACCGGCCTCGTAATCGAATCGAGCGGCTCGGCGACGATGGACGGTCGCGACGCCGGACGCTTCGAGATCGCCGCAACCCTCGCCAAACTGTTCGACGAATCGGGCGCACCCGCGTTCGACGCCGAGCAGATCGCCGGCGTAATCGCGATCGAGAACCTGGACACCGCCCTCGCCCAGCCGTGGCTCCCAGATCGGATCGATCTCGCCAAAGTCCTCGGCCCCAGCCTGAGCGCAAGCGTCGGCGTCGAGCCCCGCGCCACCGCCCGCCACGCCGAGATCGAAATGCAGAGCGAGCGAGCGAGCGCAACGGGCTCACTGGTCATTTCCGATCGGCTGGTGCGATCTGGCGACAAGCCGCTCACGTTCTCGCTTCGCGCCGAGCCCGAGCTGGTTCCCGCGCTCCTTGGCGACGATCCGCCATTCGAGCTGACGCGCCCGGCGAGCATCAGCGCCGAAATCTCGCAACTCATCATCAATCTCGATCGCCTGAACGAGCCCGACAAAGCGGGCGGGTCCATCGCGGGGACACTGCACCTGAGAATCGACGACGCCCCGGCGATCCGCTTTGCTCGCGACGAAGCGACGCCAATCACCCTCGACGCCGCCACGATCAGCGCGGCTCTCACACCCTCCGGCATCGCCTCGGCATCGGGAGACCTCGCGATCACCCACTCCGGCGAGCCGTTCGACGCAAGCTTCGAGCTGGACGGGATGAATCTCGGCGCAATCCTCGCTCAGCGCTACGCGCAGAGCGCCGTCCGAGGCAGCGCCGCCGTACACAACGCCCCCGTGTCGCTCCTCGACGAGATCGGCCTGACGCTGCGAGACGCCGATGGGGAGCCCGTCGCGCTGGCAGATCTCGCCTCGCGAACGCTGGGCGAATACGCCTCGGCCAGCCTCACGTTCGAGCCTCGATCAGGCGAGATCGATATCACCGGCTCGCTCGCGCTCACCGATCTCGCCGCCGAACTCTCCGCCACGCTCGCCGAAGGGTCACTGCGAATCGCCAGCGCCCAGGCCGACGGCACGATCCGCCCGCGCACCCTGCAAGCCGTGCTCGAGACCTTCGCGCCGACCCTCGACCCCGTGCCCCGCCTCGCCGCCAGAACCGCCTATCACATCGCCATTGGTCCGACATCGCTCAACCTCGACTCGGGCCAGTTCGCAAACACCCTCGACGCAACCCTCACCCTCGATCGCACCGACATCCGCGGCCTGGGGCTCAAGATGGGCGATGACGACCGCCGATTCCTCGGCCCCGTGCTGCTCGATACGTTCACGGCGCAAGTCGCGATCAAGCCCGATGATGCCCGCGACGCCAACCTCAAACTCTCGCTGGCGCTGCTCGATGAGGACCAATCTCCGATCGGCTCGATCGCCCTCGACGCCGAGCGGACCGCAGGCGCGATCCGAGGCAGCGCAAACCTCCAGGGCGTGAGCCTCGCGCTCGCCGACCGTCTGCTGCGATCGCCCGGGCTTGTGAGCGGTGCCGCCGGACCCACGCTGACTTCCGACATCGAGTTCGATCTCAGCGATGGCGTCGCGCTCACAGCGCTACTCGAGACCGACCGCCTGCAAACCACCGATCCGATCTCCTTTGCGTTGCGAGAGGACTCGATCGAGCTCGGCCCGGTCCACGCGACCCTCGATCTGAGCCGCGCGTGGGTGAACGAGCACCTGTCGTCGTCGCTCCCCGTCACGCTCGGCGCTCGCACGCGTCTGGTGCTCGACGCCGAGACCACCCGCCTGCCTCGCCCGGGGCACGCCGGACCGATGGTCTTCGACGCCCGCATCAGAAGCGACCGCCTGGCGGTGTCGCTGGATTCTGGCGAGGGCGAGCTGCTCAACGATCTGGACGTGCACGTGCGGACCGATCCGCAAACTCCAGATCTCATCCGCTTCGACGCCGGGGCGCTGCGTGAGACAAACGAGCCCGGCTCGCGCGCGATCGAGGCCACCGGCACCGTCCAACTCGCCCGCGACCAAAGCGGCGCGATCGTCCCCGACAAGAGCGTCCTGAACCTGCGAGCCTCGGCGAACAACGCGCCCATCGGCTTCCTCGACGCCCTGTTCGATCAGGGCGGCGTGCTCCAGGATCTCGCCGGCGCATCGGCAAACGCCGAGATCATCGCCGACAACCTCACCACCGAGCGCGGCGGGCTGCGCCTGAAAATCGACACCCCCACCACCACCGTGAACCTCCGCGGACGCATCCGCGATGGCACGTTCCGCGCACGCCCCATCGACGACGACGAGCAAGGCCAGATCCAGATCGCCAGCTTCTCGGCGGGGCTCTCGGCGAGAATCGCCGACCTCATCCCGCTGCTCTCACAGATCGAAAAGAACGACAACGACGTGCCCACAACGCTGCGGATCAAACGCCTCGAGGTGCCCCTCGATGGCGACCTGACCAAGCTCAACGCCAACGTGGACATCGATCTGGGCACCGCAGGCTTCCGCGCCGGAAGAGTCTTCGCGCCATTCATGAAGGCCCTGTCCTGGGATATCGAAAACAGGGCCGGCAATCGGCTCAAGCCCATCAACCTCCGTGCCCGCGAGGGCGTTGTCTTCTATCGCAACGTCGAGATCCCCCTCGGCGAGTTCACCATCCGACTCGACGGCGAAGCCAACCTCGCCGATCGAACCATCGAGACCATCACCTACCTGCCCTTCGCCACGCTCAGCCGCGAGTTCGGCGCCGATATCGAAGGCCAGATCGCCCGCGTGCTCGGCCCGCTCGGCGTCGCGCCCGACATGAGCAGCCTGCAGATCCCCATCCGCGTCAGCGGCTCGATGGACGCCCCCAAGGCCAGCCTCGCCACCGACCTCTTCGTCGAGAGCCTCCGCAAGAGCTTCCGTCCCGAAGACCTGCTCCGCAGAGGCCTCGAAGACGCGCTCAAGGGCCTCGGGGGGGGCTAACGCGCGACAGGGGCAAGTTAATTTTGCAAGACAGTTGGGTTCTCGTGCCACATCCCATACACTGTATTACAAGGGATGAATTCAATGCATCAGATAACGAACAGGACGTCGCGTCTGTCATCTGTTGCCATGCTCGCATTTGTAGCGGTATCGGCACCAGCGGTCGGCCCGTTCGAGTGCCAGGATGCCTTGTTGGACCAAATAAGCCCGTGGTTCGAGATTGCGCATGTGAACAGTCAAGGCAACCTCCTGTTCATATCCGGCACAGATTCCAGCGACCCCGACCTTCCCGAGGATCTGTGGGTCATCGATGCCTCAGACCCTTCGAATCTTCAAGTGCTTGGCGAGTGGGGAATTAACTTCGGGCCTAACCAACTTGAGTTTTCGGGCGATATTGTCTATGGGCGAAAGGCCGGCAGGTTCTTGGCGCTGAATATCGCAGACCCACTCTCGCCCATCCAGGTCGGAGGATACACCCCGCCGGGCGCTTCGTTCAGGGATATGGAGATCGATGGGGATCTGGCATTCCTCGCCGACTCACGCTTCGGGCTTCACATCGTCGATATTTCGGACCCGGCTAGTCTGATCCCATTGAGCACCCTTGAGCTCTTGACTCTCCGGAATGTCGAAATCGAAGGAACGACGGCCTTCGTTACAAGTATAGAGGGTTTGTACTCAATAGACGTGACCGACCCGACAAAACCCATTGTCGTTGGATTTTTTCCAACACAGAACCTTGCGAACGAACTGGATGTGGTCGATGGCGTGGCATACTTCGCGTCCGCACGCACGCTCTTCATCGTCGACGTCTCCGAGCCCAGCGACCTGAGGCTTATTTCTTCGAGCGCTCTCCCCAGAGTAGTTAGCGAACTCCAGGTCATTGGATCGCGCGGCTATATCGCAATCAACTCCAGTGCCAATGACGGCCTGGGCGTGCTCAACCTCTTCGATCTTTCTAACCCGTCACTTGATGCCGTGTTCCTCTCAGACGCCGCATTCGATCTCCATATAGTCGGGACGACAGCGTATCTTGGGCACTTCAAGCTTGAGGTCATCGACCTGACCCACTGCCGCTGCCACGCGGACTTTGACTCCGACGGCGACTTGGACTCCGACGACTTCTTCCATTACATAGATCTGTTCGCCGCCGGGAATCCTGGTGCCGATATCGACGGGGATCGTGATCTCGACTCCGACGACTTCTTCGCGTTCCTGGAACTGTTCCAACTCGGGTGCGATTAGAAGACCTCGGACGCAGACGACTCTCGTCAATCCGTGCGCCATTCGGCATGCCGTCGGCGTGCCGAGTGGTTGTTTGACACCTGCCTATCCTCGGATCTGGCTGTTAGCCAGGCCCAACCCACCAAACACCGTGGATCCCCCATGCACGACCGCACCCGTTACCTCGCCGCAGCCCACAAGGCCGTCGCCCAAGCCGCGATCGTCTGCGACCGCGTCCAGGCCGACCTCGATCGCGTCCGCTCGATCACCAAGGACGACCGCAGCCCGGTCACCGTCGCCGACTTCGCCTCCCAGGCCATCGTCGCGCGAATCCTCACCGAAGAGCTGGGTGACGACGTGCGCCTGGTCGCCGAAGAAGACTCCGCGGCCCTCCGCGAGCCCGAACGCTCGACCCACCTCGCCGCCGTCGTCCAGGCCGTCCGCCACATCTGGCCAGACATGAGCAAGGCCGATGTGCTCAGCGCCATCGACATCGGCAACGCCGAGCCCCACCCCGACGGCTTCTGGACACTCGACCCCATCGACGGCACCAAGGGCTTCCTGCGGGGCCAGCAGTACGCCGTCAGCCTCGGCTTCATCGAGGGCGCAGACCCCGTCGTCGGCGCACTCGCCTGCCCGAACCTCTCGATCGATCAGAGCGCGCCGGTGGACAAGCCCGACCCTGCCGGCTCGATCTACCTCGCGATCAAGGGCAAGGGCTGCCTCGAATCCCCCGGCGGACAGACCGACGCCGACCCCAAGCCGATCCACCGCGACGAACTCGGCGCGACCACCGGCGTCCGCATCTGCGCGAGCGTCGAGAAGGCCCACTCCAGCGTCAGCGACACCGATCGCGTGCTGGAGAAGCTCGGGACCCCCGGCGAGCCCGTCCGCCTGGACAGCCAGGCCAAGTACGCCGTCGTCGCCCGAGGCCAGGCCGACGCCTACCTCCGCCTGCCCACCCGCAAGGACTATGTCGAGCGGATCTGGGACCACGCCGCCGGATCGCTGGTTGCGACCGAGGCTGGGTGTGTTGTCAGCGACGTTCGCGGCAACCCGCTCGACTTCTCCCACGGCAAGGGCCTTGAAATGAACCCCGGCATCGTCTGCGCGACGCCCGATGTCCACGCCAAACTGATCGACGCGATCCGCGAGGCTGGCCTGGTCGAGACGCCGTAACGTCCAATAACCAAATCCCGTTGCTTTGATCGAATCTCCAGTTCAGCCTTGACGCGCAAGTTACCGATTGCTAACTTATGGGTATGGCACGTCCCAATCCCCGATGGCACAAGGCAGTCGCCGCGGTAGTTGTCGTTGGTACTTTACCGGGGCTAAGCGCCTGTGGGTCGTTCGGGGCCTGGTACAGCGATTTCAATACGTCGTCGCGCCAACACCTGGACCCCAGATACTCCGGCGGCCAGTATCGCGGCAGCTTCATATCCGCGAACTTCGATGGCGGCGGGGAGGAGTTGCTCATCTTCGCTGCCGTGTACGGAGGCATCTTGCTCGTCGCCGGCGCGATCGAACTCGGCGAGTACTGCATCGACTACTGCTCATCCTGGTTTGACTAGAGCGTGTTCAATGCACCCGTAGCATTGTCCAAGCAGCGGCGCAGAGATCGGGAATCACGCGACATCCGCAACGTCGTTGCTG
>CBDVAM010000108.1:0-11677 GCA_965371965.1 uncultured Phycisphaerales bacterium
GTGATCACTATCTCCCGCCCGCTGGCCCGGATAGCCGAGACCACAACGAGGCCATGGCCCTCCAGCGAGTGCGCGTGCACAATCTCAATCTTGTGTTCATCCAGCCAGGCGACCACACGCCGGGCGTGGGGCGAGGCAGACATCTCCTGGCTCATGTTCTTGAAGTTGAAAAGCCCCGGCGAGAGGTTGGGCGAGTTGAACAGATGGAAACACCTGATCCCACGCCACGGCGCGACCTCGCGAACGAACATCCCCGGTCGCAACGAATAGTCCATCCCCGAACGCAGGTAGTGGACCTCGTGCCCGCTGAGCGCCAGCCCCATCGCCAGCTCCGACGCCGCAAGGTTGTACCCCGAGCCCTCCTTGGCCTGTGCCGCGAGCCTGGCCCAGCCCAGCAGGGCAATCCTCCTGGGCGTCTTGGCGCAGGGCCACCCCGCCGGCGTCACCGGTCGTTCGCTGTCGTTGCGTGCACGATCCTTGCGAGGCATACTTATCCGTACCGGCCCCGGGTTCTCGGGGGGCTGAGTCTAGCGACATCCATCGCACATCGCAGACCTGTCCACAGCCAACGAAACCCGAATCTCACCCGCACTATCGCCCCGTCGCGCTCCAGCCGCCCGACCTCCGGCGATCGACCGTCGATCTGGAGGTTCCACCGCCCGCGTATCACCGGCAGGTCGTTCTCGTTGTCGAACACGATCACAACCCTCGGCGGGCTCCACAGGAACCCCAACTGACGGAACACCCGCGAACGCCGGCTCGGCGAGTACAACACCCGCTCGACCCCCGCCTCCTCGCCGGTATCGTGCGGCCCGGGCATGTCCGTCCGCAGCGCCACGATCCAGCTGGGCTCGTGATCTGCGATCCCGCGTCGCTGCAACTCCTCGCGCACCTGGCGGCGAAGCTCTGCGAATCGGACCCGCGTACCGACCCGATGGCAGATCGCCACAACCCGCGCATCCTGTCGCAACGCCCCGCTCCGCTCGAGCGCATCGACGATCGGCTCGGGCTTTGAACTCGGATCGTTGAACTTGCCGGTGACCTGGACCGCCGCGTCGTGGGCGCTGCGCCGAATGATCTCGCCGTGGCTCGTGCGGCGCATCACGATCGCCTTGATCGCCTCTCGCAGCAGGTGCCCGTAGCGCCGGGCGATGATCCACCTGCCGACGCCCGCTTTTCGCAGCAGCCAGAGCAGGTTCCGCTGGGCGTAATACAGGCGCGCCGGGGTCAGCTTGTGATGCCAGGGCGTGTGGTACACGACCGCGTCGAGATTCAGCACGACCCGATGCCCCGCGCGAGCGAAGCGCACGCACCAGTCCGCGTCGTCGCAATAGATGAAGTACCGCCAGTCCCACAGCCCGACCTCGCGCACCATCGCCCAGCGAGCCAGCAGGCTGCACGCGCTGACCACGTCCACGTCCCGCAATCCCGCGAACGCCCGCTTGCCCCGCGTGCCGCCGATCTCTTGCACCCATCGCTCGTGCGACGCCCGCAGGCTATGACCCGCGCTGGGCTCGTCGCCCATCACGCCGGTCTTCGGGTCCAGATACACCGTGGTCTCGATCGTGCGCTCGCGGTTGCCTAGATCAATGGTTCGAGAGCCCACAAGCCCGATCGTCTCATCCGAACGCGCGCCCTCCAGCAATCGTCGCAAGGCGTCGCTCGGCAGATCGATGTCATCATCCACCAGCCACACAAACTCGGGCCTGGCGTCGGATCCGGGCTCATCGAGCACGTCCCAGGTAAAACTCAGGCCGGTATTGAACCCGCCGCACCCGCCGTGATTCTCGGCGTTGCGGATGATCGTCAACGTCCGGAACCCGCCGAGGTTGGATTCGCCCGTCGCCGCGGAATCCATCGCGAACGCGGGCTCGTGGGCTCGCGGAGTCGGATTCTGAACGATCCGCTCTGGCTTCCATCGGTCTCGCAGGTACTCCAGCGTGCCGTCGGTCGATGCGTTGTCGGTCACGATGACGTCTAGCCGCGACCGATCGACGTCCTGCCTTGCGACGGCTTCGAGCGCCCGCGAGACATCCTCCTTGCGATTCCACGTCACGATCACGACCGCCACGTTCGGCGTCTCGACGATCGCATCGCCCCTAGTCGAGGTATCAGCCCCGCCTCGCGGCTCCGCCATGATGGTCGCTTCCTTGCTCACTGTGCCCACAGCCTACACCGCCCGCCGAGCCACCGTGGACTCCTGATTCACCCGCCCCAGGGACTCCTCGTAGATCTCGACCATCTCGTCCACATGGCTGGCCATGCTCTTGGGAGGCCTGACACCCTCACGCAGACGATCCAGCATGCCCTCGGCCAGGACCGCCTCGCGGAGCTGGAGAACCAGATCTGCCCGGTCGTTGCCGCGGAACAGAAGACCGTTCTCGCCGTGCCGGACGAAATCCGGAATCCCGCCAAGCTCCGCCCCGAGCACTGGCACGCCGCACGCCAGCATCTCCATGACGGTCTGCGGCCCGTTGTCCCACCACACGCTGGGCACCACGCCCAGATCCGCCCCGCCCAGCAACCAGGGGATGTCCTCCCGCTCGTACCCATCGCTCAAGGTGAGGCGACAAAGGCGGGGTTCGAGCCTGTTGATCCGGTGGGCGATCGACCCAACCCCGAGCGCGTGCACGCACAGATGCAGGCGCTCGAGCACGCGCCGCTCACTCTGCTCGAGCGCCTCGATGAGCAGGTCCAGCCCCTTGGCCTTGTTGTGGTATCCCAGGAAGACCAGGCGTATCGCCCGTCCGCTGTCGCCAACTGGCTCTGGAGGCGTCACGATCTCGGGCCGTTGATCAACCTGCTCCACGATCGGCGTGCCGAGCGTGCACGTGACAATCCGCGAGCTGTCGACGCCCATCGCATCGTATTTTTTCGCGACAAACTGCGACACCGCGTGGACCCGATCACAGGCGTTCAGCGCCCCGATCATCGCGAGTCTGCGCAGTGCGTACTCATTGGGCGCTCGCTCGCTCAGGGGATCCGCCAGGGCCTCATTGGAAACCGGGATCCGAACCTCTAAACCTCCACAAGAGCCGCCTGACGCGAGGCGGTCGGTCTCGCCCCGCACATCCTCACCCATCACCGGAAGCGGAACGAGCACATCGCTCGCCGAGCACACACGCCTGGTCGCAAGCCGCCTGGGCTTCTCGCTCTTGCGTTTCCACGCGGGACGATGGCACCCGACGCAGGCGTGCCCGTTGTCAAAGTCGGTGCAGGCCCGCGCATCGCCCTGCATGAGATACACCTGCGGGCAGATCGTGTGATAGTTGTGCAAGCTGAAGACGACCCGTGCCCCTGCGGCCCGCGCAGCGCCAACGCACCCGGCGCTCAAGCCCTCCAGCGACTGAAAATGAACCATGTCCGGATCGATCGACTCGATCAACTCTCCAAAGACCCGCTCCAGCTCCGGGCTCGATTCCTCGTGTTCGGGTCGATCGAACTGGAATGTCGAGGGCGCCCGCACGGGCGAGTTGACGATCTCGAATACCCGGATTCCCTCCCAGTCCGCGTGCCGACGCACATGGCAGACATCGCAATCTGTTGGGTCAGAATCCGAAGAATCGAACGACGGCGTCGCGCTCGCCGATCCGGGCTTCAGGCGTGGACTCGTGCCCGAGCCGATGCTCACGACATCGTGCCCCCGTTCGCGCAGGGCAAGCGCGAGCGATTGTGTGTACGCGTTGATCCCCCCGCCGCGAGAAGCGCCGTGCCAGATCTTTGCCCAGTTGATAAGTGCGATCCGCATGGGCGGGACTATACGGATCGCGGGTCCCATACGATCCCGCCAATCGAGCCCACCTGTTGAGCGCATCGAGCAAGGAGCCCCGATGATCCACTTCACCTGCGACCGCTGCGACCGCCCGTTCGAGGTCACCGACGACCGCAAGGGCGAAAAGATGGAATGCCCCGACTGCGGCGACATGAACATCGTCCCCGGCGCGTCTCCCGCCGCCGCCGCAGAGCCCGCCTACGACGCCAAGGCCGACCGCGCAGCCGACGCGGGCTATCCGCCCAATAACGGACCCGAGACGCGCGTGGTGCGCGTCCACCCGGCCCTCATGCGCGCAAATCCGTTCCTGTTCCTGGGCGTCGTATTCGCCACCCTGCTCGGGGGCGCCGGGATCACCTGGTTCGGCATCATGGGCAGATCCCCCACGTTTTTCTTCTGGCCGAGCGTCGCGCTGCTCGTCATCGCCCTGGTTTTTCTCGGACTCTGGAAGATCCAGAAACTCTCGCACTCGATCGAGATCACGACAAAGCGGTCCATCGAACGCCGCGGCCTGCTCTCCAGGGCCACCAGCGAGGTCCTCCACGACAACATTCGCAATATCCAGATCACCCAGACCTTCCTCGAACGCCTGCTCAACGTCGGCACCCTGGCCATCGCCAGCGCCGGGCAGAGCGGCGTCGAGATCCAGGTGCAATCTTTGCCGGGACCCGACGAAATCCGCAAGATCATCGATCTGTACCGCCCCCTGTAGCCGATGGGCTTTCCTGGCGCAAGCCCGCCCCGATTCGCGGCGTTGCAATGCCGCCTAAGGTTGCCACGATGGCCCGACGCATCCAAGAGACCGCGCTTCGAGCGACCCGATCTGTGGGGCGAAGGCCCTTGGATTGGCTCCATCGCGTCCGATTTCGGGCCTTTGCGACGGTGCTCGCGGTCGCCATCACAGCCTTTGGGCTCATCGCCTGGATGGCCTTGCCGGCCCTTCCGGTCATCGGCGTCGCCGTCGCCGCGGTCGCCATGGCCATCAACACCGTCACCGCACGCCTCAACGAGCCCTCCTGCCGCGACTGCGGGTCGGATCTCACCGGAGAGGCCCTGAGCGAATACGGCGTTGTGTGCCCCAACTGCGGCTTGATCAATCCGCCCCTGCGGACCGAGCCGGACCGATTGGCCTAACAACAACCCCACAGAAAACGGCGCAACACCGTCCGAATAGGCTTGTGGCGGCAGGCGGATCACGTTATCTTGCGCAGTATCGTGTTCGGGGGTTTGGCCGTGCGTGGCCACAACCTATTCGATCCGAACGAAACGGGCAGTCCGCCGTCCGCATCGTGAGCGTGAGCCGAAGGTGTGTACGGTTACACATACGGAAGGGAGAATGGAAAATGATGTATCGCTTTGCACTGATAATGGGGGCTATTGGCGTGGCGTCCGCCGCGCAAGCTCAGGTGGGGCCGGAGACGGTGGCCGATGGCTCGAACCCGCAGGTCGGAGTCGAGAAAACCGACATCATCATCCAGGTGTCCTGCTCGGACACGCTCGCGTACGACTCGGGCAATCCCTTCGCCTACGGCACCGGCCGAACGATCGGCACCCCATCGCACTGGGCGGCGTACCAACCGTTCGCGCTCGACAGCGATTGGCAGATCTGCGGGTTCGATCTCGACGGCTGGTACGTGAACGGAAGCCCCCGCGGCTTCCAAGTGCAGTTCTATCCCGATGACGGCTCGGGCGATATGCCGGACCTGTCCCAGCCGATGCTGGGCGCGCCCGCTGACATGCAGTTGACGAGCAACGCCCAGGGCGAGGACTGGGTCTCCGTCGACATCGACGGGACCTGCTTCGAAGCCGACACCCTCTACTGGCTGGAGGCCACGACCGGCCCGAACGACGACCACTGGAGCGCCATCTATCGCGACACACCCTTCGGCATGCAGTCCTACTCCATCCGCGGCGGCGACTTCGGCACCAAGTTCCGCGCCCCATCGCTCGCCATGCGTCTGCGCGGCGAGGAAGGCTGCGGCGGGGGCGGCTGCGCTGATGCTTGCGGCGACATCGACGGCGACGGCGACAGCGACGCCGACGACTTCTTCGCCTACCTCGACCAGTTCTCCAACGGCGACGATTGCGCCGACATCGACGGCGATGGCGACATCGACGCCGACGACTTCTTCGGGTACCTCGACCTCTTCGTTGTGCCCTGCTAAGTCGGAACTGCGATCAAGGGCTTGAATCTCAGGCCCAAGTCATGACAGAGCCCACGCACCAACCGGCATGCTCGCCGGTTGGTGCTGTTTTGGTGGCAAGACTGTCTTGATCGCAAGGCCAGGCCAGCTCAGACGTTCTCGCCGGACGCCTTCTTCCGGTACTCCTCCACGGAGACCTCCTTGACCTTCGCCTTCGCCAGAACCGCGTCCAGCGCCTTGTGCTCGCGGATCTGCTGGTAGATCCCACCGACCTGGTTCCGCTGGATCAGATCCTGACGCAGCTTCTCCGGTCGCTGGCCCTGCTCCATCGCGAGCTGGGCGATACGCCCATTGATCTCCGCCTCGTTCACCTTCACGTCGAGCTTCTCGGCGACCTGGTGCAGGATGAAGAACATCTTGAGCTCTCGCTGAGCCGCCGCGTCCGAGGCCGACCTGATCTCGGCCATGTGCTCTTCGACCTGCGTCGCGTCCACGCCGCGGTACATCAGCTCCATGCGCTTGCGTTCTTGCGTGCGGGTCGCCTGCGAGGCGCTCAAACGCTCGGGCAGCGCGAGCTCGGTCTTCTCGATGAGCGTGTCTGCGACCTGCTGACGCATCGCTGCCTGCTGTTGAATAAGCGATCGCTGGGTCAGGCGTTCCTTGATCGCCTCGCGAAGCTGGTCCTCACTTTCCATACCAAACATCGAGACGATCTTGTCGGTGGGTGCCGGGTTGATCCGGTCCACGCGATCCACGCGAAACTCGATCGTCAGGTCATCGCCGCGGATCGCCTCGACCTCATGCGACGGCGGACCCTTGACCTTGATCGTGAACGATTCCTCGGGCTTGGGAAGCCCCATCTGCTTGGCAAAATCCTCGACGAGCACGCCGAGGACCATCCCCTTGCCGCCCTTGTCCTTGCTCGGCACCTGGACCACGGCGCCCTCGATGTCGTAGTGGACCGTTCCGTCCTTACCGGTCATCTTGCCGTGCCCGGTCAGGTAGTCGCCGGCCTCCGCCGACTCTCGCTCCTGGAGATCACCCTCGCTGACGCACAGCTTCTTGATCTCCTCGTTGACCATCTCGTCCTCGACCTCGAACTGCGGCTTGAGCACCTCGAAGCCCTCGAGCTCGGGCAACTCAAACTCCGGCACAACCTCGATCTCGACCTCGAACACCAGGGGCTTGCCCGCCTCGAGTTTGATATCGCCAAGCTCCTCGGCGACCGGATCGCCCACGACCTTCAGCTCGTTGTCCTCGATCGCCCGCGAATACGCCCCGGCGACGAGCTGGTCCTTCGCCTCCTGGCGCATCGCGTCGCCGAACTTCTTCTGCAAGAGCTGCTTGGGCGCGTGCCCCTTGCGAAAGCCGGGCAGCTGGGCCTCGACCGCCAGCGTGCTCAGGCTGTCGTTCAGCCGCTCGTCCACGGTCTCGGCGGGAATCTCGATCTTCAGCTTCTTGCGGCTGGGACCGGCATCCTCAATCGTGACGCTGTTCGCACGCTCTTCAACGCTTGCCTCGGCCATGAACCGGCTCCTGCCATCATCTGGGGGGTCTACCTGCACATGCGACGACCCATCCGCCGCCGCGAGCCGGAAGTCTAGACCCACCATCCCCGAGGGAAACCCGCTCTGCCCCAACGCCGCAACTCAGCCGACGAGTGCCGCATCTGGTCCGACGACCACCCGCGCTCGATCTTCACAGGCTGAATCGATCAACCCATGGCGATTGACCGACGCTTGCGGCGGGCCCATGATCCCACCCGAGCCGGAGTGGCGGAATTGGCAGACGCAGTGGATTCAAAATCCACCGGGGTAAAACCTATGGGGGTTCGAGTCCCCCCTCCGGTATTGGCTGAGGCGCGTTCCTGATTCGGTGCGCGGGTTTCGCTCGCACCCACCTGTCGCCCTGCGCCCACCGGCGTCGGCCTCGGTCGCCCGGTTTGCGCCAAGCAGGACGCCAAGACAGGACCGCCAGTCCCCGTCGCCCGCGCGGCTTCCACCTCAACCGGCGTGAACTCGGGCAGCGCTGCAACTGCCGCCGTTTCTTGCTCGCGGAGCGAGTGCGTATAGCGGTCCATCGTGAGGCTGATAGTCGAGTGGCGCGCCAGCGCTTGGGCGGTCTTGGGGTGGACTCCGCTCTGCGCTAACAGCGTGAGGAAGGTGTGTCGGAGGCCGTGGAAGTCCACGATGCGGCCCACGCTGTCAACATCGCAAGGAAGTCGCTCTTGGCTCGCTCGCCTCTCTCGCGGGCGTCACGGGCCTGAGAGAGCCACGCCACGCGCGCGGCTTGCAGGTCGGCCCTGAGTACCTCGGAAGTGCGGGCCGACTTGAGCAGGCGGAACGCCCGTGCCATCGGAGCTTTGGTGCGCAGGAACCCGCGCAGCATTGCCGCTGTCTCAAGACGCAAGGGCACAGTATCATCGCGTCTGCGCTTGGAGTATGCCGCCGCGACCGATACCGTCGGCTCGCTGGCGCTCAGGTCAAAGCTCGAACGGGTCAGGCTCCGAATCTCGCTGATGCGGAGCCCACTCTCGACCGCGAGCCTGTAGAGCATCGACCGCTCGGGACCGCTCAGCCCGCCAAGTTCGCCTTGGCCCTCAGTCACCGTCAGGAGCCAACGCACTTCCTCGGTCGAGAGCGCCCGCCGAACCCGCCGCCGATCGGCCTGGGCGTTCACCCGCGAGGCATGGGCCATGGGGTTCTCGGTTGCACGCCCCTCTTTGACCAACCACCGGCAGAACTGCCCGATTGCTTGCAGGTGGTAGTTCGAGGTGGCCGCGCTCATTCCGGCCTCGCGCTGCTCCGCGAGAAACGCCTCGACCTTGCGACCACTCAGATCGGACGCACGACCAAAGCCGCAGTCCTCAACGACCCGCCTCGCCCGCGCCGTCGTCACGCTCACATGCTTGGCCGATCGGCCCTTGGCCTCGAGCGCCGCCTCGAAATCGTCGAGGTGCTCCGAAAGTGTGCGCTTGGCCGCGAGCCGCTCGCTCGACAGGAGCCCAATCTCGGCGAGCCTTGTGCGAATCCGATCTGGCAACTCGGCGAGCCATCGCGCGAGCTTGGGGTCTATCTGCCCGCCGGTTGCCCGGTGGTACTCAACCATCTGCTCCAGCCTGCGCCCGAGTTCCTCGCTCGCGGCCTTGCTCGTGAAGCCGGGTAGGCGTCGGGTGGTATCGAGATGGTCGCGGAACTCGACATACCACTTGCTCGCGGTCTGCTGCTTTCCCTGACGATTCTTGAACGACGTGCGAAATATCCGCATCGAGTCACCCTTTCCTGGCTCGTTTCCCTTCGATCACGCGCAGATCCAGCACCTCGGCGAGCTTGTCCAGGTTGCCCACGCTGAGCCCTTGCTCCCCCGCAACGAATCGAGAAAGCGAACTCTCAGCAATACCCGATTCCTGAGCGATCCGATACCGGGTCAACGGAGCCCGTTCCACCGCTCGCCGGATCTGGTCTGAGAATGACAATCGAGCCATGATTCCATCTTACCCGATACTTGAGCTTTACGCAAGTATCTATTCAGACATTCCGAGAAACTCGTATCGACTCGCCGGACCGCCCGGTCGCCCCTGCCTGCCGCGCTGAACGAGCCGTAGCACCTCGTCGTTGACGAGCCCGCCCAGCATCGACCCGGCACGGCCCCGCGTCCTCTCCCATACTTTGGCGTCGTCTTGCGCGCCCCAGAGCGCCAGAGCCACCTGAGAGCGCGACAGGCTGAAGACGCCAAGCGACTCTCCCATGAGCTGGACTGTCCGCACGAGCCAGCGTTTGTCCTCGCTCTCGTACACCAACGCGAAGCTCGGGGTCTCTGTGTCCTGCGCCTGCTCGAACGCCGCCAACGCGAGATCGACGCCGAGAGGGTACTTGGCGCAGATCCAGGCCCGCCCGAATCCCTGCCAGTTCTCCTCCTTGGAGCGCAGGCGTGATGCGAATGGCTCGCTCCGGCTATGCCAGTCGTTGAACAATGACCTCACCTCCAATAGCGGCCTTCCCCCGAGCCCGGCGTTGAGCTTGAGCCCGCGCGCCAGATCCAGGATCGTGGCCTCTCTCTGATTCGGCCCCCTCAAGAGGCACCGCTCGATCACCTCCGCTGGCACCATCTTCTCATATTCCAGAGTCCCCACAGTCTTCAGAGTCTGCGCAGTCTCCAGAGTCTTCTCATGTCGGTCCTGTGCTCGTTCTGTACTTGCTGAAAACGCTTCTTCTGACTCTGAATCTTGAATCTCACCGAGGACCGCTTCATGGAGATTGCCCACTGCCCTCTCAAGCTCACCCGGCGAAATGACCTCGGGCTCGCCGCGAGAATCCCAGCGCACCGGCTCGCCGGTCTCGTGAACAGAACCAGGCGCGACGGTCTGGCTTCTGGTCGATCGAATCTCGACGATCATCTCGAACTTGTTATCACCCAGCTTCCGTTTGTATTGGCGCGTCTTGATCGGTGCCGAGACCCGATAGATCAGGTGAGATCGAAGCTTGGACGCCCGGCCCCAGGCTATGCCGGTTTCGGGCAAGAAATCAGCGGCCATCTCCACCGCGAGAGGATGGTCGAGGTCAATGTCCACCAGCCAACCACTGGGCTCGCCGAGCAGGACGCCCACATTGCACCGGCCTGCAAAGTGGTCCGCTAGGTCGTGCTCGTCCAGACGCAGCTCAGGCCATCCGTCCATAATGCACTTCTTCTGGCGAAATGGCACCGGCACGACTTTGAACCCAAGTGCGAGCAGTTCGCCCGCTGCGTCGATCATGTCGGACCGGACGATCGCATTGTTGGTAGCGATCATCGCCCTCGCTCCCACTCATGTCGTGTCGGACCGCCCGCCTCGATCCATGCCACGAGATCATCCTTCGCCCAACGAACCGATCGCCCGAGTCGGAGGGGTGACGGGAGCAGGCCACGAGAATCCAGATTCCACACATGCGAGCGGGATACTCCCAGAAGCTCGGCCACATCGCGGTCGCGCAACGCCATTCGTCGGCTGGGAATATCCGCAGGTGCCGGTGGGGAACCTGTCGGCGCGCCCGACCACGGTATCTGGGTACCGGCGACCTTGGTATGATCTGCTCTTCTAAGTGTGCCGCCCTGGTTGCTTCCCGGCGCCGGGCGGACTTCGGCAGGATTTGAGCCTGCCAATCGAGATTTTGTATTTCCCATGCGATTCCCTTCCGCATCGACCGTGTGCGCCCATCCTTGAGCGCGGTTGTATTCTAACGTATTTTACCTCCGCCAAGCGCAAGAGACACCCATCAAGTCGAGTGGACAGGCTCTTGACATGTCGTTTGTGAATAGAGACGAGGCAAGAGTGCTGTTGCGACCAAAATAACATTGCACCCATTGCTTGGGGCGCTTTGTCAAGTGCCACGGTAGGTGGATACTGTGGCAACTCACCGTCTCGGCTCAAGACTCTGCCGCCCGCTCCAGATTCAACCGCAGCAGATTCCCAAGCACCCGCTCATCGATCTCCGCCCGGCGCTCGCTCAGTTCGTGACCCTCGGGTAGCGGCTGGCCCGCGCCGGTCTCGATCCAAACCTCGGCCCAGTCCTGCGACCATTCGCCCTCGGGGTCGATCGCCGCGTACGCCGCGAGGACGGCGCGATCGAGGCGCTCGTGGGCGAGGCGGAGCCATGTCGGGCCTTGGCGTCCTGGATCGGGCGAAACTCACGGAGGTTGCTCACGACTGTGGTTTGCCAAGGGTCTAGCGACATAGGCAACGACTGCCTGGAGCAAGTGGCAGGGTCCACGTTCTTCGACTAGG
>CBDVAM010000109.1:0-11610 GCA_965371965.1 uncultured Phycisphaerales bacterium
CACACGCTGCTCACCCTTCCTGACGGCGAGCCGCTCGTGCGGTTCATCGTCGGCGGCGAGGAGTTCATGGTCAGCGGATCGGACCTGCGGATCCGTGACGGCATCGATCTCTCGATCGAGAGCGCCTCGCGTGTGACATTCTCCGGCGGCATCGGCGTTGATCTCTCAGATGGCAGCGACGCCGATGTGCGCGACACCGATATCACCATCGACGCGATCGGAAGCCGCGTCGTGCTCGGGGGCGATGTGGGCGATCCCAACGGCTCCTCGCGTCCCGGCACCCTGACGATCGACGCCAACGCGATCGAGCTCACGGGCGATATCTTCCTCGGCATCGCCGGCCTGGCGGGCGGGGGCGATGCTCTGGTCATCAACGCCGACATCCTCGGCAACTCCGGCGACAGCGGTCTCACGATCGAGGTCGGCAACTCGCTGATCGGTGACGAGGCCCGAAGCGGTAACCTTGTGATCAACGGCGGTGTCGGGACTGTCGGGCGCGACGGCGATGGGAATCTCGATGCAACACTTGCGGATTCGATAGACGCATTTGCCGTCAACCTTGCGAGCAGCGCGACGGTGACTGGCGAGGTTGCCGCGAGCCGAGTCAACTTCGAGCGGATTGAACAGGCGACATTCGAGGGCCTCGTGCAGGTGACCGAAGGGGGCTTGTTCTTCCTGGGTGGAAGTGTTCGTTTCGAGCGCGGCATCGACGTCACCATCGGCGACGATGAAGTCGTCGGCACCGGCATCGCCGTCGAGATCACGGCACCGACCATCGACATCTTTGATATTCTCCGCACCTCGGATAAGGGAGACGTCGAGATCCTCGTCTCCGGAACCGCCGACGACTCGGGTCTGACCTTCGGCGGGATCGGCGCTGCACCGTTTGTGTTCGATCTTGGCGGTGATTTCACCCAAACGGGATCGGGCGTTGTGCGTCTCGGAGCGACCGAGCTCGATACCCGCAAGGACAGCACATCGTTCGCGGGTGTCGTGCTCTTGACCTTTGGCGATGCGTTCCGATTCCTGACCGAGGACTTCACGCTTGCGTCGGGCGCTTCGATCAACTCCGCCGAAGGATTCTCGCACGATCTCACGTTCCGAGGTGTCGGTCGCGCGGGCGAGGATTCGGTCATCGACCTGAACGGTTCCGTCGGCAACGCGGGCAACCTTCGCTCGCTGCTGTTCGAGGGTGCCGGGAGCAGTTTCGTCAACCTCTCCGGTGAGTTGCAGACGGTTGGCTCGACGACGTTTGATGCTCAGACGATCATCGATGGCGAGGCGAGCATGGTCGCGTCTGAGAACGTCCTGTTCCTCCAGAGCCTCGATGTTGACGCACCGTTCACGGTCGATGCCGGGGGCGCGGCTATCTTCTCTGATGTTGTCGATATCAACACCGAGTTGACCGTGATCGGGCGCGGGACCGCGTTCCGGCGCGGGCGCGACGCCTCGACCGATGTCGTGTTCGAGTCCTCCATCACGAGCACGTCGGGCACGGGCGAACTCAACATCCGTGTCGATGGCGACCCGACCGATGGGATCGAGTTCAACAACCGTACCCGGGCCGGCCAGGTGGACCAGGTCGATTCGATCGCAATCGTTCGCCTTGAGGGTGACGTCGACGGCCTCGCCGTGCTGCGGCTCAACGTTATTCCTCGTGCCAACGGCGTGCTCGATGTCGATGGCGTGCCGGTCAGGACGCGTGCAAGAGAGAATCCGTTCTCGGTCAATCGCATACCGATCGCGGCGACGATCGTGCTCGGGCCCGAGTCGGCCCAGGGCCTCGCCGAAATCGGCGACCTGTCCATCGACGTGGGGCAGTTCATCGTCGGGTTTCACGAGATCCTGACGGCGAACACCAACCTGGCGCTCAACGCCGACATCATCACGATCGGCGACACCAACGTGCTGGGGACGCTTTCGATCGGGCCGAGAGCCGGCGGCCCGAATCTCATCTTGAACATGCTCGCCCGTCCGCGGGGTTCACAGTTCATCTTGCCCGATCGCACAATCGTGCCCAACAGCGAGGCGGATCTCGTGGTCGTGGGCTACCTGGGCAACGACGTCGATACGGGCGATACCAGCTTCGATCGCTTTGTGGATGGGGACTCGCTGTTCTTCACAGGCGGAGTCGCTGAGGTGAACGTGCTGGCCCTCGCGCCCGATGACACCAATGTCTACCGTGCCGCACTTCCAAGAGGCTTGGACAGTATCAGCGGTGGTGCTCTCGCAACATTCGATCGCGCCATCCAGATCGTTCAGCCTCTGGACGCGATCGGTCGCAGCGACTTCTTCCTCCTGCAGTCGGGCACTTCGACCGAAATCGAAGGTATCCGCGGCGGTGCGGCCGGCCAGATAGAAGCCGCAGCCGTGTTCTCCGCTGTGGTTGCCGCCGCAGAGAGCCTGGTAGACGTCCCCGCTGTCGTTTCAGTCCCGACAATCGACGACGATCCGCTGCAAGATATCGCGATCGTGTTGCGGAAGCTCGATGGCCAGGAACTGCTCGACGCGTTGATCGGACGGGCGTTGTATGTGGATCTGCCGCTCGATCCGTCAACCGGTTCGGAAGCCAGGATTGCCGCGGATCGGATGAGCTATCGCCAGATCGATGCGCTGCGGGTCCAGATGGACGTCGTGCTGCCTCGGGGAGACAGGGAGGGCTATATCCGCGACGCGATCAGCGATGCGGCGACTTCGTTCGAGAGCCAGGGTGG
The DNA here is from genome assembly GCA_965371965.1 of uncultured Phycisphaerales bacterium. GTDB lineage: Bacteria > Planctomycetota > Phycisphaerae > Phycisphaerales > UBA1924 > S146-42. Next base: position 2,715 of record CBDVAM010000109.1, read on the forward strand.
CGGATCGATCGATCAGGCACCAGAAGCGTTCGTGCGGTATGTGTACCAGTCGCCCGAGCAGGGCGACCTGGTCGTGGCGCTCGGCGAGGTGCGCATCTTCCTCGATCTGCTCAGGACCGGCGTTGCCGGGCTCACGCCGGGCGAACTCGCCCGGGCCGAGGATGCGCTCTTCAGGGACAATCTGTTGCCGCAGCGCGGCGTGAGCGTCGCGATCGTCCGGATGCTTGTGGCTGGACCCGCGCAAGACGAAATCCTTGAGCCAGACGCCCCGATCGAGGAGAATGGCGACGAGCCTGTGGGCACGGACGACGGAGCCTGACCTTGGTTGCTCGCCAAGACCTTCGTGAGTTCTTGATTCGGAGTTGAACGTCGTGGCGTTGGATGTTGCAAGATTGACTGATCCGTTAGAGGGCGCCTCGCCCTGCGGCGAGGATCTCGGCGAGACTCCCGAGTTCGCCGAGCTTGTCGCAGGATTTAACAAGCATCAGACCCAAGTGCTCATGATCGAGGGCGATCTCAAGGAAGACCCCCCGCCGAGCTATGACACGCTGCTGGACCAGGCCGTTGAGTTGCTGGAGAAATCTCGCGACCTCCGCCTCGGGGCCTATGTGCTCTGGGCGTCGATCCATGTGGATCGCTTTTCCGGCATGCTCGATGGGCTCGCCATTCTTGAAGCGCTCGTCCAAAAGCACTGGGGCGGGGATCTCCATCCGGTGGCGGAGGAGACCGCGGACCCGTGGGAGCGGACGAACGTCCTGAAAGAACTCAATGCCAAGCCCGGCAAGAGGGGCTTGTTCGAGGTGCAGGACGCCGTGCGCCGGATTCCGCTCGTGGAATCGAAGCAGCACGGGAAGTGGTCGTACCGCGATATTCTCCTGAGCCGGGGCGAGATGGCCGCCGCCGAGGGCGAAGAGGTTCCAGACGCTGGGCGGGTCTCCAATGCACTCGGGGACGTCGACGTCGAGAGCTTGCAGGGCCTGGACGACCAGCTGGGCACTGTGATCGAGCAGATTCAATCACTCGAAAAGACCACCGGAGAGTCCAGCAGCGGCTGGGCGAGCCTGGCCCTGGGTGATTTGACGGGGATGGTCAAGGCGATCAAGGCCCTGGTGGGCGGCGAACTTTCCGCACGCGGCTACGGTACCGGGCAGGAGGAGGATGGCGGGCAGGGCGGCACGGGGCCGGACCAGGTGCTCAGCGGCGAGGTTCGTGATCGCCAGGGCGTTCTGATGGCGATGGACAAGGTCCTTCGTTACTATGAGTCCAATGAGCCGGGCAGCCCGGTGCCCATGTTCGTGCGAGCGGCCCAGAAGCTCGTCTCGATGTCGTTCATCGACATCATGGGCAAGGTGGATTCGAGCACCATGACCCGGCTCAAAGAGATCGGGGATGGCTAGGCGGGCCCGATCGGGGTCCAGGCAGTGGGGTTTGGGGTTGGCAAGCAACTAGGCGGGTGATTTGGCGGGGCGGTTGCCCAGCGCGAGGTCACTACGGGTAACTGAAAGGGATGGCAATGAGTGGTCAGAAGTTCATCAGGCGGAATCAGAAACCGCGGGTGCATATCGAGTACGAGGTCGAGACCGGCGGCGCCACCGAGAAGGTGAGCCTGCCATGGATCATGGGGGTCATGGCGGATCTCTCGGGCAACACCGGGGCGGACGAGCTCGGCAAGCTCGAGGACCGCGAGTTCCTGGAGATCAGCCCCTCCAACTTCGACACCGTCATGAAGAAGAACAAGCCCACCCTCTCGATGGACGTCCCCGACCGCATCAGCGGCGAAAAGGGCAAGTCGATGAAGGTGAACCTGTCGTTCAACAAGATGGAGGATTTCTCGCCGGCGTCGATCGCCAGGAGGGATCCGACACTGAAAAAACTGCTGGACGCGCGCACAAAGCTCCAGGCGTTTCTTTCTTATGCAGAGGACAGCGATGAGGCACAGGCGCTCATTTCCAAGGTGCTCCAGGATGATGATCTCATGAATGCGATTGCGGGCGAACAGGGTGGAGCGAGCGGAGGCGCAGAGGCGCCCGCCGCCGACGCACCCGCAGGCGAGCCGGAATCCCCGAGCGAGGAGGGCACCACCAATGAGTAATGCCCAAACTTTTCAAGAGGCGTTCCCGGCCGGCGAACTCGATGGCAACCCGTTCCATGAGCTTCTCGCGGGCGTCCACAAGCCCCGCGATGCCTTCCAGCAAGAAGAGCTGAACGAGGGCTGGAAGGCGCTTGTCGGGGCGGTGCTCGAGGCCAAAGACCGCGAGCGTTTCCGTGATACCGACGCTATCCAGGCACTCAAGCAGATGATCGTGCAACTGGACAAGGTTCTCAGCGCCCAGATGGATGAGATCCTGCACCACGAGGCGTTCCGCACGCTTGAGGGAACTTGGCGGGGCCTGAGCCATCTGGTGTACAACACCGAGCACGGCGAGGACCTCCAGGTGCGCGTCTACAACGCCAAGAAGTCCGAGCTCTACAAGACCTTCAAGCGCTACGAGGGCTCGGAGTGGGACAAGAGCCCCGTCTACAAGAAGATATACGGTGCCGAGTTCGACATGCTCAACGGCACGCCGTACGGCTGCGTCGTCGCGGACTACTACTTCGACCACAGCTCCCCGGATGTCAAGGTCCTCAACGGCCTCGCGCAGACCTGTGCCGCGGCACACTGCCCGGTGATGACGGCCCCGACCGCCAACCTGTTCGGCTTTGATTCATGGGCCGAGCTCGGCACCAAGGACGTCAAGGTCGAGGACATCTTCCGACGCAAGGGCTACGAGGAATGGCGTGATTTCCGTGACAGCGAGGATTCCCGCTATGTCGGGCTGGCGATGCCCCGGGCACTGGCTCGCCTGCCGTACGACCCCAAGGAGAACCCCGTCGAGGAGTTCAACTACGAGGAGGACACCGCGGGCGGAGATCACGAGCACTTCTCGTGGATGAACGCGGCGTACTCGATGGGGATGTGCATCAACCGGGCGTTCAAGGAGAGCGGCTGGTGTGCGCAGATCGCCGGGCCCGAGGCCGGCGGCAAGGTCGAGAAGCTCCCGCTGTACAAGTTCCCGACCGATGAGGGGCTGATGGATACGACCTGCCCGACCGAGGTCGCGATCGGCGATCGGCGCTGGGCGGAGCTGGCGAACTTCGGGATGATCCCGCTGGTGCACGCCAAGAACACGAACTACTCGGTCTTCATGGAAGCGCCCAGCGCTCAGAAGGCCAAGGTGTACGACGACGAGACGGCGACGCGGAACTCCAAGATGTCGGCGACGCTGCCGTACCTGTTCGCGTGCTCGCGGTTCGCGCACTTTCTCAAGCACATGGTCCGCAACAAGCTCGGCAAGTTCACGAGCCAGGACCAGCTCGCAACGGAACTGAACAAGTGGATCACGAACTATGTGTGTGATGCGGATTCGACCGACGACATCAAGCGCAAGATGCCGCTCCAGGCGGCGAAGGTGACTGTGACAGAGGATCCCGAGGAGGTCGGCGTGTATCGGGCGAAGTTCGAGCTCTTGCCGCACTACCAGCTCAAGGGTCTGGATGTCACGCTGAGCCTCTCGTCGCGCCTTTCGGAGTCTGGTGGTTGATCAAGGAACAAACCGCGGCCTGCGAGGCCGTGATCGGGTGGAAACAACGCTAGAAAGAGGAGCAAACCTATGGCGTTCGACGTATACATGCAGGCCGAGGGAATCCCCGGCGAGTCGACAGACGACAAGCACAAGGACTGGATCAAGGTGATGGCATTCAGCCATGGCGTCAGCCAGGCGCAGCGTGAGGGACGAGATCAGGGCGGCGTGCGCGTCGGCGGGCGCTGCGATCACGCCGACTTCACCGTTACCAAACTGCTTGACAAGGCATCGCCGAAGTTCAATCTGCAATGCTGTAGCGGCACCCTTATCCCAAAGGTGACGATCGAGCTCTGTCAGCAGGGCGGCGATAAGCAGCTCTACATGAAGTACGAGATGGAGGATGTGCTCGTCACATCGGTCAGCCCGGGCGGGGGGGCCCAGGGCGGCGACGGCTCGCCGCTCGAAACCCTCGGGCTTGGCTATGGCAAGATCACCTGGACCTACACCCAACTCGACGAGAAGACCAACCAGCCCAAGGGCAACACCGTGACGTTCTGGGATTGCAAGACCAACGTCGGCGGTTGATCGCGAGCCGGGGCCAGAAAATCGTGAGCGGGCGGGGTCGGCATGTGCCGATCCCTGCTTGCGATTCGACGCTACGCTCTTTTTCATTGACCCGGAGCCGCCCATGACGCCCGAAGAGCTCGTGCAAACCGCCCGCCTGACCGAGGCGATGGAGGCTCTCAAGGCCCAGGTCCGCGATGCGCCCGCCGACGCCAGCAGACGTTTCTTCCTCTTTCAGATGCTGGCGATCGACGGGCAATGGGACAGGGCGCTCACGCAGCTCAACGTGGCGGCGGAGCTGGATGCGAACATCGCGCTGTTCGCCCACGCCGGTCGCCGGTTGCTCCAGGCCGAGGCGTTCCGCGAGCAGGTGTTTTCCGGCGTGCGTTCGCCGATGATCCTGGGTGAGCCCGGGGATTGGATCGTCCAACTCGTCCAGTCGCTGTCGCACATCGCCGCGGGCGATTGGGAGAGTGCGCAGCGGGATCGCGATGCGGCGATGGACGCTGCCCCGCTCAGCCCGGGCAGTGTCGATGGGCGGGCGGTGGAGTTTCTCGCCGATGCCGACGCCCGGTTTGGTCCGGTCTTCGAGGGCGTGGTCGATGACGCCTATTACTGGATCCCGATGTCGAATGTCTCACGCATCGAGTTGGAGCAGCCCTCGCGGTTGCGAGATCTGATGTGGCTGCCCGCGACGTTCGTGTGGCGCAACGAGGGCGTGAGCACCGGCTTTCTGTTCTCCAGGTATCCCGGAACCCACAAGAGCGAGGACGATGCGCTGCGCTTGGGGCGGGGCACGGATTGGATCGAGGCCGGTGGCGGGATCGAGCTGGGCGTGGGCCAGCGTGTGCTGATCTGCGACGGCGAGGACATTCCCCTGGTGGGGTGCAAGGAGATCTCGTTTGATGCGGGCGATGCCGGCGACGCCGCGCCGGGCGCGGACGCATCGTAATGGCCAAGCGCGAGGTCTATCTTCCGTGCCTGTTTCAACGCCTGACGGGCTCCACCAGGGAGGAACTCCAGGCGAGAGGAGCGGGCGTACGCACCGGCGACAGCGTGTATGTCCGGCGCAGAACCACGGACGACGCGTCACAAACTGAAGGATCGCCCGTTCGCGAATCCAATGCCCCAAAGGCGAGCGCAGAGCCGGTTCGCCCCAAGAGGTTCTACCCCGAGGGCCCGCTCGAGACCAGGTATTATCTTGACGCGGTGAAGGCCGACCTCGAACGGCTCTTGAATGCGTGTGCAAATACCGCGCCTGGGCTCGATGGTGAGGACTTTGACGACGACGACGTCAGGCCGGATTTTCTGGATTTTCCAGGGATTCTGAGCTCTGTGTTGAACTACGGGCTCGCGGGCTTTGCGGGCCAGACGTCCGATCGGGCCCGTGATCGCACGCTGGAGACGACCGTGCGGTGGGCGATCGAGTGCTTCGAGCCGAGGATCCGCCTGAGCAGCGTGCGCACGACCGTGAGCACCGAGGGGCATTCCACCGGGGGCGAGGGGCGGGTGGTCTCGATCGAGATCCGCGGCGACCTTCGGGCCGATCCGATGCCGCTGCATCTCGTGACCGAGTTCGATTGCCAGACCGGCAGGTGCGCGGTGGGCGAGGCCTGATCAGTTGGCGAGGATGAGATGGACCGGCGATTCAAGACGTTGTATTCCGATGAGCTGACCTTCCTGCGGGAGATGGCCGTCGAGTTCGCGCGCGAAGAGCCGGATATTGCCCGTGGCCTGAGCCTGAGCGAGACCACGGACCGTTGCCCGGACCCTTACATCGAACGCCTGCTCGAAGGCGTCGCGTTCTTGACCGCGCGGATCCGCCTCCAGCTCGATGCGCAGTTCCCGCGATTCACGCACCACCTGCTGGACACGATCTTTCCGCACTATCTCGCGCCCACGCCCGCGATGGGCATCGTGCGATTGCAGCCCGATCTCTCGGACGCCGGCCTCGCCGACGGACCCGTCTTCAAGCGCGGCACCTGGATCCGCCAGTCGCGTCCGATCCGCGTCCGCGGCACGCTGCAAGACAAGACCTGCCAGTATGTGACCGCCCACGACGTGCAGGTCTGGCCCCTGCGGATCGAGAACGCGAGCTATCACGCGCGCGACATGGGTGTCTTGCATCTGCCCGAGCACATGCGCGGGCGGGGCGGGCCGAGCGCGGCGTTGCGGATCCGACTGAGGGTCACCGCGGGCGATCTGGCGAAGATGGACCTCGACGAGTTGACGTTCCATATTCCCGGCGACGGCCCCAAGCCGATCCGGATGTACGAGCAGATCTTTGCGCATGTGTCGGGCGTGTTGATCCGTGACGCCGAGCCGATCCCGCGCACGCAACTGGAGCTTGACGCCGAGTCGGTCGAGCAGGTCGGTTTCGACAACGACGAGGCGCTGCTGCCGGTCGATCCGCGGAGCTACCAGGGGTATCGCTTGCTCAAGGAGTACGCGTGCATGCCCAAGCGGTTCTTCTTCTTCCGAGTGCGGGGGTTGGGCGAGCATGTGCGCCAGATCGGTGGTGGGGCGTTCGAGATCGTGCTGCTCTTCGATCGTGAGGACGAGAGGCTGGATGACCAGGTCTCGCTGGAAGATCTGAGCCTCTTCTGCACGCCGGTGGTCAACTTGTTCAGGTTCCAGAGCCCCGTGACGATCCGCCTCAGCGAGCGCCGCGTCGAGTATCCGATCGTCGCCGACGGGACGCGCCGGATCGACTACGAGGTTCACTCGGTCGATTCTGTGCACTCGATCGGTAGGGGCGGACGGCGTTTGCATCCGTTCTACGCCTCGACCGACACCCAGGACGCGCACTCGGCGTACTTCGCGATCTCACGCCTGCCGCGGACCATGGTCGATTCCGAGCTCGAGCAAGAGGCGTGGCGGTCGGACGAGTATCGTGGGGCGGACGTGTTCGTCTCGATCGTGGACCAGAGCGGCACGCCGACGATGAGCGAGTTCGACGCGCTGGATCTGGGTCTGATGGTGACCAACCGGGATCTGCCGCTGCACCTGCGCGACGAGCCCTTCAAGAGCTGGGAGGACTCGGGTGTTCCGATCGAGTCGATCGGGTTCCTGGGGCCGCTCCGCCCGCCGCTGCCGGCCTTGGCCGGCGATGCCGGAGCGTGGGCGCTCATCAGCCACCTCAAGCTGAACTACCTGTCGCTGATCGAGCACGACGACGAGGACGAGGGCGCCCGCCCGTTGCAGCAGTTGCTCAAGCTGTATGCGCCGGTGCCCGAGGGCGCGCGACACGACGCGTTGCGGGATGATGCGTGGTCGGACCAGATCCGCGGCGTGCGCCGGGTTTCGACGACGCCGATCACGCGCCGGGTGCCTGCGCCCGGGCCGATCTCGTTTGCCAAGGGGCTGGGGATCGAGATCGAGCTGGACGAGGGCAGTTTCGATTCCTCGGGCGTGCTCCTGCTCGGGGCGGTGCTTGAGCGGTTCCTCGCGCGATACGCGTCGATCAACACGGTCGTGCAGACCTCTGTCCGCACGCAGAATCGGGAAGTGAAGCAATGGCCGACCCGCCTGGGGATGACCAACATTCTGTGAGTCTCGTCGACGACGGCGAGCCCCAGGCGGTCCTCGGCGAACTCGCATCGCTGCTGGAATCGGTGAGCGCCGGGCCCAGGCGGTACGATTTCTATTGGCTGATGCGCGCGATCGATCGGGCGCGGTTCGCCGACGATTCGGGCTCGAAGCGAATCGGTGAGGCGATGAACTCCCGCCAGGACGCCGTGCGTTTCGGGCAGAGCCCGCACCTGGAGTTCTCGACCGCGACGATCGACTCATACGAGCCCGCGAACGACATCCGCCCCGATCGCATCCGCATCCGCAACTTCGGGCTGCTCGGCCCCAACGGGCCGATGCCGCTGTATCTCACCGAGCACGTCTGCCGCCAGTTGTACAAGGGCGATCGAGCCTGGCGCTCGTTTCTCGATCTCATCCAGCACCGCCTGATCACGATGTTCTATCGCGCGTGGGCGATGCACCAGCCGGCGGTGCAGCAGGACCGCCCCGAGCTCGATCGCCTGCTGCATTACATCCTCTGCCTGACCGGCCTTGGCCTGACCTCGCTGCGAGAACGCGACGATATCCCCGACCAGGCGAAGGCCTATTTCGCCGGGCGGCTCATCAGCAGGGTGTGCAGTGCCGAGGGGTTGGAATCGGTGCTGCGGGAGTATTTCCGGGTCCCGACGATCGTTATCAGCTTCCAGGGCGAGTGGATCGATATCCCGCCGAGTTCCTTTCTAAGACTGGGCGATTCGCCCGAGACCGGTGCGCTCGGCCTGAGCACGGTGATGGGCGAGCGCCAATGGACCGTCCAGCAGCGTTTCCGCGTGCGGATGGGGCCGATGCCCCTGGCCGATTACAACCGCCTGCTGCCAAGGGGCGATGCGGTGAGCTTCTCGCGTTTGCGTTCCTGGGTGCGCTTGATGGCGGGGATGGGCATGGACTGGGACCTCCAGCTTGTCTTGCGAAAAGAAGACGCGACGACGACCCAGCTCGGTGCCGGGACCCAGCTCGGCTGGACGTCATGGGTTCGCGCTCAGCCCCCGTCAGATGATCTGGACCAACTCGTGCTCGAGCCCGAGGAGTGGCCCGATGGGCGCAGCGCCGCCTGAGCCCATGATCCATGTTGGCGGGCTGGATCTGTACAGGGGCCGCCGATGGGGTCCAAGTCCCCGCCGAGGCAACCAGAATCCCGCCGAATTACCAGCAGCCATCGGCTCTGGCGAGGGTGGCCCCTAGTGCCGACCCGCTCGATC
>CBDVAM010000110.1:0-11599 GCA_965371965.1 uncultured Phycisphaerales bacterium
ACCTGGCCCTGCAGGACCTGGGCGTTGAGCTGGAATCGATAGATGCCCTGGCCCGGCACACCGGCAAGGCGAGGAAGATCGCGGCTGGTGATGTCGCGATCGAAGGTGATGAGCGCGCGATTCTGGTCATCGTCGTAGGTCAGGGTGTAGTCTTGGCCCTCGATGAGGAAGATCTGCACCGACCCGGACGTGCCGCGAACCTCACTCACACTCAGAGCATCAGAAAGGGTGCTCGCATTAATTGCCTGGTTGAACAGGATCTCGGCGGTGTAGATGCGGCTGGCCTGGGAGACCTGGAGGTCAAGGATGCGAATCGGATCGGGCAGATTCCGGGCATCGACGATCGCGAAGTTGCCCGAATCCTCGCCGGTCCGCCCGCCGATTTGCACGCCCTCAAGCACCCCAGTCGTAAAGATGCGATAGGACTCGGTAAACCGGGTCGATCCCACGCCCGTGCCGAGGATATCGACGAGCCCGAGGGTGCCTCGACCCTCGGCGACGGAGTCGTCGCCGGTCCCGAAGAAGCCGTCGCCGCCCCGCAGAGCACCCTCGACAATATCGGACTGGAAGAAGTTGCCGCCGATATCCACTGTTGACGCGAAGCCAGTGCTGACGACATCGGCGTTGAGGCCGGTGCCCCCGAAGTCGCCATCGGCACCCAAGTCGGCACCGATCATCAGAGCGCTGTCGAACATCTCGCCGCTCAGCGTGACCGCCCCGAGGAAGTCGCGAACACTCACGCGGCTCTCGAGCATGTTGCGACCGCTGAGCGCCAAGGTGGAATCGTCCAGGACACCGCTACCCAGATTGCCGCCGACGCGGATCAGGGAGTTATCGATGTCACGACCGACATTGAGCGATCCGAGATCGCGTTGCACGTTGATGCGTGCCCGCAGGTCGCCGGTGATGTTGATTGCCGTCGCGTTGAGAACGGTGATGCTGGCCTCGCCCCGCGTGTTGGGATTCTGAGCGCCGAAGTCGCCGTTGATGGTGATGGTGCCGACAGTCTGGGCCTCGATGTGCCCCCCGTCAACACGATTCATGAAGAGCGAATCGATATTGCCGCCGAAACGAATCGCGCCGGTGGTATCGAGCCTGCGAAGCGAGACCGAGCCCGCGTCATGGTCAATGACAATGCTCGAGTTGCCGATCAGCTTGGCCTGGACATCGAGCACGCCGATGCTGGCGTTGTCCTTGGAGACGACGCTGAAGTCCTTGAGTTCACCGCCATTGGCCGTGACAACCAGCGTGCTGCTCATATCGGTATTGCGGAGGATGACCCGCCCGTTCGGGGCGTCCCACTTCGCCTGGCCCGCACCGACAAAGGTCAACGTCCCCGACCGGCCCTTATAGGTGAAGTTCAGACCGCTCGCGGGGATGTTGGTCCCGGGGAACCCGCTGTTGACGATCTGAGGGTCATCGACCGGGAACGACGCGCCGAATGTGTCGAACGCACTGCGGTTGACGCCGGCGCCGAAGGTGTCGGACGAGAGCTTGACGTTGGATGAGTTGCCGGCGACCGAGAAGTTCTCGATAACCGAGCGCCCCAGTGCCGTGGTCTCGTTGCCCGTGAGATACTCGCCGTCGTTGCCCGCGTTCATGCCCGCCGTCACGCCCACACGCCGCGCATTGCCGCCGATCGTAAGGGTCTGAACGCTGCCCTGATGGACCGCGTCGGCGTTAATGCCGGTGCCGCCCGGGGCGTTGTCGCTCCCCAGGAAGAACAGGCCCGCCGCGAACAGCGCGTCCTGCACGCTTCCGGTGAACGTCGCGGTCTGGATGGCATCGCCCGCGGCGATGGTCGTGCCGAAACCCGTCGTGGCATCGTCGTTGAAGACTCCGCCGCCCACACTCAGCAGGACGATATCACGCCCGGCATGGATCGCCGACTCGAAGATCGAGCCGCCGGTAACCACGAACGAGACGACGTTGTGCCCGGCCGATATGCTCGCGCCGTCGGCCTCGCTGCTGATCGACACGCCCAGCGGCAACTCGTTGCGGAAGCTGTCCACCCTGGTATCCGCTGACAGCGCGGGGTTGACGCCCACGTCGCCGAAGATGCCGTCGATCGAAGCGATGACCTGCAAGTCGAGGATATCGAAGTCGGCGTAGACGGTGCCGAGCAGGTGCCCGGCGTTGATGATGAGACTCTCGAGGTTGCCGTCGAAGACCAGGATCGATGCCTCGGAGAGCAAGGACCCGTTGTTGATGGTGACCGACTGGATGCCCGACGAGCCCGAGCGGATCGTCCCCGCGAAGTCGCCGTTGATGACCACGTTACCGATGCGTCCGAAGGCGATGATCGAGCCGGCACCGAGGTTGTTGTTGCCGGCACGATGACGGGCCTGGCCGATGGTAACACCCGCGACTGCGTCGCCCGCGTCGCCATCGCCGCTGCTGCCGATTCCGATCGTCCCGCCCACACGGATATCCGAGTACAACTGCCCGTTGGGAAGGCTCACGCTATTCAGGTCGCCCCGCACCAGGATGACACTCGGGTCAGCCCGCCTGCCGATATGACGCCCGGCGATGATCGCGTCGACGCCCGCGCTGATATCTGTTGAGACGATGAGATCACGGGCGGCATTCAGCGCGCTGAGCGAGCCGTTGGCGGTCGTGGTCTTGATGTCAAGAACGATGTCGCCGCTCAGCGTCTGGACCGTCAGGATCGGACCTGAGCTGGTCAGCGTGCCGGAGATGAGCTCGTCGGCGACGAGCAGATCCAGGCGTCCGTCACGCCCGGTGACACGGATATCGGTGTTGACGATCGCTACGCCCGCGCTGAGTTCCAGCAGCGGCCCGGAGATCGCGATGTCGCTGGCGACGATCGAGCCCAGCGCCATGATCGCGTCGGCGCGACCGGCGGTGATCGCGCTGCCGCGGATGCTGTCGAATGCCTCGAGCAACTCGAGGCGGTTATCGACGTCGATACTGACGCGGCTGAATGTGCCCGCGCTGATCCGCTCGCGCACCGACCCCAGCACGTCGATCCGCAGATCGACCATCGACCCGTCGTCCTCCTCGGTCTCCAGCGTGAACAGGTCCTGCCCGATGATGATCTCGTTGCGGCTGAACTCGAGAATAGTTCCGGAGATCGTCGAGTTTCGATATCCCGTCGCGCTGATCCGCCGGGCGTCGTCCGACATTTGCAGACGGGACCCGTCAAAGAACCCATCCTCGAGTTCGAAGGTCTGGATGCTCTGCGCGAACACCTCGGAACGGAAGAAATCGGCGCCCGACGCGCGGATCGCGTTGATGTCGCCGGCGAAGATGCGATTGTCCGGGAAGTCGATGGAATCCCAGAACCCATCGAAGAACTCGACGGAGATATACGCGTCGACGAAGTCGCCGCCGCCGTCGAGCGAGATCGTATCGATCCCGCCAAACTCCAACGGCTGACCAAACGTGTTGTTCGTGGCCATGATAAAACCGGAGATCGACGCCCCGGCAACCGCGCCGCCCTCGATGTTGCGGATCTCGTCTTCCGCGAAGATTCCAACATTGGCGATCGGCGATTGCGGTGCCGACGCAATCCCATCACCAACCTCGACCGAGTTGATGATCGGCGCGTAGATAACACCAAGGATCCCGTCGAACTCACCCGGACTGGTGAACTCATCGCTGTTAACCGTGAGCTGCGTGAGGATGGCGCCCGCACCCTGCAGGATCACGTCCCCGACCGACTTGCCCACGATCACCTCGACAACGTTGCCCGTCCGAACCACCAATCCATCTAGGAAGCCATCGAACGGCCCGCCGATGTCATCCATGTACGCGGTCGTTTCGTCCGGATCGCTGACCGGGCGGTACAGGTCCCCGCTCCACACCGGGTGCATGGTGTTCGCAGAGATACCGAGCGGATCGCCGACGTCGCCGGCAAGGCCCGCCTGCACACCCAACTCAGGCCCGAAGAGCGAGGGACCGAACCCGAGAACCTCGGTCCGACCAAGACTGCCGTCGACGATCTCGACGCGATTGATTCCGATGACGTCGATGGCGAGAATATCGCCATTTGGCGTGCTGTTGACGATCTCGTTGAACGCCCCACCGCCGGTCTGGATAATCTGCCAGATATCGATCGGCACGTTGCCATCGATATTGATCGTACTGGCAGCGGTCGCTCCCTGGATGTTGATCGTGCCGATTGAGACCGAGTCCACGCTGTTCGGCTGTCCGAAGCTCGTGATGTCCAGTTGACGACCACCGGCGAGATTGGCCTCGATCTGTGCGATCGCGACACCCTCGGAGCCGTCGATCGGCAGGAATCGCACGAATCCCACCAGCGCGCCGGGGGTTGTGCCCGAGATCGTGATGCGCACCGTCCCGCCGGTGTCGTCGGTGATCTCAACAGCCTGCCCGTCGAAGAGATCGAGCCCCGCGTTGAGCGATTGCTCAAGGTCGATCTCCGGGAAGTCGACGAATCGAACATCCGATCCCTGCCCGGTCGAGAACATGTGGGCGCCGAGATTGCCCGCACCGCCGATGATCCCGAACTCGCCCGCCGGCCCGAAGCCCGTGCCCGCGTCCTGGCTGACGAGGAACCCGCCGACCGTCGAGCCGTCGGGCGTGTTGAAGAATGTCGAGCCGCCACTGATGTGGTTCCCGACGCGGATCATGCCGATATCGCCCCGTCCCCCGGCGGTGCCCGTCGTCAGATTCAGCCCGACGAACTCGAGCGAATCTCCGCTGTCCTGGTCAATGCCGAGCGCACCGCGGACATCGAGCATGCCGACGCTGCCGCCGACATTCATGATCGTGTAGTTAATGTCGCCCTGATCCGGATTGACGCCAGAGACGGCCGACAGACCCGTGTGCAGTCGCCCGAGGTTGCCGCCGATGTTGATCAGCACGAACTCGCCGGACTGACGCAGGATGGTCGCGTTCCCGAGATCAGAACCGAGCGTGATGTCGTACAGATTGTTCGGCACCGTGATGGCGCCGCTTCGGAAGTCCATCGCCTGGTCGACATCCGGCTCGCGAGAGTTGAATACCGCCTGGGGAGTCACCTCGCTGCCATCGCCCAGCACATAGCCGGTTCCGACACGGAAGGTGCCCACGTCCCCGGCGATCACGTTGAACGTGCTCGACGTCGCGATATCGTTCGATCCGTACCCGCCCGCAACGCGATACATGCCCACCGTCGTCGGGGCCATGCCGGTCACCGCGATCCGATAATCGCCGCCTTGGTCGGTGTCGCCATCGGCCAGGGCGGGCGAGCCGACGACGAGGTAGTAGACGCCAGGAGCCGGCGCATCGAACCGCAAGACCCGCGGCACTTCCTCGCCGGCGGGCACCTCGCGAAGCACCGTACGATCAAAGGCCACCAGCGTGCGCCCGTCCTCATCGACCACGCGCATGTGGATCGCCTGGATCAGCGTCTCCGGTGCCGCCTCGAAGAAAACCGGATCATCGCCGACAGCGAAACCGAAGACGTCTGCCGGGTCATCCAATGTGTTCACAACCGGATCGCCGAAGCCGATTGTGCCCTGGAGGATGACACCCGTCCCGATCGAGCCGAGCCACTCGGCGCTCAGAATCGAGTCATTCCTGAACAACGCCTCGCCAAAGATGAAGTCCTGCCCGCTCAAGAGGACTCCGGGAACAAACGAGTTCTCGATGATGCCCCGCAGGATGTCTCGCTCGGTGATGCCCGAGTCCTCGCCGAAGGGATTGATAAACTCGCGCTCGACCTTCTGCAGCGTGTCCAGGGCAGGCCTGTTCTTCGGATCGCTCAGGTCGCCCAGCACCGTCACGTCCGCCAGCGATCGCCCGCCCACCAGGAGCTCGCGGATCGTCCGACCGACAAAGATCTCAGTCTCGGTCCGGTTATTGTTGGTGATGCCGACGGGATTGGGAACGCCCGCGTCCACCGACCAGTTCCCCGCATCGCCCGCTACGGCCAGCATGCCCACGTCGCCCTCGACCGAGATCGAGCCCAGCAGATGGCCCACGATCAGCTCGTTGATCGCGCCCGTGAACCTGGACGTCCCGTGCAACAGGCCCATGATATTGATCCGACCCATGGTCGCGCCGCCCTCGACCAGGATGCCCTGCTCCGGGCGGTTGAAGGTCGCGGGATTACGGACAGCATCGCCGGTGTTCGAATCCTGCCCCTGCGCGTTGTACGTCGCGCCGTTGGTGTTGTCGCGAACAATCGGGCTGCCGATCGCGACCGAACCCGGCCCGGGCGGAAGCCCGATGATGATCGGGGCACCCTGCGCATCGGTCACAATCCCGTATCCGAAGCCCGCAGCCTCGAACTCGCTAAAGATCCCCATCAACGAATCGGCACGCTCGTACACGAACGCGAAGTTGCCCCCGCCCTCCTGATAGAGATCGTTCGGCAGCGCAAAGACGTTAAAGGACGCGTTGGGATTGGCCCCAGCCTCGATCGTGCCGCCCGACATCGTGAACGACGAACGTACGTCGACGTTGGAGAAGATCAGCTGGCCGATGCCGTCGTTAAAGTCCGGCACGCCATCGTCGTTCGGATCGACGACCACGAAGTCGACATCGTCCGGCTTGCCCAACTGGATCGTGTTGACCATGTCGCGCCCGTACAGGTCCAACACCTGCACACTCGCGCCGACAGGACCGCGGAACGTGATCTCCGCGCCGAAGACCCTCGCACTCACGATATCGACGAAGTTGCCGGGGGTGAACGTGCCCTGGACGTTATCGACAATGAAGGCCGCACTCGGGCCGCCAATCGCGGTAAACACGACCCGATCAAACGGGCCGCCGATATCCAGGTTCGACGCTTCGAACCGGAACGTGCCACGCCCCAGCGTCAGCCCGTCGATGCCGATAGGCGCCTGGTTCAGGTCTCGCAGGGCGTTGCCCGTGAACGACACCACGACCTCGCCGCGCATCATCACGTCGGCGCGGATGTCGGCGTATGGCAGTCCAAACTGGCCGTTCTGGCGATCAAAGTCGATGCTGAACTGGGTCATCGGACGGTCGATATTGTCCACCGCGAGGTCTTCTGCGGCATCGAACTCGAAGCTGATGAACTCGTTGATGTCCGCCAACCGAACCAACAATCGCTCGGTGCCCTCGATCGGGTCGCCGTCTCCATCCACGTCGGCGAGCATCTGCACATCCGATGGCGGGAACACGTTGTGCTTCATCCTCATGAATGAATCGTCAAACTCTGCGTTGCCCCCAATGTTTCCGGGCAGGATCTCGGTGAAGTCCTCCAGCACAACCTCGGGGGTATTCGTGCCCAACTGCTCAGCGGTCGTGATCGCCGGAATCGCATACCCGAAGATCGCCCGGGCCGTTCCCAGCCCGCTCGGATCAACGTCGTCCGCGGTGATGGTCAGACTGAACAGCAACTGCCGCGATTCGAGCCGCTCGACCATCGCCCGCCCCGCGAGCGAGGCCAGACGTGCAGGACGCGCCTCAGCATCGACGCCCGTGGTGGAACGACGCCGAATGTAAGGACGATTCTCGCGACGCTTCATGGTCAAACCTCTCTGTTTGCTCGTCACACTCCGTCGGAGCGCTCGCTGTTCGCTGCGGGGGTCTGTCGTCCACCGGGCGGTGGGACGCTTCGGCCCTCCCTGGCGGAAGGGCACTCCCTCGGTTGTTCTCGGCCGGATCGTCCAAGCCCCTTGCGGACCCGAGCCGACACCCGACCTCGCCGAGATGAGTAAGGACAGGGTATCCCAACTCGCCCCGGCGCACAAGCCCCCAAAAACCCGCGTACCCGGACATCTCGCCCATCGGCACGCCAACATGAAAGCCGCCATTGTGCGGTTCAGAGCACCAAGATCGGCAAGCGGGGGCCAATCCAAACCCTAAGCCGCAGCGCGAGGGGGTGTCGCGCTCCGTTCTATGGTACGCGAACAGACCACCCGAGTTCCGGGCGACACCCCCTCTCACGCCCGCAATCGGGGCTGTCACAACTGGATTTTTGCCCTATGGCGAAGTCGTATGGGCAATAATACTAGTATTCGCTAGAGGATCCGCTTCGACCGGGGATAACTCCCCAATACCGTCAGCTCCTTGCAATGCGTCTCCAGGTCCTTCAACACCCGCGCCATCGCCTCATCCTCCCGATGCCCGATCGCATCAATGAAGAACGTGTAGTCCCAGTTGGTCGCACCGCTGGGACGCTTGTCGAGGTGGCTCAGATTGATCCCCGCGTCGGCGAGCATCTTCAGCACCTCCACCAAGGCCCCCGGCTTATCCGCCGTCTTGAACATGATCGACGTCTTGTCGTCCCCCGAACGCTTCGCCCGCTCCTTGCTGATCACGAAGAACCGCGTCACGTTGTTGGGGTTGTCCTCGATGTGGTCGAACAGCACGTTGACGCCATAGATCTGCCCGGCGAGGGCCGACCCGATCGCCGCCGACCCGCCCTTGGCCGAGATGCTCTCGGCCAGCTTGGCCTCCTCCGCAGCCGTCTGGGCCGCCCGGCTCGAACTGGGCGAGGGCACGATGTCCGCCTGCGAATACTGCGTCGCCAGCCAGACTCGGCACTGCGACGCCGCCTCGGGCTTGGCGTGGATCCGCTTCACATCGCTCGGCTCACAGTTGGATAACAGCGCATGATGGACGGTGATCTGCACCTCGGAATAGATCGACACCTCACCCGCAGACGCCATGAACGCGTCGAGCGACTCGACCACCCCGCCGCCCGTCGAGTTCTCGATTGGGGCGAGCCCATAGTCCACATGCCCCCGCCGAACCTCGGTGAACACGCCGGCGATGTCGTGCAGATCCTCGAACGAGACCGAAGACCCGAACTGGCGCGTCGCGGCCAGATGCGAGTACGAGCCCGGCGGACCGAGGTACCCGATCCGCAGCGGACGCTCCAGCGCAAAGCTCCCGCTCATCAACTCGCGATAGATCCCCTCGATCGAACGCCCGGGCAGCGGCCCCTTGCTCGCATCCAGGACCCGCTGCAAGACCTCCTGCTCGCGGTGAGGCGCGTAGATCGGGACGCCCGAGGTGCGCTTGGACCGCCCCACCTCAACCACCAGCGACGCCCGCTCGTTCAGCAGCTTGATCAACCCCACATCGAGTTGGTCGATCAGCACGCGGAGCTCGTCCAGCGACCTCGTGCTGGGCTCGGGATTTGACTCTGAGCTCGCCTGTTTCGGATCTTCCATGGAGGATTGTTCATCGTCGAGACGCCCCGCGTCCATCACCGCCTCGCCATACTTTGTCAGGACTGGACAATCCGACCCCCCCAAAGCCGAAGAACAGGGCGCATGGCGACGATTCTGCCCATTCTGCTCGAAGAAACCGAGGTCGTTGCGGCGGGACACAATCTTGCCGATTTGCCCCCAGTGGCCCATGCCCCCATCGCTCTGGCCCTTGTCGCAGGGTTTCTCCTCTGGGTCGTCGGCGGGCGGCTGATCAAACCGGCATTCGCCGCGATGGGGATCGTGCTCGGCGGGCTCGGGGGATTCATGCTCCTGCCCCAACTCGGGTTCGAGCAGGTGCTCGGGATGCCGTCGCCCTATGCCGGATTGGCATTTGGTGGGTTATCGGGCCTGATCTTCTCGATCGTCGTCTTCCGAATGGCCGTCGGCGTGGCGTCGTCGGGCGCGTTCGCGCTGGTCGGGCTGCTCGGCGGGCTGGCATTCCTCCAGGTACAGCCGGGGATCGAGCAGGCCCCGGATAGTCCGCTCGAGGCCGAGATCGACGAGCGCGCGGCGGCGCTGGCGACCGACGGCGGCGCGTCCTCAATGCTCGATGACATTCGCGATGCCTTCGACGAGGCGGCGGTGGATCACGCGGAGCGTTCGATCCGCGAGACCGCCGAGGGATCGTTCGAACGCCTTGATGGCGACACACAGACGATCATGCGCACGGCCTACGGGCAGTGCCGAGCGTTCGTCAGTGCGCTTGTGTCTCAGGCGGGCGATCGCTGGAGAGCGACGGGCGCCGACGAGCGGATGATCCTCATGGGCGGAACGATTCTCGGTGCGGCGGCGGGGCTGCTCATCGGGTTCGCCGCACCCAAACGATCGTCGGCGGTCGTGAGCGCCCTTGCGGGCTCGGCGATCTGGCTGGGCAGCGCCGTGTGGCTGATGCACGCGTTCGAAGCCCCCGGACGCGAGTTCCTGCAACGCACGCCGCTGGTCTGGGTGATCGTGTGGCTTGCGGCTGCGGGTGTGGGGGTGATGCTGCAACTCAAGGCGCGGCGTGCAAAGGTCGCCGACTGAGCATCGGCCAGGAAGGGCTCGTGGGGAGCGGTTCACGATCCGGCCCCCGCCGACCCACATGATCGAACCCCGAGACCTTGCCGAAGCGCATCTTCGCCGACACCTGGTCAATCAGAATGCCCCGGGCAAAGCCCTTGAATACGAGCGACGGGCGCGCTCAAGGGCATGTTACGAAGAAAGGTAGTTGCGAACATAATCCGAATGGGCCTGACGCGGCAGGCGTCTCGCCCGCATGTGCCCGTTGCCCAGCGCCAAGGCTCTGTTCAACGGATGGTGGCACGAGCGTCTCACCCGTGCGGAACAAGCGTGGCGGCTCCCACGCGCAGGCGAGACGCCAGTGCCATCGTCGGATCCGCCAAACAGAACCAAGATATTCGCTCTCGTGCCCATCCAGAGGGTATTGAGTTTTTCCGAGACTCGTATTCGACGCCGCGCCCTCCCCGACATCCCAAGTTCGTAGCACATTCGACGAAGCCGCGACGAGTGCGGCTCAACATCGCCGCGGCCTTGCCGGCGTTCCAATCGCGTGCTCCACACTCGACCAATCGGTCGTTCACCGCGAATGGCCTGCCCTGCTCGCAGGCACGACGCGGAACACCGGTGGCTCGGGCGAGTCAGGGCGGGTGTCACCGTCGCTCAGGAGCCCGCTCACGATCGTCACCGATCTTTTTGAACATAATCGCTCATTTGTTCACAAGACACGTCACGTTTTTCGCGCTTCGTACGACTTCTATAACTGGTGAAGTGGAGAAAGCGGTGCAAGTGGGTTCCATCGGGATTGTCGGCGCGGATCTTCGCCCCGGCAGAGTTTCGGAGCAGGGACCCACGCCAGACCAGCCCGCCGCGCTCTTCGCTCCCCGTTCCCTGAGGCGCTGTCGGCGCGTCAGGGCGGGGGGCAGAAGAGCGTAATAAGGAGGTGAATCGGAACTGACACATGGAGAGTAGAAGCTATCCCAGAACCCCGAAGAACCAGTTCACCACAGAGTCACAGAGAGCACAGAGCCTGAAATCCAAGAGTTTTTTCTCTGTGCCCTCTGTGCCCTCTGTGGTGAATCACCGGCTTTGGGATAGCTTCTAGCCGGGTCCGGGCTTAATCGGGCCGGTTCCCGCCAAGGGAGGGCGGGAGCCAGACCACACGGATGTTCTCTCTCCTTCGCACGCCGGGTATCGGTGTGCGCGTGCAGAAGGGCCCCCGCGGCAGAGATATGCAATCCGAAGCCGCGGAGGCCCGCAAACTGAACCAGGGCATGGTAGCAGAATCTGCCCATTCCTCAAACGCAAAAGGAGTTCGCAGATGCGAACGAAAACAATTTTAGCGGCACTCGCGTCCTTCACGGTTATCGGCGCGGCGGCGAATGCCGGTGACGCCTTCACTTGGGTCGGCGGAAACATTGCTGACCCCACGCTTTGGACCGTCG
>CBDVAM010000111.1:0-11588 GCA_965371965.1 uncultured Phycisphaerales bacterium
GAGCAGCATCAGCAGGCCCGAGATTATGAGGATCCCCGCGGTCGCGTCGAACGCGCTGCGCAGGCCCTGCTGGCTGGTGATGGTCTGCGCGAAACTCGGGCCCCACGCGCCCGCCGCCCAGGACCCGCCGAGCATCATGCCCGACACCAAGCTGGTGCGATGGGGCATCGTCCGCTGGGCGAGCGAGACGCCGGTCGGGATGAGCCCGGCAAAGGCGACGCCCATGAGCACCGCGACCGGAAGCGCGATCGCTTCCAGCGGCGCACCCTCGGGCAAGATATCGCCCAGGCGCGGGAACAGCACGATCGGGATCGCGCCGATGATCGGAAAGATGATGAGCATCCGTCGTTCGTGCCTGGGGCGGATGGTCGAGCCGATGGTGAACCCGCCCAGCGCCATCCCGACGACGATCGCGGCGGTCATGGGCCCGGCGATCAGCGATGCCTCGCTCTCGAAGTCGCTCGTCAGTTCGCCAACCCCTCTGCGCATGCGCACGACCTGTTCGGCCCAGCGCACGATCAACAGCACGACCGCCGCATGGACCGCGGATCGCAATGCTGCACCGCCGAAGAGGATCCACACCGCGTGCCAGCGTCGGCGTCTCTCGGCCGGGGCTAGCGCCGCGTGGGTCTCGTGGGCGTCGTGGGTTCGGTGGGAAACCGGACGAATGGCGATCGAGAGCAGGACCGCTGCGATCAACCCCGGGATGATCAGATAGGCGAGGCTCTCGAGTCCCCAGGCGTGGACCCACTTGGGCGCGACGTAGCTTCCGGTCGCGCCGCCGATCATGCCCGCGACAAAGAAGCACGAGACCGCGAGGCTTCGGCGTCTGGTCCCGAGCTCTCCGACGCACGAGACGGCGACAGGATGGAACGCGCCGATGCCGAAGCTGCCGACGGCGTAGATCGCCACAAGCTGCGGGTAGCTCTGGGCATAGCCGATCAGACCGATCGAGACAACAGCCAGGGCCATCCCCAGCACGCCCGGCAGGCGCGTGTCGTACCGATCGGAGAACCATGCGGTGATCGGCTGGGCCGCGCCCGCGATCAGGGGCTGGATGGCGATCAGCGTCGCGCCCTGGGAGTCGCTCAGGTCCAGGCGCCCCTCGATCACGCTCAGCAGCGGCATGATCATGAACGCGAAAAAATCGACGATGGTGTGGCAGCAGATGGCCACGCCCAGACGCACCCGCCGGGCACCCGGAATCACAGGAGCATCAGGTGGAACAGGCTCGGGCACCGCAAGTTGTAGGCGTGCCCGGGCTGATCGGAGGCAAGCGGGGTCGGCTAGGCGGCTTGGCTCTCGTCGTCGTCCTGGGCCTGCTGCATGGCCTGCAACGACCAGATGAGCAGGTCGCGAGACGTGACGATCCCCACGCACCGCATCCGACCATCGACGACCGGCAGGCACGAGACCTTCTCG
The DNA here is from genome assembly GCA_965371965.1 of uncultured Phycisphaerales bacterium. Classification (GTDB taxonomy): domain Bacteria; phylum Planctomycetota; class Phycisphaerae; order Phycisphaerales; family UBA1924; genus S146-42. Next base: position 1,423 of record CBDVAM010000111.1, read on the forward strand.
CTGAGCATGACCAGAGCCGCGTCGAGCACGGACATCTCGGGCGCAACATACACAAGGTCGCGCGTCATGACCTGGTGGATGTGGCGCTTGAGCAGAGCGCTATCGCGGGGACGCTCGTCCACCCTGCCGATGAACGGGCTCAGGTTCTTGAGCAGATCGCGGTCGGAGATCACGCCCACGATCTGCGCGTTCTCCTCGACGATCAGGTGATGGAAGCCGTGACGCTCGAAGATCCGGCGGGCCTGCTCGATCGTGTCGTCCATCGAGACGGTCACGACTTTGCGGGTCATCAGGGTTTGGATCGTCATGGCGATGCCTCCCGCCGGGCTATCGGTCGTTCCAAGAGGCGAATACACTCGGCGCAATGACTTCGCGACCCAACCCCGGCCCGGCGAATCTCGGCGCTCCCTGGAGGCTCTCGTACCTCGAGTCGCTGGCCGCGCACCAAAGCCAGCCCGCCGGCGGGTTCCTGAGGGGCTATTGGGACACGCCCGACCAGGATGTGCAGAACCACGTCATCCATCGCACCGCCCACGGCATGATCCTTCTCAACGCGTTTCCCTACGCCAATGGACACCTGCTGGTCGCGCTGAGCGAGGCCCGGGCGAGGCTGCTGGATTATGACGCAGACGATCGCGCGAGGTTATGGGGCCTTGTCGATTTCGCGGCGGACTTGCTCGAACGCACGCTCCAGCCCCAGGGATTGAATATTGGGGTCAATCAGGGCATCGCCGCGGGCGCTGGCGTTCCCGGGCACCTGCACGTCCATCTTGTCCCGCGATGGGGCGGGGACACGAACTTCATGACCTCGACCGCCGACGTGCGGGTCATCCCGGCGTCGCTGGACGCGATGAGCGATCGCTACCGGCAAACCCTGCGCGATCTGGCCTGAGAACGGATCCCGTTTGGGGGTCCGAATACCCAAGAGTTTTCGGCACGTTCTGGAAAAGTGCGGTTGGGTTTGTGCCGATCCTCCCTATCGGCCTCACTCACCGAGCGCCCATACGGGAGTCAAGCATGCCCACACAGGACGAGCGCAAGCAGGTCGCCGAGAAGGCCATCGCCGAGATCGCGCACATCGCGACCCTCCCCGAGATCACGATCAAGATCATCGAACTGGTCGAGGACCCGACCTCGACGGCCCAGGATCTGCACAAGGTGATCAGCCAGGACCCGGCGCTCTCCAGCCGGATCCTCAAGGTGGTCAACTCCTCGTTCTACGGTCTTCCCGGCCAGATCGCGTCGATCAATCGCGCGATCGTGATGCTCGGGCTGAACGCGGTAAAGAACATCGCGATCGCGGCGAGCCTCGTGAAGCTCTTCCGCGGGGGCGAACTCACGCCGCAATACAGCGCAAACATGATGTGGGACCAAGCGACCGCGGTCGCCGCGACTTGCAAGATGATCTCCGACAAGCTCAAGCTCGGGCTCAACGACGAGGCGTACCTCGCCGGGCTCATGCACAACATCGGGCAGGTCGTCGAGATGCAGTTCGATCGAGCCATGCTTGTCGATGCGATCCGCAAGACGGGCATCGACGCCCACGGCGTGCCCGCCAACGACATGCTCGACGCCGAGGTGAGCGTCTTCGGGGCCAACCACCAGGACTTCGGCGCGGCGTTGTGCCAGCGCTGGAAGTTTCCCAAGAGCTTCGCGCAGGTCGCCGGCTATCACCATCGCCCGCTGGAACTCGGCGCTGAGAACCGCACGCTTACCAGCGTGATCTACGTCGCAACCCGGATCGTCGGGCGGAGCGAGGGTGGCATCCGGGCCGATCTGACCAACCTCGATTTCTCCAGCGAGGTGCTCGAGGGCCTCAAGATCAGCGGCGATGGCCTCGCCCAGTTCCAGGAGCACTACGAGACCATCGTGAAAACTTCAGAGGATCTGGCTGCCTGAGCCGATACAGGCAAGCAGTTGAGAAATCGACCCCTGGGCAACGCCCGGGCACAACGAGCTCTCTCTTTCTCCCTCCGGGCGGCCGCATCTTACAGATGTGGCCGCCTTTTTCGTTGCAGAGAGAACAGCGCATCGAACGCCGGGTCGCTCAGGCGGGATTCAAGGATTGTCGCCAACCCTCAATGTGTTCGTAACTTGTGAGGTTGTACATAAGAGGCGTGATCGAAATCTCACCCGCGAACAAGCGATCGACATCAGATCCGGGCTCGGTCGAATGAAAATCCAGGCCGTGCCCCGACGCCCAGTAGTAGGTGTCGCCCGCCGGGCTGGTGCGCTTCACATAGCTATCCACGAGGCCGTGGGTGTTCATGGGACACACCGAAATCTTCGGCATCGTGTCGTCGTCGCCCTTCTTGGGAATATTGACATTCAGGCACTCGTGCCCGCTCGGCGGACGCGCGATGAGGATGTGATCGATCGTTCGGCGAGCGCGGATCGCCGCGAGCGCGAAGTCGGGCCTCTGGCGCCCCATCAGCAGACTTATCGCAACACTGGGCACTCCCAAGAACGCGGCCTCGAGGGCGGCCGCGACCGTGCCCGAGTAGATCACGTTGATCCCACAGTTGGCGCCGGCGTTGAGCCCCGAGATGACCAGGTCCGGGCGCGAGCCCTCGCCGAAGCGTTCGGGCCAGAGCTGGCTGATGGCGAGCTTGACGCAGTCGGCGGGCCTGCCATCGACGGCGATGCCCTCCATCCCCGCCTCGGGAGCGGTGGGTCGGACCATGAGCGGCTCGTGGAAGGTGACGCCGTGGCTGGTGGCGGATTGGACGGTCTCGGGGGCGACGACGAAGATTTCGGTGTCGGTCCCGCCGACACGCCCGCCATGGAGGGCGTCGCGGTCTACGAGGGCGTGGTACAGGGCGATGATGCCCGGTGCGCGGATGCCGTCGTCGTTGGTGAGCAGGATGCGCATGGATCCAGCGTAGGGACCGACGCGTTCGGGCCGAAGTCCGGATCGCGCTACCCTACGGTGAACGCCCCCCAGAGCGGGCGGCCTGGTCCAACGGAGGAGCATTTACACTCATGCAGACGATCGAGAACATCCTCGCCGGCATCGGCAACGTGCCGTTTGTCCGCCTCAACCGCGTCGTTGGTCCAGATAGCGCCGAGGTGCTGGTCAAGTGCGAGTTTCTGAACCCCGGCGGGTCGATCAAGGACCGCATGGCCCTGTACATCATCGAGCGGGCCGAGAAAGACGGCCTGCTCAAGCCCGGCGGGACCATCGTCGAGAACACCAGCGGCAACACCGGGATGGGCGTGGCGATGGTCGCCGCGGTCAAGGGATACAAGTCGGTGTTCACCATCCCCGACAAGATGAGCCTCGAGAAGATCAACATGCTCAAGGCGTTCGGGTCCGAGGTGGTCATCACGCCGACGGACGTGCCGGGCGAATCACCCGATCACTATGTCCAGGTCGCCAAGCGGATCGCGAGAGAGACGCCCAACAGCTTCTACCTGGATCAATACCACAACGAGCAGAATATCGACGCCCACGAGGCCATGACCGGCCCGGAGATTTGGGAAGAGACCGACGGCAAGCTCGACGCGTTCGTCTCGGGCATCGGCACCGGGGGCACAATCTCGGGCGTTGGCAGGTTCCTCAAGAAACAGGCCAACCGCCCCAAGGTCGTCGGCGTCGACCCGCTCGGCAGCGTCCACTATCACTACTTCTACACCGGCACGCTCCCCAACGCGTATGTCTACCAGGTCGAGGGCATCGGCGACGACATCAAGTGCGGCGCATTCGACACGACCGTCGTTGATGAGGTCCGCCAGGTCGATGACCATCAGTCGTTCAACATGGCCCGGCGCCTCGTGCGTGAAGAGGGCCTGTTCGTCGGCGGCTCCAGCGGGTCCAACGTCCACATCGCTGTCGAGCTCGCCAAGGAACTCGGCCCGGGCAAGATGGTGGTGACCGTGCTGCCGGATTCGGGCAATCGGTACATCACCAAGTTCCTCTCCGACAGCTGGATGAAGGACCACGGATTCCTCGAGCCCGAGCGAGACCTCGGACGCGTCGAGGATGTCATCGAGGGCAAGGACCAGGAGATCATCACCGCGGGAACGGGCGAGACCGTCGCCCAGCTCGTCTCGCGGATGCGGGAGTTGGGCGTCAGCCAGATCCCCATCGTCAACGAACTCGGCGGGCCGGAGGGCATGGTCCACGAGATCGACGTGCTGCGCGGGCTCGAGCGGGGCGAGATCACCGCGAGCTCGCCCGCCGGCGACGTCATGCACGAGATCGGGGGTCTGGTGTACCCCAAGGCGCGGGTCGAGGAGCTCTACGGCATCTTCGAGAAGGACCAGGTCGCCATTGTTGTGGACGCCGCCAGGATCGTCGGGCTCGTGAGCCACATCGACCTGATCGAGTACCTCAGCAAGAAGAATCAGGAGCGGGCATGAGTGACACAACTGGCTCCCAGGGCTTTGGCACGCGCGCGATCCACGCCGGGCAGGCTCCGGACCCGTCTACCGGCGCGATCATGACGCCGATCTTCCAATCGGCGACCTTCGCCCAGGAATCGCCGGGCGTATTCAAGGAAGACTACGACTATTCGAGGGCGTCCAACCCGACGCGCAAGGCCCTGGAGAAGAACCTGGCGAGCCTTGAGGGTGCCGCGTTCGGGTTGTGCTACGCCTCGGGCTGCAGCGCAGAGGCCGCGGTGCTGCACCTTCTCAAGGGCGGCGATCATGTGATCCTGTGCGACGACGTGTATGGCGGGACCAATCGCCTGTTCCATCACGTGTTCAACAAGGCGGGCGTCGAGGTCACGCTGGTGGACATGACCGATCTGGACGCATTCGACGGCGCATTTAGAGACAGCACGAGGGTCGTCTGGCTGGAGACGCCGACCAATCCCACGCTCAAGATCATCGACATCGCCAAGGTCGCCCAGCGTGCGCACGCGCAGGGCGCGATCGTGTGCGTCGATAACACGTTCTGCTCGCCGTACCTGCAGTCTCCCATGGCGCTTGGGGCGGACATCGTCTGCCACTCGACGACCAAGTACATGGGCGGGCACTCGGACGTCATCGGCGGGGCGCTGCTCATGAACGACGCCGACCTGTTCGAGAAGCTGAAGTTCATCCAGCTTTCTGTCGGCGCGGTGCCGGGGATTCTCGATTGCTTCTTGATGCTGCGTTCGACCAAGACCCTGCATGTGCGCATGCAGCGCCACTGCGAGAACGCGATGCGGATCGCCAAGTGGCTCGAGAATCACGCCAAGGTCGAGCGCGTGCTGTATCCGGGGCTGGAAAGCCACCCGCAGTATTTGCTTGCGCGCGAGCAGATGCCGCGGGGCTTTGGCGGGATGATCACGATCTATGTTAAGGGAGGGCTCGACGCGGCCAACGCGATGCTCAAACGCACGGAGCTGTTCACGATCGCCGAAAGCCTGGGCGGCGTCGAGAGCCTCATCGAGCACCCGGGCATCATGACCCACGCCAGCGTCCCGCCCGAGCAGCGCGACCAACTCGGCATCACCGATTCGCTGGTCCGCCTGAGCGTGGGCATCGAGGACGCCGACGACCTGATCGCCGATCTCGATTACGCGCTTGCGTAGTGATCGGGTCGGGCCTCTAGACCAATGACGCGACAACCAACAGCGCAACCGGCAGGATCGCGATCGCATAGCAGCTCAAGAGCATCCGCCGGCGTTCGGGGCGGGAGCGGTCGTCCTTGCGCAGATTCGTCCACAGCGCGGGCCACACGAGGGCCGCGTAGGCGAGCATGAAGACCCAGAACGGCCCGACGATCCCGATCGCCATCCGCATCCGCTCGTCATCCAACATGGTCGAACCCCAGGCGATCGCCAGGAGCATCAGCGTCGGCCCGCAGCCGCCCAGGAGAAAGCCCAGCCATTGACGGCGGGTCCAGGGGCGGTGCGGGGCAAAGGGGTTGAACGAGCCGCCGCACTCGGGGCAGAGCCCGGGCGACTGCGGATCGAGCAGCCCGTCGAGCTGGTACCCGCACTCGCCACAACGGGCAAGGTCGTCATCTGTGGCCCGCTCGCCGCGCCCGCCAACAAGTCTCGCGAGCAGGTCGCGGAGAGATGGATGGACGCCGGCGGGCATGGGTTACTTGGACCGCTCGATGACGCGGACGTTCCGCCGCCCGTCCAGGGGTCCGCTGCGTCGAAGGCCCGAGAACCACGCCTTGATCCGCAGCCAGGTAAGCAGAAGCACGCCCAGGACGCCGAAGAGGATCACCAGGGGCACGATGATGACCAGGCCGATGACGAAGCCGATGGCCAGCACAAACGTGATCGCAAGCCGCTGGAGGGCGGTGGGGCGGGCGATGGTGACGCGGAATGTGGGTGTGTCGGCGAGGGCCATGTGTGGATTCTACCTGTCGAGGCTTATTGGGGTTTGGTGGGGGCGGATTGTGCTCTCTCAGTCTCCCATTGCCGCCATGAGCTGGCCCCCAATCCACTGATCCGCAACAAACAACAGCCCGACCACGAATGCAAGATTGAGCACAATCCCCACGGCGATGACGGTCTGGCGAGTCGGGCTGTACGCATCCGCCGATCGATGCTTGGGCACACGGCGGCGAGCCTCAGAAACCGGCCCCCAGATCACACCCGCAAGCACAAGCGGTGGTACTCCGTAGAACGCCCCTATGAACATGAGATCCGCCAGGTTCCAGTTCCATGCCGCTGCCGACGGAAGTGCCCAAAGCCACAACCCAATCCCCGCGCAGAGCAAGACCAGCGGGCGGCATGTCCGAACCAGCACCCGGCCCCACCCCGGCCATGGCGGATGCACGAGACCCTCGAGTCGCTGGTGGGCTTTCCCGCACTCGGGGCAGACGTACCCCGCGTCGCCGCGCTTGGTCGCGGAGAGGTCGTAGCCGCACTTGTCGCAGATGGGTGGCATCGCTTCAAGGAGCATACTGGATTGTGCTCGAATCCGGTCGGGGATTGCCCGAGTTGCGGCATTGACCCGGACCTTCGCCGAGCCTCAGGTCCGGCGTCCCAGGGCTCGTTGGGGCGGGGTGTTGGTGGTTGAGCGGGCTCAGGATTGCAGGGCCTTGGACGATCCCGGGCACAATCCACATCGAGCGCCAGATCGCGCGAAGGGGGTCGCGGGTGGTGGATCGGGCTGGTACGATCGGGAACGGATAACAGGAACGGAACACACGCCATGACCAACGCCACGGATGGGGCGGCGCAGGGCTCTGACGCGCCCGGATTTGTCCACCTCCACCTGCACAGCGAGTACTCCCTGCTCGATGGCGGGAATCGCATCGACCGCCTCGTCGCCCGCGTCAAAGAGCTGGGCATGGACGCCGTCGCGGTCACAGACCACGGCAACATCCACGCCGCCGTCGATTTCTATGAGACCGCAAGAGAAGCCGGCATCAAGCCGATCCTGGGCGTCGAGGCGTATGTCGCCCCGGGCGATCGGCGCGATCGCACGCACACCGGCGTCGGCGACGGGGGGTACCACCTCGTCCTGCTCGCAGAGAACAACCAGGGCTGGAAGAATCTGCTGCATCTGTGCTCGCAGGCGTACCTCACGGGGTTTTACTACAAGCCGCGGATCGACCGCGAGCTGCTCAGCGAGTTCAACAGCGGCCTGATCGCGATCAACGGGCACCTCGGCAGCGAGATGGGCGATCACCTGCTGAACTTTGAGGTGACCAAGGACGAGTCGAGCCTGGCCAAGGCGGTCGAGAGCGCCCAGTGGCACGCCGAGGTTTTTAAGGACGAGGGCACTGGGCCGCGATTTTTCGTCGAGCTGCAGCACCATGTGCGCGAGCAGATTTCGATCAACCCGCACCTGATCCGTATCGCGCGAGAGCTGGGTCTGCCGATCGTGTGCGACAACGATGCGCACTTTCTCAACGCCGAGGACCACGACGCCCACGACACGCTCATCTGCATCTCGATGGGCAAGATCAAGGACGATCCGGACCGATTGCATTATTCGCCGGAGCTGTACGTCAAGAGCCCCGAGCAGATGCGCGAGATCTTTGAGGTTCACTATGGCGACATCGGCAAGGATGCGTGCGACAACACGCTGCGGATCGCCGAGCGCTGTGATGTGACCCTGGACGTGGGCGCGAGCCATGCGCCGATGGTGCGTGTGGAGGTGCCGAGCGACCTGCCGGCGCACGACGACGAGGTCTTTGCGGGCGATCTCTCGGCATGGTACGCCGATTTCAGCTCGCGCTTCCAGCTGAGTCCGTTCTCTGCCAACGATGGAGTCAGTCTCGAGCAGGTCAAGGACGAGGGCGACCGGGCGTTGCGTCTGCTCGCCGAGGCTGGCATGGTCTGGCGGTATGGGCCCGCGATCGTCGCGCATCGCCACGAGTTCATCGAGGGAAGCGACGAGGCGGCGGAGCGACGGGGCGACGAAGGGGTCGACCCGGGGGCGTTCGACAAGTGGGCTCGCCTCAATCGCGAACTCAAGATCCTCGCCGACAAGCTCATCAGCGCCTACTTCCTCATCGTCTGGGATTTCGTGAACTGGGGGCGCCAGCGCGCCATCCCCGCCAACGCCCGTGGCAGCGGCGTGGGCACGATGGTCGGCTATGTGCTGGGCCTGTCCAACGCCTGCCCGGTCCGCTATGGCCTGCTCTTCGAGCGATTCACCGATCCCGACCGCAGCGAATACCCCGATATCGATATCGACCTCTGCCAGAACGGGCGAAGCGAGGTCATCGACTATGTGCGGCGCAAGTACGGGCACGTTGCGCAGATCATCACGTTCGGGACGCTCAAGGCCAAGGCCGCGGTCCGCGACGTCTGCCGGGTCCACGGCGTCACGCTCGCCGACGCCGACAAACTCGCCAAGATGATCCCCGACACCCTGGGCATCACGCTCGATGGCGCGCTCAAAGAGAACAAGGATCTGAAGAAGCGCTACGACGAAGACGATCGGGTCCGGCGAGTCATCGACACAGCAAAGGTCATCGAGGGCCAGGCTCGCCACGCGGGCGTCCACGCCGCCGGCGTCGTGATCGCCAACACGCCGCTGAGCGAGATCGTCCCGCTCTACAAGCAGTCGCAGGCGGGCGAGCACGAGATCGTGACCCAGTGGGACGGCCCGACGTGCGAGAAGATGGGCCTGCTGAAGATGGACTTTCTTGGCCTGCGCACGCTGAGCGTGATCGAGCGAGCCAAGTCACTCATTCGCGAGACGCTGGATGAGGAGGCGATCTGGGAAGCAGTGGGTAGATCGGCTCTCCGAGCCGATACACGATCGCGTGAGATCGAAGACGGAATCGGCTCGGAGAGCCGATCTACACATCCGCTCGATCTGGAACGCCTCACCTACGACGATCCGCGCATTTTCCAACTATTCCAGCGCGGCGACACCACCGGCGTGTTCCAGTTCGAGTCGGGCGGCATGCGCCGACTGCTCGCCGACATGAAGCCCGACAGGCTCGAAGACCTCATCGCGGCCAACGCGCTGTTCCGCCCTGGGCCCATGGATCTGATCCCCGACTACAACCGGCGCAAGAACGGCACCGAGCAGGTGCCCAAGGTCCACCCCATCGTCGATCGCTTCACGCAAGAAACCTACGGCGTCATGGTCTACCAGGAACAGGTCATGCAGATCGTCCACGAGCTGGGCGGCATCCCATTGCGCGACGCCTACTCGCTCATCAAGGCGATCAGCAAGAAGAAGAAGAAGATCATCAACGCCAACCGCGCGAAGTTCCTCGCCGGTGCGGAGCAACAAGGACTCAACAACACCCGCGCCAAGGACCTGTTCGATCTGATCCTCAAGTTCGCGGGCTACGGCTTCAATAAGAGCCACTCGACCGGCTACGCGATCATCGCCTACCAGACCGCGTACCTCAAGGCGTACTTTCCCAGGCAGTTCATGGCCGCGTTCTTGAGCTTCGAGTCCCAGGCGCAGAAGGTCAGCGATTGGATTCCGTATCTGGATGACTGCAAGAGGACGCGCACGATCGACGCGCGGACCGGCGAGGTCCTGAGCGATTCGATCCGCGTCGCCGCGCCCTCGATCAACCGCTCGGCGGCGGACTTCACCGTCGTCTTCGACGAGGATGAACCCCACGACGCGGCCCACGGGCACATCCGCTTCGGCTTGCGCGCGATCAAGGGCGCTGGCAGCAAGGCGATCGAGGCGATCATTGGTGAGAGAGACGGACAGACGGGAGACCGAACGGACGAAGCGGGGGCGAGCGACGAAGCGACGGAGCGACGGAGCGACGAAGAGGGAACACACAG
>CBDVAM010000112.1:0-11432 GCA_965371965.1 uncultured Phycisphaerales bacterium
AATTTCGGTCGCGTCCTCTTCTTCTTCTTCCTCATACTCGTCGGATTCCTCGAACTCTCCGTCGTCCGCCTCGTCCTCCTCGCCAACCGGCTCCACCAGCCCAAGGCGCACGTCAAACGGCGGCTCGACCGACCCCTTCGGCTCGATCACGACGGCGTCGCCCGAGCCGTCAGCGCCCGAGTCCTCATCCTCCTCTTCATCCCAATCGTCATCCTCGCTGATGTCCTCTTCGCCAACATCCTCTGGTTCCGAATCCATGCTCTCGGGATCCACACTCTGGGTGACCCCGCCATCGCCCGCACCATCGTCGACAAAGAGCGCCGCCTGCCCGGTCGCATTGCCCTCGCCGTCCTCCTGGCGGCTCAGCTCTTCCTCATTGAGCCGCTGCATCTCCTGCCACTGCTCGGGCGTGATCCGCACCTCGCGGGCCACGCTGCCCTTGTGCTCGCCGATGATCCCCGCGATCCCCATCAGATCAATGAGCCGGCTCGCCCGCGTATACCCGATCGCCAGTCGCCGCTGCAAGAGGCTCACGCTCCCACGCTTGGTTTCCAGCACGATCTCGACCGCCCGATCGAACAGCGGGTCTTCCTGCGCAGCAGCCAGGCTCGCGCTGGAGTTGTTCTCGCTCTCGGCCAACCGCTCCTCGTCGCCGTCAAGGGTCCGAAGCTGGGTCAACTGCCGCTCAAAGCTCGGCCCGGCGACCTCCTTCATGAACCGCACAACCCGCCGGATCTCCCTGTCATCCACAATCGTGCCCTGCGCGCGGGTCAGCTTGTGGCTCGTCGGGCTCAGATACAACATGTCCCCTTGCCCCAGCAGAAGCTCGCCGCCCTTCTGGTCCAGCACGATCCGCGAATCCATCCCGCTTGCAACCTTGAACGCGATCCTGCATGGCATGTTGCTCTTGATGAGCCCCGTCACCACGTTCGCCTGCGGACGCTGCGTTGCCAGGATCAGGTGGATCCCTACCGCACGGGCCTTCTGGGCAATCCGGATGATCGAACCCTCGACCTCCTTGTTGGTGATCATCAGATCCGCGAGCTCGTCGATGATGAACACCATGTACGGCAGACGCCTGGGAATCCGCGCTTCTTCCGCCGGAGTCTGAGGATCGAAGGCCTCCTTCAGATCCTCCCAGCTCATCTCGTTGTACCCACTGATATCCCTACAGCCGGCCTCCAATAGAAGCTCGTACCGCTCGTCCATCTTCCCAATGGCCCACTCCAAGATCGCCGTCGCCCTGGTCATCTCCGTCACCACCGGGCACATCAGGTGCGGGATCGACTTGAACTGGCTCATCTCGACCATCTTGGGATCGACCAGCACCAGCTTCAGCTCGCTCGGCTTCTTCGTGAACAAGAACCCCATGATGATCGTGTTCATGCACACGCTCTTGCCAGAGCCCGTCGTGCCCGCGATCAGCATGTGCGGCATCTTCGTCAGATCCGTCACCAGCGGCTCGCCCGACGCGTCCTTGCCCAAGAACAGCGGCAGCTTCATGTCCGAGTACGTCTCTGGACTGCCCATCAACTCCTTCAGGCGCACCATCTCCTTCGTCGGGTTCGGCACCTCGATGCCCACCGTGTCCCGCCCGACCTGGTTGGTCACGATCCGCAGATTGATCGCCTTGAGCGCCCGCGCGATATCCTTGCCCACCGCCTCCAGCGCGCTCACCCGCGTGCCCGGCGCAAGCCGAACGTGGTACAGCGTGATTACCGGCCCGGACTCAACGCCCACCACGTCGCCGTCGATCCTGTATTGGCGCAACGCCGCGACCAGAGCCTCGGCCTGCTCACGGACGATCCCCTCGAGCTTCTCCTCGAAGTTCTCTTCCGGGTCCTCCAGCAGATCCAGCGACGGGAACCGATAGCCCTCCAGCTCGCGGACATTCTGCAAATCCCGAAGATCCGCCTCGGTTGCGACGCGCATGTCCCGCTGCCCGAATCGAATCGGCAGCTTGGCCATCTTCTCGCGAAGGTCCCGCTCGCTGTAGACCTGCGGCGCACCGGGAAGCTCGTCGTCCTCGTCCTCTTCAGCCTTTGTCCCACGCGAGACAGATGCCTCGACTCCCCTCGCCGGCTTTTCGGCTCTTCTCCCGCCCTTCTTCTTGGACCTCTTCTTTTCCCGAGCAATAACCGGCGCAGGCACGGCCTCTTCGAGCTCCTCGTCGTCCTCGATGTCGTCCAGGCGGACCCGCGAGGGGCGTTTCTCGTTCATCACGCGAACCAGCCCGCCACCGGCCGTCAACGCCGCCCGCCCGCTCTGGCGCGCCGCCGGCCCCGCCCGCCCGGCCATCCAGCGTGCCGGGATCAGCAGGTACCTGTCAAACCCGACCAGCAACCCGACGAGCAGCATCCCGCCCAGCGCCAGCCCGGTTCCGACCTGCCCAAACCGCGCGACCAGTTCCGCCGAGATCCCGTCACCGAGCAGCCCGCCGGTGATATTCATGGGTCCGCTGTTGGGCAGGAGCAGGGCGTTGAGCCCGCCCAGCGCCGCGGTCGCCATCAGTACGCCGATCAGGCGCAGCATCAGCAGATCGACCCGCCGCCCCATGGCAATCGGGATCAGCCCGATCCCGAGCCCGCCGACCAGCGCCCACGCCGCATAGCCGAACTGATAGAACGCCTGATACGCGATGAACGCCCCCGCCGGCCCGCACCAGTTTCCGACCCGCTCGTTGGGTGGATACACGGTGTGGGTGGGGGGGTCGCCCGCGTCGTAGGCGACCAGACTCAGCACCACGAACACCCAGCTCGCCAGCAGGGCGACCCAGATGATCTGTTTGCCGACCGACATTTCTGAGCGCTGTGACCGCGCGGGCTTCCTTGCCATGTCCAGAGGATATCGGCTCCAGTCATCGCAACCAACGAGAAACAACAACACCGTCGCTGAATCGTCCGCCGCTAGAAGTCCCTACCGCCGATGCCGTTCGGGGTATCGTGATACAGTTTCGGCGGCTGAATCCGTAGGGGATTGCGGACCGGCTCTTGCGCGTCCCGGTCGCTGCGAATACCGGCCGAGACATCCGCCATAAGCACGGGGCGAGCCGGTGAGTCCGCGTGCTCGGCCCGCAGATAGGCCCGCTCACCATCAAACATGAGCACCTTCCCAGAGGGGAACACCACGTTCGCCGCACGCTGCGGGCGGATCAGCGATTCATCGGCTTCGGTCCGCCCATCCCACAGCGATCCCGATGCGATAAACGCATAGGAATAGCGATACGATGCCAAGTCGGTCGTGAATGTCGAGATGGGATCCGTCCAAGTCTTAGCGAACCGATTCGGATCCGCTGCACCGGGGCTCACCCACGCTCGGGCGTGCTCCGGCCACGGGGCCACGTCGTGCATGAGCACCGGCCAGGCGCGGTCTATCGACCATGAGAGAAAGCCAAACGAAACATTGAACCCGGTCTCCGGCGGATTCGCCCAACCCCATCGCCCGAAGGGATATGTTTGCTGGACTTCTTCATAGATCGCGAGTGTCTGTCCGAGCGTGCGCAGATTCGCAAGCGATGTCGTTGCGCGACTGTTGGATCTTGCCGAAAACAGTGCGGGCAACACCAAGCTCATGAGCACCGCGATGAGACCTGCCACCACGAGCGACTCGATCAGTGTGAAACCTGATCGATGCATCGAGTATCGGGCCGTCCTCGCTCTCATGACTCTAAGCTCCTGACTCATGTGGCAGCAGTCAGTTGATGGGGAGTACGAGTCCTTTCCCAAATGCCTCTTTGTCAAAGTATAGGTACAAGTCCGTCGGCATCCATTCTGTGGAACCCCTATCTCGATAGAATCTGAAAGACACTGTCACGGGCAGTGCGTCATATCCAGGCATCTTGTATTGCATTGGAAGAAGTGTCTCAATCATTTCGATGATCTCGCTGCCATTTTCAGGATCTGGATAGGTAGCCGCATACTTGCCCCCCGAGCGAAGAAACCTCGTTCCCGGAGCATCGTACTCCGGCGGAATCCGCGGACCGGCATCCGGCTCTACCCTACGAACAACCATCGAATCTAGATCAATCGGTGACTGCTGAAACAGGTTCGATTTTTTGTGCCAGATACGCTGAAACTTCTCCTGATCTGGGTGCTCAGGATCGGCTCCGGGTGGCATCTTGTCACCGACTATCAATTTCCAAGTTTCAAAATCAGGTGACAGTTGCATTTCGACACGCTCGATCAGCGTATTCTCAAGGCCGCTCGCGGCATCTCCAACAACGCCAAGGTCCTCAACCCTGAGAGAGAACACTCTCCGTAACTCAGCAATGACCGCATCGACCCCATCCTTCTGGGGTCGGAGATCGAAGTTTGCCGCAGACGCCTGGTACTCGACAGAATACTCGGGAGTCTCAAACATGCCATCCACTACAGGAGATGTGCTTGATCTCAACCATCCTGGGCGAAACGTGGCAACAACAAGACCAATAAACACAGCGGCCACGCATACGCCGATGACCATTTTTCGACGTTGCGTCGCTCTGGGAACAGCAGTCATCCAAGACGCCCCTATCTGGTCATATTCCGTGATCTACTCGGCTACGATACATTCTGCAAAATAATGTGATTCGTCCTCAATGACTTCGATCCAGCAATGAGCGATGAGTGGCTCGATACACCCAGCAGAAGCCTTGACCGTTCCGCATGTAATGACCGGGGGCATGCCTGTGATGGTGCAATCAGAGCACGACTGACAGACTTGCGGTGAGATCCCGATGACACAATCAAACCCCGAGCCAGGATCCGGCTGCGCCAGCGCTGTCGCAACTAGGCCAACAACAGGGACCATCGCCCCGCCCAAGAGGCGTCCGTCCATCCGGAACAGTTTCGATGCCAAGTTCATGCCAATCTCCTTGAAAAAAGCACCAGCAACGCTCCTGGCTTGGGCCAGGATCTCAGATATGTGCCAAGTCCCACGAGTGCGACGGTGAACAGTCCGCCCGTTCGAAACAACGCACTAGCTTCGACCGGGTCGTTGCTGGTGCTCAACCCGCATCCACACCCAACCTCCGCGTCGGACATCAGCAGAAAAGCGACAAATACGGAGAACGCTCCAAACAGGACGGCCGCCGCAACAAACCGCGATCCACCCGCGCCGAAGATCAGCAGCCCACCCAAACCGGCCTCAAGAACAATCAGCCCGCGAGCCCCCCAGCCCGCGAGGCTTGCCGTCCCGATTCCCCCCGACTCAGCGGCGGGCGAGGCAAGAGCATCTGTGCTAGCGAGAGTATCCGTCGGCGAATCGGACATAACTATCTGCAATGCGTAGCCCAGGGTCTCTTGCACCCCGCTTCCATCCACGGCCTTCTGTCCGGCACTCCAGATCAGAAGAACCCCCAAGAAGCCGCCAATGACCTGGCGTAGCCGCGTCCGCAGCCTCCCATCACAATATCCGGGACGCGCAACTGGCAAGATATCGTCGCCGGGCTGCCGGGCTGCCGGGCTGCCGGGCTGCCCGAATATCGTGTTATCTGGTTGGTGGGACATTGCTCGTGGGGGAGCCTACCCGGTGGCATTGTTGCTTGTCAAGTCGGAATTGAGGGGTGTCGGTAATCTACTTTTCGAATATTGCTGGCCGAAAACTGCCAGTTCCATATGCACAACCGAGCTATCTTGTCCCCGTGCAGCTCACCGATGATCTCTGCTACAAGGCCCTGACCGCCTGCGACCCGCGTTTCGACGGCGTGTTCTTCGCAGGCGTTTCCACCACCGGCATCTACTGCCGCAGCGTCTGCCCCGCCAAGAAGCCCAAGCGAGAGAGCTGCACGTTCTATCCCAACGCGGCCTCCGCCGAACGCGAGGGATTCCGCCCGTGCCTGCGCTGCCGACCGGAGCTCGCGCCGGGCCTGGCCCCGTGCGATGCGAGCCGTGGCATCGCGTCGGGCATCATCGCGCGGATCCACGCGGGCGCGATGAACAACGGTGCAGGCGTGGATGCTCTGGCCCGCGAGTTCGCCCTCAGCGCCCGCCAGCTCCGCCGATTGGTGCGTGAGCACGGCGGCGTCTCTCCCATCGAGCTCGCCCAGACCTCACGCCTGCTCCTCGCCAAGCAGTTGCTCAGCGAGACAAGCTTGCCGGTCACGCGGGTCGCGTTCGCGAGCGGCTTTGCCAGCCTGCGACGCTTCAACCAGGCGTTCAAGGAACATTACAGGCTCAGCCCCAGCGACCTGCGCAAGTCGCAACCCACCCAGCGCGCCGACGGCACGGTGCGGTTGCGATTGGCATACCGCCCCCCATTGGATTTCAACGCCCTGCTGTCCTTCCTCGCAACGCGCGCGATTGCCGGGGTCGAGCACGTCGGCGCAGGGGTTTACATGCGAACAGTCGCCATCGGCGAGCATCATGGCTGGCTCCGCGTCACCAAGATCAGTGGTCGCGATGCGCTCGAGGCCGAGATCTCAAGCACGCTCTCTCCCGTGCTCCAGCAGATCCTCGCCGGGCTCAGCGATCTGTTCGACCTGCACGCCCGCCCCGACATCATCGACGCCCACCTGAGCGAGTCCAACCGCCTCGCGCCCCTCGTCCGAGAGCGTCCCGGCCTGCGCGTGCCGGGCGCGTTTATTGGATTTGAGCTTGCGTGGCGTGCCGTGCTGGGCCAGCAGATATCCGTGCGGGGCGCATCGACTCTGAGCGCCCGCCTCGCGAGCGAGTTTGGCGAGCCGATCGAGACGCCGATCCCCGAACTCACCCTTCTCAGCCCGACCAGCGAGAAGATCGGCGGGACGCGTCCGGATCGCATCGCAAAGATCGGCCTGCCGATCGCCCGAGCCAAGACCCTGCGCTCGCTCGCGGCTCTTGCCAGCCGGGAGCCGCAACTCCTGCGCCCCGGCGCGCCCGTCGAACGAACCACCGAACGCCTCCTGGCGATCCCCGGCATCGGCCCCTGGACCGCCTCTTATATCGCGATGCGCGCCCTCCGCTGGCCCGACGCGTTCCCAGACAGCGACCTCGGGCTCAAGAAGGCCCTCGAAGAACCCTCACCCACGGGCATCCGTAAACTTGCCGAGCCGTGGCGCCCGTGGCGTGCGTACGCCGCCATGCACCTTTGGAACTCACTCGCCAAGGACACAAAGCCATGACCAAGCTGCATCACACGCTCATCCCAACGCCTATTTGTGAACTCGTCGTTGTCGCAGATGAGATCGGCATCCAGCGGATCGGCCTCACCGCCCACAACACTGCCCCGGCAGACTCCATCCGCGATGACGACGCCCTCGCAGAACCCCGCCGGCAACTCTGCGCATACTTCGCGCAGGAGTTGCAAGAGTTCTCGCTACAACTACATCCCCTCGGTACGCCCTTCCAACTCCAGGTGTGGGCGCTCCTCCAGGAGATCCCATACGGAACGACCACGTCCTATGGCGAGCTTGCACGCAAGCTCAACAGACCCTCCGCGAGTCGCGCCGTCGGTGCCGCCAACGGCGCAAATCCCATCCCCTTCATCATCCCCTGCCATCGCGTCATCGGTTCCGACGGCTCGCTCACGGGTTACGCCCTTGGCATCGAGATGAAACGATCGCTGCTCGCTCTTGAGGGCGCGATGCCCGTGTCGTCCCAATCAGACTTGTTTGTCGACACCCCGGCTACGAGCCCAACGCGCGAGCGAGGGGTGGAGACACCCGATGTCACAAAGCACAACAGCGTAATCCGGGCGCAGTCCACAGCACTATGATGAGCAAGCAAAATGACTTGCGCGAATACACGAACGGGATTGGTTAGTGAGCAACGACCAGAGCAAATCGTCTGTTATTGATCAGATGCTTGAGGCCTTCAACGAAGAGCATTTCGAGCATGCCCTGCGCTTGAGTCGACTGGTGCGTGCAGAGTCAGACAAGTGTGCAGTGGCCATTATCATACAAGCGAGATGCTTGCTCCTCCTAGAGCGGCACGCCGAAGCCCTTAATGTCCTCAATGCGAATGTGGACTATCTCTGTGATTCGGGTGCGGCATGGTCAACAGTTGCGCATTGCCAAGAGGCCTTGGGTGACGAGCGAGCGCACCTTGAAGCACTTCGTCAATCATGTCGGCTTGAGCCCACAGCGGATCGTCTTGTATTGTTGGGTGTTGCGCTTGCTCGTAGTCGAGACTTAGCAGGCTCTGAGAAAGCACTGCGGCAAGCGCTTGAGATGAAACCAAATCACAGCGAAGCAAAGGCAAGTCTGGCGTACTGGATAGTGCCGAGTACGGATCGGAATGCAAAGGAGAGCCTCTTTCGCGAAGCGATTCAAGATGACCCAGAGAACGCCTTTGCATGGGAGCAACTGGGCCTGATCTTGTGGTGCGATCCGTCGCGGCACGAAGAGGCAGAACGGGCCCTGTCAAGGGGCCTGGCGTTGTCCTCCACCTTGTCGTACGGTCGAGTTGCGCTCGCCGATCTCCTTTGGCGGCGAGAGGATGTAGATGGTGCCAAGCGCCACTATCAGCAACTCGTAAGCGAGCAATCGCCATTTGTTGCAGATCGAGTTGGAGAGTTCTTCACGGCATGCCGCGACTTTCAGACTGCAGAACGCGTGTACCTTCGATCGCTTGAAGAGTGCGAGAATGCCGACGTCTTAATGGGCTATGGAAAGATGTTGGAGTTGTCAGGGCAGCAGGAGCTGGGAGCTGTCCTCATTCAGCGGGCGAAAGTGTTGGGGATCACGCACCTCTGAGTGAATCAACTGGCGGCTCGATCTCTATTGGCACCGGCGGCCTCTATGTGTAAGGTGCAAAGCACCGTAACCGGCACTTGGACGTGAGCCCAACACATTCTGTGAGCCACCGGCACTGATCACGATCCCGCGCCTCATCGGATTGTGCGCTCGTAGCCGAGATGTCGAAGAACAGAGCGAAGGACGGTGCCACGCTCGGATACCTACATCCGCCGATCCAACAAGCGATACCCCACCGCCTCACTCACATGCGCATCGCCGATGTCCCCGCCGCCGTCCAGGTCGGCGATCGTCCGGGAGATCCGCCGGATCTTGTCATACGCCCGCGCGCTCAGCCCCAGTTCGCTCATGGCCGTCGCAAGCAGGGTCCGCGCCGAGTCGCCCAGTGTCGCGAGTGAATCGAGCTGCTTGCCGCTCAACTCCCCGTTGGGGATCCCCTGACGCCCGAGCTGGATCCCTCTCGCACGCTGGGCCATCTCGCGCATCTCCGCCGTTCCCGTCCCGCTCGCCTTCGTCTGCAACTGCCTCACCGGAACCGCAGGCGCTTCGACGTGGATATCAATCCGATCCAGCAGCGGCCCGCTGATCCGAGACAGATACCGGTCCATCTCCCGACGACCGACCTCCCCCGGCGCGACATCGCCCCGCGGCGTCGGGTTCATCGCCGCCACCAGCATGAAGTTCGCCGGAAACCGCAGCGTCGCCTGCGCCCGCGCGATCGTCACCACATGGTCCTCCAGCGGCTGGCGCAGGGTCTCCAGCACGCCCCGCGGAAACTCCGCCAGCTCATCGAGAAACAACACCCCCCGATGCGCCAGACTTATTTCCCCGGGCCTGGGCACAATCCCACCGCCCACGATCGCCGCGCTGCTCGCGGTATGGTGCGGCGTCCGCACCGGGCGGCGCACCACCAGCCCCTGGCCCGCCTCCAGCGCCCCCGCCGCCGAATAGATCCGCGTGACCTCGATCGCCTCCTCGGGCGTCAACGCGGGCAGCACCCCCGGCAACGCCTTGGCCATCATCGTCTTGCCACTGCCCGCCGGCCCGATCATCAGCAGATTGTGCGAACCCGCCGCAGCAATCACAATGGCCCGCTTCACCGCTTCTTGCCCGCGGATCTGTGCGAAATCAATCTCCGGCACCGCGTGATCGAGCAGCCCGGCGATATCCGGACACGCCGTCGGCTCGGCGCTCAACTCTCCGTTCAACAGCCCGACCACCTCTCCCAGCGTTCCTGCGCCCAGCACGTCGATCCCCTCGACGACCGCCGCTTCTTGGGCATTCTGCGCCGGCAGGATCACCCCCAACGCCCCGTTCTGCTTGGCCAGACTCGCCAGCGCGATCGCCCCCTTGATCGGGCGCAATCGCCCATCCAGGGCCAGCTCGCCCGAGAAGAGAAACCGCCGATGGTCCACACCCTCATCGCGAGAGTCCCGCACCACCCCCATCGC
The DNA here is from genome assembly GCA_965371965.1 of uncultured Phycisphaerales bacterium. Classification (GTDB taxonomy): domain Bacteria; phylum Planctomycetota; class Phycisphaerae; order Phycisphaerales; family UBA1924; genus S146-42. The sequence continues at coordinate 10,102 of CBDVAM010000112.1, forward strand.
AAGCAGCAACCCCAGCGCGATCGGCAGGTCGTACACCGGCCCTTCCTTGCGGACATCCGCGGGCGCGAGATTCACCAGCAGCCGCCCCCCGGGGTTCGGATACCCCGCGTTCACGATTGCGCTGCGCACCCGCTCGAGCGACTCCTTCACCGCCGCATCCGGCAGGCCCACGATCACCTGATTCCCATGGTCCCGCGGATCGAGATCGATCTCGACCTCGCACGCCTGGGCATCGATTCCCTGCAACAGATGACTCTGGACTCTGGTGAGCATGACCGGAGCATACCCGAACAGAACGCTTCCCGACGCCTCCGCCATCGCCAATTTTGCCTATCAGGATTCCCTCTCAGGGCAAGATCGCCATTCTCCCAGAGACACCCCAACCGAGCCGGACCAGCACTCGCGCACCCGATCCGGCGCAAGAAAAAGAGCCCGCGACCACCGGCCGCGGGCTCAATGAACTCGATCCAACTAACTCAGCCGCAGTTCGCGAACCGATCGAGGAAGCCGAAGAAATCGTCGGCGTCGCAGTCCCCGTCCTCGTCGATATCGCACACCTCAAGAACGCCGTTGGCGAACCCATCGAGATACGCGAAGAAGTCGTCGGCGTCCGCGTCTCCGTCGCCGTCCAGGTCGGCCAGACACCCGCCGTCACAGCTCCCAAGTGGCACCACGATGTACTGCGTGCCCGCGATCTGGGAGAAGTCCACGGCCCGCGTCGTGCCCAGGTTGTCCGATCCCGGCAGCCCGCCGATCACCTGGTTGGACATGAAATCATGCCCGCCGTTGGCGATGAATCCCGCGATCCTGATCTCGCTCACCCCGTCCCAGCCCAGCTCGTCAAGGTCAATACAGATCTCCATGCCCGTCACGACGTTGGGCGCATCGGACGTCTCCGTGCCGGTGACGCCGCCGATGTTCGAGTTGTCCACACTCACCGCAACGAGATCACCCGCCGGCGGAACCGGATTCGTCGGATCGCCGTTGTCGATCGCGTCGAGCAGCGCCAGGTAGCTCGCCCGCGGCGGATACTCGCTGAACAGGCTCTGCGCCGTTCCGTCCTGCCCATCCAGGCGCGGGCCGTTGAAATCCAGCGGATCGTTGTCGGCCTTCAGCCCGCCCGAGTACGACCCGTAGTCGATGATCGCGTTGCCCAGGAATGCCGCGCCGTTGGTCCGCAGCAACGCCGCGTTCGAGTACAGATCCGGCCCGGTGTTGCCGTTGCCGATATTGAAGAAATAGTCCGGCGCAAAGTCCGCATCGAAGGTCAGACCAGGATCGATCCCGTCGCCGCCCATGTTGCCCAGGGCGTTGAAGTCGATGTCCACGTT
>CBDVAM010000113.1:0-11411 GCA_965371965.1 uncultured Phycisphaerales bacterium
ACCCGCTACCCGTCTTCGGCTTGGTGAGCCGTTACCTCACCAACAACCTGATAGGACGATCGCCGCTCCCGAGGCGCCGGAGCTTTCCTCTTTCGAGCACATGGAGTATTACCGCCCGTTTCCAGACGCTATCCCCCACCTCGGGGTACGTTCGATCGCGTTCCTCGCCCTTTCGCCACTTTCAATCGTGCGACTTGCATGCATTAGCCATGCCGCCAGCGTTCAATCTGAGCCAGGATCAAACTCTTCAATTAAGTTTGGTGTCTCCGACAACCGGGGCAAGCCCCAATCGCCGGTAAACTACTGATCCTGACCAACTCCGCTCACCCATGTGAGCGGCCGGTCCTTCCCCCGCGAAAGCCAATGACCCTCGCGGAGCCGCCGATCGGCTAGATCGGCGGATTTGCTGACATTTTCTCAAAGGGGCCCGACGTACAAGACGCCGGGCTTTGAATTCAAGCGCGAGAATGTCAGCAGACCAGAGGGCTGTGAAAACCTCCGGCCAGCGATTTTTTTAAGACCATGGCAGATCTGCTCGATCCCGGCTCGCGGCCGTTGCCATCGCCTCACATTCTCACGATGCTCCCAGCTGTTCACTTGTCAAAGATGCACGCCGGACCGCGGTCGACTCGACCTTGATCCGGCCGGCGTTAGACGCCAAAGCCGCCCTGAGGCGGCAAGGCGGATAGTACCTCAAACCCCACCAAAGTCAAAGCGTTCGCTCCATATTTCTCGATTCCACGGGTCCGACCGCTGCCGCTCGCGCTCCCCAATCCGGGCTGCCATCGGCGGACCTCCTCCGCCGACCCGAACTCACCGCGACGACCGCACTCACAAGGGCCAGCGGCGGTGTCTGCCCCGCACCGCGATACCCCGCGACCAGCGCCCTCGCCGCCGAACGCATCGTCGCACCGGATGTCCGGATGTCATCGATCAGCACGAAGACGCAACCCTCGGCGGGCGTCGTTTGCCGGACCGCAAACGCCCCGGAGACGTTGCGGGCTCGCTCGCTGGGCGCCACCGCCCATTGCTCGGGGCGGTGCTCACGCCTCAGGATCCGCTTCACGGGGGCTCCAGCCGCTCGTCCGGCGGCGGTCGCGAGGACCAGCGAATGGTCGATTCCCCGGGTGATCCGCCGACGATAGCTCGTTGGAATGGGGATAAACACGAGCTTTGCCTGCCCAAACCCAGATTCGCTCATCCGTTGATGAATGGCCTCGCCAAGGCGTTGGCCCAACTCGCGTCCCACGCGTCGCCACGCCGAGAACTTGAGGTCCTGGATCGCGCCGCGCAGCACGCTGTCATACTCGCCCAGTCGGATGGCAATGCTCCAGGGCAGTCGCTTCTCGCGGCATTCGGCACAGCCCTTGGCGTCGGCTTCGTATGGGCCGACGCTCGCCGCACAGCGCGGGCAATACGCCTCGGGAGTATCCGGAACCCAGCCAACCTCTCGCGAGCGGTGACTAAACGAGGTGGCCCGTGGTCCGAGCCAGGCGTTCTCGATCACACGCCAAGTGCCAGGAGTCTTCTTGAGCGGCTGCGGGTCGATTGTCGGGCCGACCGGATGCGCAGAATCGGTCGAATCCCGCTGCGTCTTAGCATCCGGCGGACCTGGCGGCCAGAGAAACCCGTCGGACCTGGATTTGGGCTCGCTCACGCCTGTGGCCGCGCTGAGATATCCTCGCCCGGCGAGAGCGTTCGGCGGATCAGCTCCGCCCGCGCGATCCGGCGAGCGCCCTGGGGCATTTCCTTGCCCGACACCCGCTGTAGATGAGCCGGTTGGACCAGCAGCAGGAGGTGATTGACGGTCTGCTGGGGCAGGTCCTCGACCAGGCCCAGCACCACGCCCAGACGGACCTGGCTCAGGAGGGTCATGGCCTCATCAACGGTCATGAGCCTGGCGCCGCGCAGCACGCCCAGGGCCCGGTGGACCTTGTCCTCGAGAATCGTCCGGCGCCGATCCATGAGCATCTTGCGGGCTCGGCGTTCATACTCGACGACGCGAGGCACGATCTCGTCTTGCATCTCGGCGAGCAGGGCCTCCTCGCTCTTGCCCAGCGTGGTCTGGTTGGAGAGCTGGAAGATGTCGCCGGTGTTCTGCGAGCCCTCGCCGTGAGAGCCGCGGATGGCGAGGCTCATGTCCTCGGCGGCGTTCTTGACCTTGTCGATCTCGCCGGTCATTCGCAGGGCGGGCAGATGGAGCATGACGCTGAAGCGTGCCCCGGTGCCGACGTTGGTCGGGCAGGCCGTGAGGTAGCCGAATCGCGGGTGAAACGCGTAATCGAGCCCCGCCTCGATGCTGTCGTCGGCGGCGTCGATCTGCTCGAAACACCCACGCAGATCGAGCCCCGTGCGGATCGTCTGCAAGCGCAGATGGTCCTCCTCGTTGACCATGACGCTCAATCGCTCATCGGGGATCGAGATCGCGACGCCCCGGGGCTCGTCCGGTGCCGCATCTCGCCCGGGCAGCACGCCACGCGCTAGTTGCTTGGAGATCAGGTGGCGTTCGGCGAGCACCGCCCGATCGATCGGCGGCGAATCGTGCAGGTTCAGCCACATCAACTGCTTGGCCAGGCCGGCACCCACCAGGCGCGCCCGGCAGAGATCCAGCGTGTGACGACGGTCGGTTCTCGATGCCCGAGCAACAAACGGCAGCCCGGCAAGATTGCGGGCCAGGCGGACCCGGCTGGAGAGCACGACGTCGCAGGCCTGACCCTCGCCGCGCAGCCACTCGGTTCGCGCATTGAAAATCTTGATCGGCTTGGGCTGGTCGGCGTCGCTCATGAGGGACGGTCCTCGTGCGGCTGCTCTTCGCCCGCGTCCAAGGGGATGTCCTCGGTTTCGGCGAGCTCGCGGATCTCATCGCGTAGGCTCGCCGCCTTCTCGTACTGCTCGCCCGCGATGGCCGAGTCCAGCTGGTGGCGGAGCGATTTGATCTGCTCGGCCCGCTTGCGTGCCTCCATCACCGGATCGACGCCCCGTCCCCGTGCCGCGGTCGCGCGTTTGGGCTGCTTGCCGACGTGGTGGGTCCCACCCTCGTGCGAGCGTTCGAGCAGGGGCGAGAGCTCATCCTCGAACGCGTCGTAGCAATCCGGACACCCGAGCAGCCCAGCCTGCTTGAACGTGTCGTAGGTGGTCTGGCAGGTCGCGCAGACCAGCGCCTTGGCGGCCCTTGCCCCAGGCGAGGCGAGCACGAACGAGCTGATGAGCTGGCTGATGGGCACGCCGGCCTTGGGGTCGAACCCCTGGCTCTTGGCGCAGAGTTCGCAGAGGTGCTTCTCGACCTTCTTGCCGTTCTTGATAATGACCTCGTGAACCGTGGCCTCGCGGTCGCCGCACTCGCACAGCATCGCATTCTCCGGGAGGAAAACTCCTCGAAATCTCGGGGAATCCTAGCACACTCGCCGGCGTGTTCCGCCCTGGGCGGCCGCTATTCCACTCGTTTGCGGGCCTTGGTCGAGCCGCCGTTGGTCGACAGATCCGCGATGGCCGCGACGATCATGAGGACCAGCCAGATTCCCGAGACGCCTCCGTTCTGGTTGATCGCGGCGGCGAAGGCCAGCGTCGTGAAGGGCATGAAGATGAACCCCAGCACGGGCCAGAGCACGGTCTGGTAGGCGTTGGCGAGGTAGTTCTCGCTGAAGAGCCAGATGAGGAATAGCGCCAGGCGGGGGAAGGCGAGCGCGATGAGGACGACAAGGCAGGGCATGGCATCCATCGGATTGGGGATTGGCGGTCACCGATTCCGTAGGGAGATGGGCCGAGCCGCACCCCATCAAAGGCCCAGTGTGTGATGAACGGCGTCTTTCCATTCCACCTGACCTCATGGTCCCCTTGGTGACGGCAAATCGGCCTAGATGTGTCTGTAGACAGCTTCCTTCGCCATATTGCCATGCCTCGCCAGTTTTTGGATTCTGTCCGTAAGTTGTTGTGGTTGCTGCACTTATTAGTAGAGTTATCGGAATTGATGAGGAATATTTCGTGAAATACTGCAAAAACTCATTCGTGAACGCCTTCGAGGTCGATATGTTGGCACTCTCCGGCTTCCAGGCAGGTTTTCGAGTGGCGTCGAGTCGCACGAGGCCGAGCGAGCTGCTCGGAGGTGTTTGGACAGTGGCGTGCTCCTGCGGACAGGGCACGCGAAAAGGATTGACGGCGGAGACAGTTGCAATGGCGAACGCATTTCTTCGTGGCCGCGCGGCCGCTGAAACCCATGATCTCACCGTCATCGGGTTGGGAGTGTGTACCGGTACCGGACTCCGGCAAACCGCGGCAGTGTCTGTGCGCTCGACGTTCCGCTTGCAGCGTGCTGCGCGAGTACACCATGAGAGGGCTGTGCGCGCACGGCGTGCGCCGATCACACGGGCGGTGTTCGCCATGCTCGTCGTGATTGTGTTGTCCGTTCCTGCGCGCGCCCAGCCGTCGGCGTGGCGGCTGGATCCGATCGGCGGGTGGGGCGGGCCGGTGAACCATGTGCAAGTGGATGGCGACATCGCCTATGTCGGCTCCGGGCAGCGGCTTGTCGTTCTCGATATCTCGGATGAATCCAGCCCGGTTGAAATCGGGTCGATCGGTCTTGTCACTGCCGTACATGATTTTGTCGTGCGAGATGATTATGCCTTCGTAGCCACAACGTCTCGTCCGCATCGGTTTTGTGTCGTTGACATATCTGACCCGACCAGCATGAGAGTTCTTTGGTCGGCAACTCGGTCCATGGTCGGGCAGCCACGCGAGGTTGATCTATTGGGCAATATTGCCTATGTGCGCGGCGGGCCATCGAGCGCCGATCTCGAGGCGTTCGACATAACGAATCCGGAGAGCCCTGTCCACTTGGGACGTGCTTTGATTGCGGCGGGCGGCTTTGGCGTCGAAGAAGCCCAAATCGTTGGGTCGTTGCTCTATGTGGCGGGCGATCAAAGCGACGATAGTCGCGGGCGCTTTGACATATACGATCTCTCGGGCGACCCGTCGGCGCCGGCGTTGCTCTCATCGCTGAGCTCGCCTTTTCAAACTAATGGTCATGTGTTCCAGGTTGTTGTAGAAGGATCACACGCCTATGTCCTGCTTCATGACAGTGGTACCGAGCGCGACCTCTTATGGGTCATCGACGTGTCCGATCCAACGGTGCCTGTGGCCATGGGGAGCGTGGTCGTCACCGAACGCTTCGTTCTGGGCGCGGTGGCCAACGATCTCGCCGTGCGCGACCAAGTCGTCTACGTCGCCGATTGGGCAACCGAGTCACCGACACCGGGCACATGGTCGCGTTCGCGAGGATTGGTGATCTTCGATGCGACCGATCCGACGAATCCAACGTTTGTCGGCAACATCAAGACGCACGGCACGGTCAGTGGCGTTCGTGCGGCCGGCGATCGCCTCTATATGCTCGATGATGGTGAAGGGTTGTTAATCGCGGACAACACCGATCGAGTGAATCCCGCCATCATCGGCAATTACTACCTGCCGGCGCTCTTGGGTCGGATGGCTAAGGACGGCGACCTCCTGTACGTCTCGGACGGGTGGAACGGTTTTACGGTTCTCGACGTGTCGGACCCCCGCCAGATTATGGTGCGCGGCAGCTACCAGACTCGCAATGCCGGCCTTGGGTTGGACAACCTGGGCATCGCGGTGATCGACGACCGCGCGTATCTCGCCGTCGGATACGACGGGTTCGAGATCGTCGATATCAGCGACCCCTCCAATCCCGCATTCCTCGGCGCCTTCCGCCTCCCGAATGATCTCAGGCGACTCCCGGGGCTTGCCGTTTCGTCAGAGCTCGTGCAGGGAAAGGTCGTTGCCCTTGTCGGCATCGAGCCCTTTGCTGGCTCTACCTCGATTCGAGCCTACGACGTCACCGATCCGACGGCCATCAGCGAGATCGGACGCCTCTTCCTGGGCGCGTCGGTGCCCAACAAAATCAAGCTCGCAGCGTCGCAACTGGATGGTCACCCGATCGCCTTCATTGGCAATGCGGGTCTTCCATACATTATCGACGTCACTGATCCCGCGAACATGCAGGTCGATTCAAATGCCGGGCCAACGTCAACTGCCGACTTCGACGAGCAGACCGGCCTCTGGTGCATAGCCAGCGGACAAAGCAATCCCGATTTCGGCGGGCTGCACATCTGGAACGCGTCCGATCCGACCGCTCCGTGGGAGTTGGCGTATGTCCGTGGGATCAGCAGGTCCACCGCAATCGAGGGGAGCCGCGTCTACGTTAGCGATAGCCAACCGTCACCAACACTCGATGTGTATGATATGCGTGACCCCGCCCAGCCGGAACTTCTGCTGAGCAGGCGGGCGGCGACCTACACGCAACTCCATGCCGAGGAGCCATTCATCTACGCGATATCGACACGGAGCACCGCCCTCGGAACGCCCGGGGACGTTGGCTTCGTTGCCTTCGTCTCATCGTGCCCAGCGGACTTCACCGGATCGAGCAACTCCAACGATCCGGAATACGGCGTGCCGAACGGCGTTGTCGATGCTGATGATTTCTTCTACTTCCTTGACCAGTTCGTCGCGGACAACACCGATGTCGCCGACCTGACGGGGTCTGGAGACCCGAACGATCCGGGCTATGGCGTGCCGGATGGCGTCATCGACGCCGACGACTTCTTCTTCTTCCTCGATCTGTTCGTCCTCGGATGCCCTTGAGCTACTGGATCTCCGGCGACCGATGTCTCGCCGGTTCGTCACAACATCATCGATGCTGCTTCCTCTACGAGCAATCGCTGCAACCGTCGGCTACGATGCCGGATCCCGCGCAGTCGCCGTATCTGAGCTCGTACATGTCGCCGGCATCATCGACGACGCCGCCCCATATCCCGCAAGTGAAGTTGCCAGACGTTCGTTGGTCGGCGTCGATGTCCAGAGTCGCGCAGTCGTCGACGATAAAGTCCGCGGACATTACGCAGCTCAGACCCGACTTGGGATGACCTCTCGAGAACTGGAGAACGGCGGTGCTGAAGTCGCTCGCCTTGAACGTGCCGCCGCTGCCGTTGAGCCGCGTGGTCCTCATCAACTGGAGCGTGCCGCTTTCCTTGTCCGCATGGACGAGCCCGTCGTTGTCAAGCGTTCCATTGTTCTCACTCTTCTCAGACATTCCCTCGATCTGCATGGCCCCGTTGACCGTCAAGGCGGCATCGATCGTTAGTGTTTTGCCCGCCTTGATCTTGATCTTGGCGCTGGGGTGCTGGCCGACGACGTTTCCCGAGCCGGCGAGCGTGAGCGTCTTCTCGATGCTCAGGATCGACGTCGCGTTGGCCAAGACCACCCCCTTATCTTCAATGGGAACCGGTCGATCGATCGTGTGTGTGCCGGAACCGCTGAGAACAACGGTGCCGCTGGCACCAATCTTGAGCGTACCTTTGGATTCCAGCCCGCTGTTACCCGTGATTGTCAGCGTGTAACCATTTGTCTTGAGACAAGCGAGCGTCTGGATCTCAACGCAGTCATACGACTCGTCGGCCTGTAGCGTATACCACTCGCCTGTCTCCACGACCAGTTGGTTGTTGCATATCGTCGGCTGCGCGGCCCGACTTGCACCTGAGATACCTACGGAAAGAGTCGAAAGAAGAGCTGACAACGCCAAGCAGGACACGGTTGTGCGTTTCATTTGATGATCTCCTTGATTGAGGGCCGCATCGGTTGAGGGCCACGGCGCGTGGAACGCTCGCGTGAAAGTCCCCGGCCAGGCAAGAAAGCCCGGCCGAGGATTGAAGCATGTCACCGAGACCTCGCGGTCTCCGGTATGACCAAAGAGCTCACTACCTACGAGCAATCGCCGCAACCGTCGGCTACGAGGCCGGCTCCCGTGCAGGTGCCGTAACGGAGCTCGAACGTGTCGCTGGCGTCATCGACGGTGCCACCGTTGGCACCGCAGGTGAAGTTGCCTGACGTCCGCTGGTCGGCGTCGATATCCAGCGTTGCGCAGTCGTCGACCGTAAAGGCCGCCGACAGCACGCAGTTCGGACCGGACTGTGGATGGGCCCTCGAGAATTGGAGAACCGCTGTGTCGAACGCGCTTGCCTTGAACTCGCCGCTGCTCCCATTGAGGCGCGTATTCGCCATCAGGTGTATTGTGCCGCTCGGGTCATTCGCATGCACAAGCCCATCGTTGTCGAGCGTGCCCGGGTTGCCTTTGCCGGTCAACCCCTCGATCTTCATGGAGCCCTGAAGAGTGAAATCCGGCGTGCCCGACGCAATAGTGAACGTCGTGCCAGCAGCAATCTTGATCTTGGCGTCGTCATGCTGGCCGTCGACCATGCCGCTGCCGCTGAAGGTCGCGTCTGACGTAATATCGAGGAGTGACGTTGAGGTTGACAGGCAAATCGTCTCATCGATCGTGTGTGTCCCGCCACCGGAGATACGCAGGATTCCACCGGCTTGGACATCGATCGGGCAAGCATCGCTGTTGGTCGGATCGAGATCCAACCCGGCCGACCCCGAGACAATGAACGTCCCCACCACATCGAGTACTCCGCTCGCCTGCACGTTAACCGCGCCGTTCGTGCCACTCACATCAAGGGTGTAGGTGGAGCCGATGGTGAGGAAGCCATCGTCCTCGATCGTGAGAGAACTGAGCGCATTCGCCGGGCTGACGTTCAGGACAGGATTGACACCGCTGGCGTCGCTCACATCGGGAATCGTGACCGAATCGCCCGTGTCCTCGCCGGGATAGCCCTTGTCGCTGGGGCTCCAGTTGTTGGGGCGGTTCCAATCCGCGTGGCCAATGATGTCGCCAGCGCCGACCCATGTGAATGCGTCGCCGGCATTCGCTGCCGCGATAACCGTGAAAGAAGCGAGTGCCGCAAGAATCGTGTTCGTTCGCATCTGCGAACTCCTTTTGCGTTTGGGGAATGGCAGGATTCTGCTACCATGCCCTGGTTCAGTTTGTGGGCCTCCGCGGCTTCGGATTGCGAAATTTCTGCCGCGGGGGCCCTTTTGCACGCGCACACCGACACCCGGCGTGCGAGAGGGAGGCTGAACATCCGTGTGATCTGGCTCCCGCCTTTCCCTGGCGGGATCCGGCCCGATTGAGCCCGGGCCCGGCTAGAAGCTATCCCAAAGCCGCTGATTCACCACAGAGGCACAGAGGGCACAGAGAAAAAACTCTTGGATTTCAGGCTCTGTACTCTGTGGTGAACTGGTTCTTCGGGGTTCTGGGATAGGTTCTATTCTCCGTGTGTCAGTTCCGATTCACCTCCTCGGTCTCTCCACGCGGGCGTGCCCCGCTGCGCCCTGATTCGTTGGCGGCGCATCAGGGTCACGGCGGGGAGGAGAGCCACGGCGGAGACTTGATCGTGGACTTGGGAACTCGGGCGGCCGTCGCCGGCCAAATATGCTGTCTTGGGCAAGACACGAGTTGATGATCCCGAGGTGATCCACTTCCCTGATTTCCGCCGTTTCCCTCGCTTGATACAAATAGAGTCGTAACTGGCGCTAATTATGTGACGGAAATTTGCGAGAAAAATGGGGAGTTACCAGGATGGCGGAGATTCTGGAGGGGAACGAGCGCTTCGACGGCTCGGACACGGCGATGTTGAGCCGCGCTCGCCGCGTGCTTGGGGCGTGTTCATCCAATGTGATCCGAAGTTGAGTTCTTATGGAAGCTCTTGCTCCATAAGCGACGGCAAAGTTCAACGCCATGAAGACTGAGTGCTCAAAACCGTGGCGCGCGAGTTTGCAAGCGGTCTGACCAGCAGCTTGTTTGGCGGTCTTTCCAGAGGTCCATACAGCGGTCCGTCATGGCGTCCTGGAGGCTCGAAGAGCCCGCTAGACCCACAGCGCGCCCAGGACCTGCACAACACCCCACGCCGGCACCGCCACCACCAGATCATCGATCAGGATCCCCCAGCCCCCCGGCAGGCGCTGCAGGCCGTTCGCCGGCGGGGGTTTCAGGATATCCAGGATCCGGAATGCCAGGAACGCGACCGCCAGGAGCACGAGCGTGCGGAACCAGTCGCCGACGGTGACCGGCGCCGCCAGCGGAATGAACATCAGCGTCAGCGCCTGGCCCGCGGTCTCGTCGGCGACGACCTCGCTGGGGTCATGGCCGAACCACGCCTCGGCCTCGTCGCCTTGGTGAATGCAGACGTGGCTGAAGAGGAGCACGATCGCCAGCATGATCCCGTTGAAGACAATCGGGTGCTCGACGGGGGCGAGCCCGACCGCGATGAGCCCCAGCGCCAGGGCGACCGGCGGAATTGAACCCCAGGTGCCTGACGCCGGGCGCATGTAGCCCAGCCCAAACGTGGTGAGCAGCAGGAATCGCGGGCGGCTGATGGCCATGGGGTCTCCGAGGGTACTGCGGGTCTCAACTGGTGGGATGCTACGGAGCCATGAGTTTGCGCCTCGCGTCGAGGCAGTAGGGGATGGCGCTCCAGGCGGTGAGCAGCGTGACCCCCCACGCCGAGATGAGGATGATCCAGCGAGCCCAGCCGTCTGTCGGGCGATCAACGATCGTGAGGGTCGCCAGGACAAGGGGAATCCCAACGGACTGGGCGACCATCTTTGCCTTGCCGGCGCTCAGGGCGGCGAACGACTTGCCCCGCCCCTCGACCATGCCCCGGAGGCTTGTCACGAGCAGATCGCGGGCGAGGATGACCACGACCATCCAGGATTGGATGCCCGTGACCTGCAGGGATCCGACGCGGATCGGCGCGGATCCGGATTCGCCCGTTCCCCATGCGGGCGAGAAGATCGGCGTTGCGAACTGCGGCCCGGCGAGCATCACGAACGCCCCGAGCACCAGGACCTTGTCGGCGAACGGGTCCATGATCCGCCCGAACACGCTGACAACGTTCCATCTGCGGGCCAAGTATCCGTCCAGGGCGTCCGTGAGCGCGGCGGTCACAAACAGCGCCAGGCCGAGGCCCAGGAGCAGGCGGTTGTCGGACTCCGCGAGGGCGTAGCTGGGCAGCGTCATCAGGGCGATGAATCCGCCGGCGAGGACGACGCGCCCGACTGTCAACACGTTGGGCAGATTCTTCTGGAGCCCAGAAGCGTTGTGGGAACGAGTATCGCCCGGTTCGCGTCCCATCTCGGATTGTCCGACCTGCTCTGCCATGCCTCGATCGTAGAAGGGAGCGAAGAACCGACAGGGTCTGTGTTGGAATCAGTGGCGTAGAGACAGCGGCGCGGTGGAAGGCTCGCCGGCGCTGCACTATCCTCACGCCCCCATCTGGCCGTCGCCGATGGGCGCTGCGAGCAAGCGCCGCCGACCTTTGGCGGGCCTGAAATGGGGTCGATCCTTGGGCGAGGCCATCAGTCCCTTTGTGCTCTACGCGGCGATCGCCCTGGGGGCCGTCGGCGTGTGGATGGCCCTGCCCAGGAGGGGCATCAACCCGCAGGTTCTTGGGGCACTCCTGGGCGCCGCCGCGGTGGGCCTCGTGCTCCTTGGGCTGGGCCTG
>CBDVAM010000114.1:0-11349 GCA_965371965.1 uncultured Phycisphaerales bacterium
ATCCTCATAATCTCGGGCCTGCTGATGCTGCTGCTGCCCAGGAATCTGAGCGATCGACCCGCCCTCAGAGGCGCTGAGGGTCCGTAACGCCGGGGTCTCCCTCGGGCTGTTGCGCACTTGTGACGAACGGATCGCCGATTGAAACGTTCAATAGAGGGTGAGGGGCGACGTGCCCTGCCATAGCTCAGCCTCGCGGACGGAGGAACCCGATCATGTTTCGCTCGCTCATCGCCATCGTGGGCCTGACCGCCCTGCTCGCGACACCCTCGCACGCCCAGACCGATTGGGCTCCGAACATCATCATCCCCCAATCGCGCGTCATCGTGCGTCCGGATCATCGCCAGCCGATTCAGATCCAGGGCGTGGAGGCGAGCGTGGATATCACCGAGCGCGTGGGATCGACCACGCTGAGGATCACGCTGTTCAACCCATCCCGGCGTCAACAGGAAGCCGAGCTTGTCATGCCCGTGCCCGACGGCGCGAGCATCCGGTACTTCGAGCTCGAGGGTTTGAGCGGTGACGGCGGGGCCAGGCTTCTGCCCGCCGACGAGGCTCGCAAGATCTATGAGGGAATCGTCCGGAGCATGCAGGACCCCGCGATCCTCGAGTTCGCGGGCTTCGGCTTCGTGCGCTCCAACGTCTTTCCGGTGCCCGCCAACGGCACCCAGACCATCGTGCTGACCTACGAGCAACTGCTCGACGTCGATGGCGACCGCGTGGACTACGTCCTGCCCAGGACACAGAGCCTCGGGTTGAGCGCCACGAAGTGGGACATGACCGTCCGTGTGCGCTCGAATCGGGGTATCGCGACGGTGTACTCGCCCAGCCATGAGCTGCGCCTGCCCAAGCATTTCGGGCTGAGCAAGGACCTCGACCTGACCGTCGTCAACGCCGCCGATCCGGGCTCGTTCCGCCTCAGCGTCGTGCTGGGCGAGGGCGAGGGCGGGACGATCATCGCCTATCCCGATCCTTCCATCGGCGGGGGCTATTTCATGCTGCTGGCGACGCCGCCGGCGATCGAGCCCAACAGCCTGAAGATCCAGCGAGAGGTCACGATCGTGATCGACCGCTCGGGCTCGATGCGCGGCGAGAAGATCGAGCAGGCCAAGAACGCGGCGCTCCAGGTGATCGAGGGCCTTGAGGACGGCGAGCTGTTCAACATCATCGACTATTCCGACACGATCGAGAGTTTTTCGTCTCAGCCCGTTGCCAAGAACAGCGAATCAGTCGCCCAGGCCCGCGAGTATGTCTCGCGGATTCGCCCCATCGGCGGCACCAACATCCACGACGCACTCATGGAAGCCCTGCGCCAGCCGACCGAAGAAGGCACGCTGGCGATGGTCCTGTTCTTGACCGACGGCCTGCCAACCATCGGCAAGACCCGCGAGAGCGAGATCCGCGAGGCGGTCGAGAAGGGCAACATACATTCCCGGCGGATCTTCAGCTTCGGCGTGGGGTTCGATGTCAACGCCCCGCTGCTATCGGCGATCAGCCGCCAGAGCCGGGCGACGGTGACGTTTGTCATGCCCGATGAGGACGTCGAGGCGAAGGTCGGCTCGATGTTCGCCAAGCTGAGCGGGCCGGTGCTGGCGTCTCCCAAGCTCACCTATCACGTCGTCGATGGTCGCATCGCGGGCCAGCCGATGCGTCATGTGCTCCCCCGCGAGCTGCCCGATGTCTTCGAGGGCGATCAGATCGTGGTCGTCGGCCAGTACGTCGACGGCGTGCGGACGACGCTGGTGATCGAGGGCGATCAGCGCGACCGCAAGCGCACGATGGAGTTCACGTTCGATCCCAAGAACGCCTCGTCGCGCAACGGCTTCGTGCCAAGGCTCTGGGCCAGCCGCAAGATCGGCTCGCTGATCGAGCAGATCCGCCTTGCGGGGGCCGACCGTGGCGAGGTGAACGATCCCAAGGTCAAGGAGCTGATCGATGAGGTCGTGCACCTGAGCATGGACTTTGGGATCATGACCGAGTACACGGCATTCCTCGCCGACGAGAAGGACGATCGCCTGGGCGGCTTCGCGCTGAATAGAGCGGATTTGAACTTCCGCGTCCGTGCCCTTGAAGAGCGTTCGGGGAGCGGGGCTGTGGCTCAGGAGATGAACCTCAACCGAGCCCGAGATACTGCCCTGGTAACGGGGAGGGACCAGGTGCTCTACTTCGCCGATGCCGACGGCGACGGCGTTGAGGCGCGCGTCATCGACACCATCAAGCAGGTCAAGGAGCAGGCCCTGTATAAGAAGGGCGACCGCTGGATCGATGGGCGCCTTCTTGCCCTCGAAGCGGCCGATCCCGACGAGACCATCGAGTTCGCGACCGAGCGGTATTTCGAACTGGTCTTGCAGCTCGCCAAGGAGGGTCGCCAGGCGATCCTCGCCGACAAGGGCGACATCGAGCTGCTGCTCGATGGCAAGCGCGTGCTGATCCGCAATCGAGGCTGAAGAGCTGCCTGAGCGGGATGGATCCTGTGGGCCCTCCGCGCGGTGCGGGGGGCCTTTCCTTGGAGCGATGTCCGCCGGTGGACGACAATAATCGAGGGGCGAGCCCCCGAGGAGCCCGAGCATGGCCCTGGCCACCATCCTGATCGTGGAAGACGACGAGGCGATCCGCCTGGGCATCGCCGACGCGCTCGAATACGCCGGCTACGGCGTGTGCGAATCCGGCGATGGCGAGGACGGGCTCGAGCGGGCCTGCTCGGGCGCGATCGACCTCGTCCTGCTCGACATCCTCATGCCCAAGATGGACGGCTTCACCATGCTCAGCGAGCTGCGCAAGGCCAAGCCCGCGCTGCCGGTCATCATGCTCACCGCGCGCGGCGAGCAGGAGGACAAGGTCAAGGGCCTGCGCCTGGGCGCAGACGATTACGTCGTCAAGCCATTCGGGCCTGATGAGCTGCTCGCGCGGGTCGAGGCGGTGCTGCGCAGGTCCGCCGAGCGACCGGTCGAGCGGACGACGATGGAAATCGCCGGGCGGACGATCGACTTCGAGCGGCGCGAGATCACCCATCAGGACGGGTCGGTGTGCTCGTTGACCGAGCGCGAGGGCGAGGTGTTGCGCTATCTCGCGGCCAGCGGCGACCGGGCCGTCTCGCGCGACGAGCTGCTCAATCGCGTCTGGGGGATAGATCCGCGCGGCGTGCGCTCGCGCACGGTGGACATGACCATCGCCCGCCTGCGCGAGCACCTCAGGGACGACTCCAGCGAACCCAAGGTGATCGTGACGGTTCGCGGCAAGGGCTACATGCTGGCAAGAGGATCGGACCCATGAGGCGAGGGCGACGACTCACCTGGATCATCTTCGCGATGTGCGCGCTACTGGTCGTCGATGTGCTGGCCTGGATGACCGTCCAGACGCTGCGCCTGGAGACCCGCGAGCGCGAGGCCCGCCAGCAGGCCGACCTCAAGGAACTCGTCCGAAGGGTCCTGTGGGACATGGAATCGCTGGTGATCCCGATCCTCACGACCGAGTCGGCCCGCCCGTACTTCCATTACCGCGCGTTCTACCCCGCCGAGCGGGCGTACACGCGGATGTTCGAGGAGCTGGACCCCGACGACGTGCTCCAGCCGTCGCCGTTACTCTCCGAGGATGCACCGTTCATCCGGCTTCACTATGAGATCGACCAGCACGGCACCATCCGCTCGCCCCAGGCGCCGTCGAGCAACATGCAGGACCTCGCCGAGTCGCGCGGCCTGCGCACCGGCGAGCAGATAACGATCTCGCGATTGCGTCTGCTCGAGCTCGAAGACATGATTGCCGTCGAGCACCTCGCGTCGCGCGAAAAAAACGAGGAGCCACCCGCCGATATCTCGATGGGCGTTTCCGTCCAAGACGAGGGCGAGGTGTTCCAAAAGATCGGTGAATCGCTGGCCAAGGAAGACTTCAGGTCACGTCGGCAGGTGCTTGAGCAATCGGCCAACCAGAACTTCCAGCGCCCCAACCCGTCACCGACATCGGTTGGGAAACAAGCGAGGGCCGATGCAAGCGAACTCGCCGACGCCGAGGATGGACGCATTGGCGCTGCCTTTGCCGACAAGGATGAGAGGAGCCGGGCCGCCGGATTGCGTGACGACCTGAAAGCAGAGCCGTCATCCGAGCTCGACGACCTTGCGCTTCGCAGCCGGGATCGGGTGGACCTCGACACTCGCGGAGAGTCCGACGCTCTCGGCCCCATCGACGCGCCGTCCGAGCCGCGGCTCGTCGGCACCGAGTCGCAGCCCCCGCCAGCGTTTGTTCCGATCTGGCGGCGCGACCCGGCCAGCGGCTCTCCCGAGCTCTTCTTCGAGCGCAAGATCGATCTCGGCGGGCTCGCGCGCATCCAGGGCTTCTGGGTCGATTGGCCCGCGCTGCGAGCGGCGATGCTCAACGCGGTGGTCAAGCCCAGGCCGGATGTGGCGGGGTCGATCATGGGCGATTTTCGCGCCGATCTCGTTCCCATGGCGGTCGGCGCTGCCTCCGGTGCCGCGTTACGTCTGGCCAGCGTGCCGGTGCGTCTGATGCCGACGATGCTGCCCTCGCCGGCGAGCACCTCCCTCTCACCCATCCGCGTGACGCTCGTTGTCACCTGGCTCGCGACGCTCATCGCCATCGGCTCGATCGCGATCGTCCTGCGCGCCGCGATCTCCCTGAGCGAACGCCGGGGGCGCTTTGTCTCGGCTGTCACCCACGAGTTGCGCACGCCCATGACGACGTTCCGGATGTACAGTGAGATGCTCGCCAGCGGCATGGTGACAGATGAGGCCAAACGCGAGCGATATCTGACGACGCTGCGCGACGAGGCCGGGCGACTCAGCCGCATTGTCGAGAGCGTGCTTGCCTACGCCCGTCTCGACAAGGCCCGTGAGCGCCGACCGACCGGCTCGGCTCGCGCGGGCGACGTGCTCGACCGCATCACGCCCGAGCTCGAGCGGATCGCAGAACGGGCCGGCGTCGAACTCGTAACAGACTTCGCAGATGATGCGCTCGAGGCGAGCATCCCCGCAGATGCAGAGGCGATCGAGCGCATCTGCTGCAACCTCATGGATAACGCGTGCAAGTACGGGGGCAAGGGTGAGCCTCGCGTCGAGGTTTCTGTGACCGTCTCCGGCGGGCAGTTTCGCCTGCGGGTTCGCGATTTCGGCAAGGGTGTCCCGTGGTCTGAGCGCGGGCGCATCTTCGCCGCATTCGATCGCGCCAATCACCAGGGAGACAGCCATAACCCCGGTCTGGGCCTTGGCCTGGCGCTCTCACGCGGGCTGGCGCGAGAACTCGCCGGCAACCTCACGCTTATCCGACACGATGGCCCGGGCGCGGTGTTCGAGCTGCGATTACCCATCCGCTAGCTCCCGGTGGCACGGGTGCCTCGCCCGTGCGCATCTCTGATCAACGATCCAATCCGCGAGGCAACGACCGCCGACGGCTGGCACAGCCCTTTCATCGACACAAGTTCGCTGGTTGCGACCCACATCGCCTCGTCATACTCCCAATCGTCTTTCGCAAGCCCGGGCTCTTGGTCCACCGCCATCCGCACGAGCACGTCGTAGCTATGCACCTGCGCATCGCGGAACACTCCGACGATCCGTGCGCCCGCCATCGAATGCTCAAGCCCGATCTCCTCGCGCATTTCCCGGCGGGTCTCGTCCAGCAAGTAGGCCCGGTCTATGTCGCCTGCCGGCGGATCGACCCCTCCCGACGCCCCGAACTCCCACAGGCCCGGATAGGTGTGGACGCCTCGCGATCGTCGCCCGAGCAGCACCCGCAGAGCGTCACCCGCGCCTGCCACCAGCAGCGTCGTGACAGAGAGCTGCCATGTGCCGGTATCCACCTCGTCCTGCACGGCAAGCTGCTTGTATGTGCTCGCCCGCCAGGTGAACCGCAGGGATGCGGGATCGAACGACGTGACCGCAGAGATCGCCCCATCGAAGAGGCGCGGGTTGCGCGCGCACAAAGCCGCCCATCGTGCGTCGGCTCGTTCGCGCTGGCAGTGACTCGCCGACTGATCGCGCGTGAAGACAAGGTCCAGCTCTCGCCCTGCCTGCGAGTACCAGAGATCAACGCAACCATCCTGGATGTGCTCGATCATGGGATGCGCTCGATCACGCGATCAGCTTGCCCAGGTCGCCGGCGATCTCGCCCAGGCCCAGCTCGTCGGCCTCTTCTTGCACGACCACCCGCATCCTCTCCTGCGACGCCTTGATCGAGGCGTTGACCGCCTCCACGATCAACCCCTGGGCCATCTCCCGGCTGGACTCATCCTGCAAGCCGGGCAGGATCGCCGGGCTCAGCTCGATGCTGACCAGTTCCATCCGTCCATTGCACGTCGCGCGCACGGCCCCGCCGCCGGCCTCACCGTCGGCGAACGTGTTCTCGGCACGCTCCCTGACCCGCTCGCCGGCCTCGCGCAGGCGGTCCTTGTCCTTGAGCAGGGCGGCCATCGCGCCCATCGTCTTCATCTTGTCGAACATCTCGGCTCCTAACGACCCTGCCGCTGGGGGTTCTTGGACTTGATCTCGATGATCTCGGCGTCGAAGAGCTCCATGGTCGTGCGCACCAGCTCGTTCTGTTCGATCGCGTCGTGGTCGTCACCGCCCGGTGGCGTCGGATCCACGGGCGTGTCGTCTTGTGAACCGGTCGGCGCGGGCTTGGGCTCGGCGAACTCCAATCGCACGCTCTCGCCCAGCTCTCGCCCGAGAACGCCCTCGAGAGCGCCCCGGCTGAGATCGAGCAGATGGCGAATCTCCTCCTGCAGATCAACGACGATCACCCCCGCGCGACGCTCCACCGGCCTGGTCCCGCTCAATAACTTGCGGATCTTCAGCGATGTCTCGCGCGAATACGCCCGCTTCCAGAGCTCGTCCAACGTGAGACTGGGATCCGGCTTGGGGGGTTCAGCCTCGGATTGCTGCGGCGTCGGGCTCGCCCCTTCTCCCGACGCCGTCAGGCTTTTTTTGGTCGCTCCGGTGCTCTTGGGCGTTCGTTGGTGTCGGTCAACCCGCCCGCGAGGATCGCGCCGACACTCGCGAACTTCTCGGCCGCCGCCATCCGCACGACCGCCGCGTCCAGCAGCGCACGGGGCAACGCGCTCGAACGCAGATTCCGCTGCGTGTTCTCGCACAGCGCGATCATGTAGGTCAGCCCCGCCTCGTCGAAGCGGGCGGCCCGCGCGCCTTCGATTGCGCGCGACTCGCTCTCCAGGTCTACCAAACCGGTCTTCTCGCCGCAGACGTTGAGCAAGAGCAGGTCGTGCAACCGCTCGGCGAGGCTCTCGAGCACGCGGTCGGGGCTCAACCCCTGACCCAGAAGCGTCGCGACGCGCTCCAGCGAGCCCCGCACGTCGCCGCCGGCGATCGCGTCGAGCAACTCGCCCATGAGCCCGCGTCCCGGCAGGCCCAGCAGCTCTTCTAACAGCGAAAGCGTCAGGTGGTCCTGCCCGCTGGCCAGCAGACGGTCCATCACGCTCAGCGCGTCGCGCATCGAGCCGTTGCCCAGGCGTGCCACCGCGTGCACAAGCTCGGCGTCGCCCTTGACGCCTTCATTGTCGAGGATCATGTTGAGCTGCCCGCCGATCTGCGCCGAAGAAATCGGGCGGAAATCAAACCGCTGGCAGCGGCTCTGGATCGTCGCGGGCACCTTCTCGGCCTCGGTCGTGCACAGGATGAACACGATGTGCTCGGGAGGCTCCTCCATGGTCTTGAGCAGGGCGTTGAACGCCTGCGTCGTGAGCATGTGGACCTCGTCGATGATGTAGACCTTGCGATTGCCTCGCAGCGGTCGGTACGCGGCGTTTGCGATCAGCTCGCGGGCCTCCTCGACGCGGTTGTTGCTTGCGCCGTCGATCTCGATGACATCGGTGTCCTCGCCGCGCATGATGGCGGCGTTCACCGGGTCGTCATCGCCCGCCTCGGGATTGCCCGCGAGTTCCTTGGCATACAGGCGTGCCGTCGAGGTCTTGCCCACGCCGCGCGTGCCGGTGAAGAGATAGGCGTGGGCGACGCGATCGGAGTCGATAGCCGCCCTGAGCGTGCGCGCGATGGCCTCTTGGCCGATGAGTTCATCGAAGCTCTTAGAGCGGTATCTACGGGCGAGGACGGTGTAGGCCATCAGGCGATGGTAGCCGGGATCGGTCGCGCCGCCGCGTAGAATCGGGCATGCCCCGGGCTACCCCCCAACGCGACGCGATCCGCGAGGCGTTAGCCTCCGCCGGGCGTCCGCTGAGCCCCCAGGAAATCCTCGATCTTGCCCGCGAGGCCATCCCCACGCTGGGCCTGGCGACCGTCTATCGCACACTGACCATGCTCGAAGAGGGCGGGCACGTTGCCCCGGTTGACCTGCCCGGCGAGGCCCGGCGCTACGAGCTGCAGGAGGCCGCCGACACCCACCACCACCACTTCCAGTGCGACGACTGCGGCAGCGTCTACGACGTCGCCGGCTGCCCGGGCGGGATCCGCGACATCCTGCCAAAGGGCTTCAGCCTGCGAGACCACGAGATCATCCTCTACGGCACCTGCGCCGCGTGCCGAGGATGATCCCCGTGCCACCGACCGCTGCTCTGAGCGGTTGGTGCTTCGCCCCCGCCACCAACCACGCAAATCCGTGGTCGGTGGCACGAGTCGGCGACCCGCTGACATCCTGGCGGGCTCTATCGGTAGCAGCGCCATCCTGTCGTTGTCCGCGAGGCGATACACACCAGCGCGCCCTCTAGCATCTCCCCGATGGGCACCCCCAGCTCCAATCGCCCCCGCGTCGTCATCATCGGCGGCGGCTTCGCCGGGCTCGCGTGCGCCCGATCGCTCGCAAAGGCTCCGGTCGATCTCACCATCATCGACCGGCGCAACCACCACGTCTTCCAGCCCCTGCTCTACCAGGTCGCAACCGCGATGCTCAGCCCCGCGGATATCTCCGCACCGATCCGGCGGGTCGTGCGCCACCAGCGCAACACCGCTGTCGTGCTCTGTGAGGCCCGCGAGATCGACGTGGACAGGCGAGTTGTCGTCACTGACGATGGCGAGATTGGCTACGACATCCTCGTGCTCGCCGCGGGCGCAAAGTCTGTCTACTTCGGCCATGACGATTGGGCCCGCCACGCTCCGGGGCTCAAGACGATCGAGGACGCCCTGGAGATTCGTCGAGACTTCCTGATCGCCTTCGAGCGCGCCGAGAACGCCCGCGATGAGACCGAGCGCCAGCGCGAGCTGACCTTCGTGATTGTCGGCGCGGGCCCGACGGGTGTAGAACTCACGGGCGCGATGATCGAGATCGCCCGCGAGGTCGTGCCGAGGGATTTTCGCAACATCGACACGCGTTCGGCGAGGATTGTTCTGATCGAGGCCGACGATTGTGTGTTGCCCGGCTTTCCCGATAAGAACTCCGCCCGGGGCGAGCGCGACCTGCGACACATCGGCGTGGAACTGCGTTTGGGCGCAAGGGTCACCGCGATCGACGAGCGAGGGGTGTCGGTCGGCGATGAGCGGATCGATGCGGCCAGTGTCATCTGGGCCGCTGGCGTCCAACCCTCCCCGCTCACCAGGAGCCTCGGTACGCCCCTGGACTCCCACGGGCGCGTCGAGGTCACGCCCGCGCTCTCCATCCCGGACCACCCGGAGGTCTTTGCCATCGGCGACCTGGCCCGGGTCGTCGATCCCAAGACAGGCGCCGAGGTTCCGGGCATGGCGCCCGGCGCGATGCAGATGGGGAGGCATGTCGCTCGGATCATCGCCAGCGAGGCGGTTTCGGGGCGGCCCTCGGGTGTCCGCACGCCGTTTCACTATCGAGACAAGGGAACCCTTGCGACAATTGGTCGGGGGCGGGCGGTCGCGACTCTCTGGGGTCGGTCGTTTGGCGGCTGGCCCGCGTGGCTGCTCTGGGCCCTCGTGCATGTGCGGTACCTCATCGGCTTTCGCAACCGATTCATGGTCATGCTGGAGTGGGCGTGGGCGTATGTGACCTACAAACGAGGGGCGCGGCTCATAACCGGCGAGGACTCCACCAACGACTCGCCCGCATCTGATGAGCCCGCCGACGAGCCGACACCCGCGACGTAGACTTGCCCGGAGGTGAGCCCATGCCCGCGACCAACGTCTTTGACCGCCGCACCGACGACATCCTGCAATCGCTCGAGGCCGGCGGGCAGTACAAGCACCTGCGCATACTCCAGAGCCCCATGGATGCCCGGATCAAGGTCGAAGGCTTCGGCGACGTTTTGTGCTTCTGTTCCAACAACTACCTGGGCCTGGCCAACCATCCCGAGGTCGTCGAGGCCGGCATCAAGGCCCTACGCGATTACGGCGCGGGCACCGCCAGCGTCCGCTTCATCTGTGGCACCTTCGAGCCCCACCTGAAACTCGAAGAGACCATCGCCCGCTATATAGGTACGCAGAGCAGCTACACCTTCGTGAGCTGCTGGAACGCCAGCGAGACCCTCTTTCCGACCTTCTGTGAGCCCGGCGATGTCATCATCTCCGACGCCCTCAATCACGCCTGCATCATCGACTCGATGCGCCTGGCCGTGCAGATTAAGAAGGGCGTGCACAAGACGGTCTACAAGCACTCGGACCTCGACAACCTCGAACAACGCCTCATCGAGTGTCAAGACAACGACGACATCACCGGGCAGGTCTGGGTTGTCACCGACGGCGTGTTCAGCATGGAAGGCGATATCGCCGACCTGCCCGGCATGCGCGCGCTCTGCGACAAGTACGACGCCCTGCTCGTCGTCGACGACAGCCATGGTCATGGCGTGCTGGGCGAAACCGGTCGCGGCACCCACGAGCACCTCGGCATGTTCGGCGACAACGACATCGGCAACGTCGATATGTTCATCGGCACCCTTGGCAAGGCCCTTGGCGGCGGCGCGGGAGGCTTCATCGCAGGACCCAGGCGGGCGACCGAGCTGACCATACAGCGCGGGCGGCCCACGCTGTTCTCCAACGCGCTGCCGGTCACCGTCGCCGCCAGCGCCAACAAGGCCATCGAAATCCTGATGGCCGAGCCGCAGCGCGTCCAGAAGCTGCGCGACAACACGCAGTTGGCCCGCCAAAGAATCACCGAGGCGGGCTTCGAGGTCATCGAATCCCCGACTGCCATCTGCCCGATCATCGTCGGTGAGACCGCCAAGGCGATCGCGATGAGCCAACGCCTGCTCGAACTCGGCGTCTTCGTCATCGGCTTTGGATTCCCCGTCGTCCCCGAGGGTACAGCAAGGTTGCGAGTTCAAGTGTCGGCGGCACACGAACCCGAGCACATCGATGCGCTGGTCGATGCGCTCAAGAAGCTGTAGTCACGACGGGCATCGGATGCGCTACGAGCCCGACGCGCAAGAGGCTATTGCATCAACGGCTCTCTCCTGATGGCTGATCTGGTTGCATTGACCAG
>CBDVAM010000115.1:0-11214 GCA_965371965.1 uncultured Phycisphaerales bacterium
CGTCCAGCGCCGGCGCCCGGCGTTGCTGTCTCTGGCAATCAATGGGCCGATGCCCAGTTCACGGACTCTCGGCGAGTGATCCGCCGACGCCGAGATGCTACAGCGGTATTTCGACGCCCTCGCCGGCGATCTCGAAGCCCGCCTCCAGCGCCCGCCGACGCGCGTCGCTGTCGGGCTCAAGCAGCGGGTTGGTGTGGTTCATGTGGGTGAGAATGACCCGCAGGCGTCCGGATCGCACGCGCTCGGCGAGCAGCGCGATGGTATCGACGACCAGCGGATGGCCGATCTTGCTCAGGTCTCGCCCGGGCAGTTCTGCGCCATCGAAGAACGTCGCGTCGAGAATGGCGACGTCCACCGAATCGATGAGTTCGAGCGCCCGCGATTCCCAGCGATGCCACGGGTCACAGTCGGGCATGTACAGCACCGATTGCGCCGCCCCCTCGAACCGGTACGCGATGGTGTCGCTGAACTCCTCGCGGTGGGGCACCGCAATCAGTGTCACCCGCACGCCCCCCACCATGATCGACTCGCCCGCCTCGATGGCCCGCGGCTTGATCTCGCCCATCTCCACGAGTTGCGACCAGGGCGCATTCTGCTCGAGAAATCCGATCATCCTGGGGGTACCGATCGCCTGAACGCCACCGCTGTGCATTGCCTCATAGCCGAGGTGCAGCAGGCCCGAGTAATGCCCCATGTGGGCGTGGGTGAGAAAGACGCTCTCGATCAGCGCACGATCAACGCCGCCGACGTTCTCGAACCGCACGTCGCGCAACAGGCGGAGCTGCTCGCGGATATCCGGCGTGCAATCGACGAGGTGGATCTGCGTCGCATCGCCGTCGGGAATCAGCAGCGCCAGGCTTGCTACATTGCGATCGGGCGTTGCGCCCGAGGCGTCTGCCTCGCAGCGCTCGCACGAGCAGCCGGCGTGGGGCAGCCCGCCGTCTTGAGCGGTTCCCAGGATTCGCAGGCGCGGGCCGGCCTCTGGCGGATCTCCCCGCGCGTCGATCGCGGCACAACCTGGAATCAGACCTGACAAGACGATGCCGAACGACAAGAGTGCGAGCTTCATGCCGCCATGGTACAGATCTAAGAGTCGAACGAGATTCTCAGCCGGTCTTGCGCCGACGCTTCTCGTGACGGACGATCTCGCCGGTGACCAGATACACCACGTCCTCGGCGATGTCGCCCATCAGATCGCCCACGCGCTCCAGCTCGCGGCTCACGCGGAACATGAGCATCCCCGCCTCGGCCAGCTCCGGATCCTTCTGGATCAGGTCAACCAGATCTCGAAAGACCTGCTTGTCCAGCGCGTCCATGACCTTGTCACCCCGGACGATCTCCCGCGCGCGCTCGGCGTCCTCATCCAGCACGGCCCGCATCAGATCGTGACACATGATCGGGATCCGCTCGGTCAGGTCCAGCAGCGACGCGGGAAGGGGCGGCGCCTGCACCTTGTTGAGCAGCCCGGTGACCTTCGCGATCGAGTTGGCGTGGTCGGCGACCCGCTCGATCGTGCCGTTGCTCCGCAGGATGAACGCCAACAGGCGGAAGTCGCTGGCGTACGGTCGCTCGGCGATCAGCAGGCGATAGGCCTCCTGCTCGATCTCGACCTCCTCGTTGTCGATCGTGTCGTCGGTCCGCCGGATCGACATGACCGCCTCGTGATCCTGATTCTGCAGCGCGGCGATCGCGCGCTCGAGCATGTCGATCGCCAGCGTGCCCTCGCGGAGCAACCGGCGACGCAGTTGCACAAGCTCTCGCTCAAACTGAAATCCCGAACGCGCGACCATGATTCCTCATTTCACCACATCTGGAGGCCGCCTCGAAGGCCGCCGCGAACTGTTATCGGAACTCCTTCGTCCGACCCTTCAACAAGGACCGTTCCTCAAGAGTTTACATACTCGGCGTCGGTCTCATGTCTCACGCTTCAAACCGCCAGGATTTTACGCCACCGCAGGCCCATCACAGCCTGAGAGCCTCTTGCGAAGGGCGTGGAGGAGGCTGTCGCCCTCGAAATACCGTCCCGGCGGGCGGAAATACACGTCTTGCCCTCGCGATTTCGGATCCGAGACGATCCGCACCGTCCCGGAGCCGCCTTCCAATCGGCGTGCGAGTCGCTTGGCGTCGGAGGTGACGAACACCACGTCCTGCTCATCGATCACGATCGATCGAACGCTCAGAATCGCCGCCAGGACCCGGATCTCTGCGAGATCGAGCAGTCGGCGAACGAGCTTGGGCAGCTCGCCGTAGGCCTCGCGGAGATCGGTCTCGACCTCGCCCAGCTTCTCGACAGAATCCGCGATCGCGAGCCTGCGGTAGGCCTCGAGGCGGCGTTTGTCGCTGGGGATGTAGGCCCTGGGGATCACGCCGCTCATCCCGATATCCACGCTGGTCGTGCTCGCGGGCATCGTCGGCGCCTCGTTCTTCAGCTCGGTGACGGCGCGATCCAGGAGTTGGCAGAACATCTCGTAACCGACCGCCGCGATGTGCCCGCTCTGCTCTGCGCCGAGCAGATTGCCCGCGCCGCGGATCTCCAGGTCGCGCATGGCGATCTTGAAACCGGCACCCAGCATGCTGAACTGCTCGATCGCCTTGAGGCGTTTCTTGGCGACCTCCTTCATCGTCCGATCGATGGGCGTCAGCATGTAGCAGTACGCCCGGTGCTTGCCGCGACCCACGCGCCCGCGGAGCTGGTGCAACTCGGCGAGGCCGAAGCGGTCGGCGTCGTTGATAATCATCGTGTTCGCCGTAGGGATGTCGATCCCGCTCTCGATGATCGTGGTGCTCACCAGGATGTCCGCCTCACGCTGGACGAACTTCAGCATGACGTCTTCGAGCTCGCCCGAGGCCATCTGCCCGTGCCCCACCACCACCCGGGCATCGGGCGCCATCCGCCGGACATCGTCGGCCACGCGGTTGATGCTCTGCACGCGGTTGTGCACGAAATAGATCTGCCCGTCGCGGGCGAGTTCGCGGGTGATCGCCCGCTCGACCCGCCGTCTATTTTCGGGGAACACCTCGGTCACGATCGCCCGCCGATCCACCGGCGCGGTCGTCAGGTTGCTGATATCGCGCAGGCCGAGCATGGCCATGTGCAGGGTTCGGGGTATGGGCGTTGCGCTCATGGTGAGCACATCGACGGTCAGGCGCAGGCGGAGCAGCGCCTCCTTGTGCTCGACGCCGAAGCGTTGCTCCTCGTCGATCACGACCAATCCCAGATCCTTGAACCGCACGTCCTTGCTGAGCAGACGGTGGGTGCCGACGACGATGTCCACCTCGCCCCTGCGCAAGCGAGCGAGAACGCCCGCCGCTTCCTTGGGCGACTTGAACCGCGTGAGGCTCTCGACGCGGAACGGATAGTCCGCCAGGCGATCGTGGATCGTCCGCTCGTGCTGCACCGCAAGCAGCGTCGTCGGCACAAGGAACGCCACCTGCTTGCCGGCCTCGGCGGCCTTGAACGCCGCTCGCAACGCTACTTCGGTCTTGCCGAATCCCACGTCGCCGCAGATCAGCCGATCCATCGGGCGTTCGCTCTGCATGTCCTGCTTAATCGCCTCGATCGCGGTCAGCTGGTCCTCGGTCTCATCGAAGGGAAACTCGGCCTCGAAGGACCTCTGCCAATCGGTATCCGGCGGAGCGCGAAACCCCGGG
Organism: uncultured Phycisphaerales bacterium; assembly: GCA_965371965.1. Taxonomy (GTDB): domain Bacteria; phylum Planctomycetota; class Phycisphaerae; order Phycisphaerales; family UBA1924; genus S146-42. The sequence goes on from CBDVAM010000115.1 coordinate 3,652, forward strand.
ATCGCCTCGCGGGCGGCGCGCACCCGCAGCATCTCCGCCGCAAGCTCGCGCACGCTCTCGCCGACCTTTATCTTCTGGTTGCGCCATCGCACGCCGCCCAGGGTGGACAGCGGCGGCCTGCCCTTGAATCCGCCGACGTACCGCTGCACGAGGTCAATCCGGGTCGCGGGCACATTGAGCTTGCTGCCCTGGGCGAACTCCAGAACGAGATACTCCTCGCTCTCTCGATCGCGCGCGTACTTACGCCCGCCCAGTGCGCGGGGTTTGATCAGCTCTAGCCCGGCGAACCGTGCGATCCCGTGCTCGGCGTGCACGACGAAATCGCCCACGTCGAAATCAAGGAAGACATCGATCGTCCGACCCGCCGCGATCCCTCGCGTCCGGCGGCGCGACCCGAACCGATGCAGCAGCTCGTGGTAGGGCACGACCACGATGCCCGATTCCTCGTCCTGGAACATGAATCCACGATGAACGTACACGACGATCGACTCGAGCTTCTCGGCGTTCTTAATAGTCGAACATAACTCGACGAACCGCGACCGCTCGGCCTCGCTCGCGCAACAGACCACGACCCGATTCTGCTCGGCGTCGCTCGCCAGCGACACCAGCTCGCCAATCGCCTCGCCGACCTCAGTAGATATCGTCGGAAGCTCGGAGATGTCCAGCCCGATCGACACGTCGCTGGACGCCGACGCCTGAGCCATCCGGCTGATCTCCGCCACCGCATGGAAACTCGACTCGAACTTCTTGAGAACCTCGGGCGGAGCAATCACGCCGTGCCCATCCACGACACGCTCGAAGTAGCCCCTGGCCTGCTCGATGATCTCGGTCGGCTCGTCGAGCAGGACCAGCGCGCGATCGGGAATCACGTCCAGCAGGCTCTGCCCATCATCACTCTGCAACGCCCGATCGACGCCCGCGATCAGATCGACCCGCTCGATCGCGCGGTCCGATCCCATCGTGTCCAGGTCGATCTCGTGGATGGCCTCGAGCTCGTCGCCGAAGAAATCCAGGCGGAACGCGCACGCCCCCCCGGCGGGAAAGATGTCCATGATCCCGCCGCGAAGGGCGATATCGCCCGGCTCCTCGATCACATCGACCCGCGAATAGCCCGCGCGGTCGAGCCAGTCGAGCAGCTCTGCGGGGTTCAGTTGTTGGGCCCGCTCCAGGGTCCGCATCAGCGCGTCCAGACGCGACGCCTCGGGCACCGGCTGCATCAGCGCGTGGATCGAGGCGACGATCACCGGCGATGCGCTCTCGCCCATCGACATCACCTGACGGAGCACGCCCAGGCGGTCTGCGAACAGATCCAACGCCAGCCCCGCCTCGCCGGGCAGCGCCTGCACCGCCGGGAATGCAAGGCACGAAACGCCGAGCGACCCCAGCGTGTCGCACGCCTCGTCGGCGTCATCGCCATGGGCAACCACCAGCACCACCGGGCGCTTGGTGGCCCGGGACACGGCACCGGCGATGATCGAGCTAGACGACCCGGCGCTGCCCGAGACCACGCAGCGCTCGCCGGCACTCAGAGCGCGCGCAAGAGCCTCCACGCCCCGACGATCTGCAAGGGACTCGACAAGGCCCGGATTGGCAGTCACACTTTCCATGCGTGTGAGGTTCGAGCGAACTCACGCCCGCTCAGCGACCATGATATCGGCGACTCGCAGCAAGTCCTCCAACGCGTACCCACGATGAAGATGGCCCGCCTCAGCCCCCGCCATCCGGGCGAGCCTCCGGCGCGGGGCTCTCGAGGCCGATGACAACGAACGGACGAAGCCCGGCGATCGTCCGAGGACCCACGCCCTCCACCCGATCCAGATCGTCCAGCGTCTCGAACGGGCCCAGCCGATCTCGATCCGCGACGATCCGCTCGGCGAGCGTCGGCCCCACGTCCGGCAGCAGTTGCAACTCGCTGACACTGGCGGTATTCAGATCGATCCGTCGCTCGGCGTTGATCTCGCGCGCGTCGTCGCGGCGCTCCCACGCCACGATCGACCACGCCATCCCCACGATCGACGCGCACCCAAGGACGATCACCGCGGCCCACTTCGCGGCACCCCCGGTCCAATCGCCCCGCCCGCGTTGGACAGATCCCGCGGTCTTATCGACCTCGCCGGACTCAATAGTCATGCGCTGGCGGCCTGCGGCTGCGCCCAGGGCGAGCGCCCCTCACGCAACGCCCGGCGGATCTCGGTGAACCGCTCGGCGGACGCCTTGGGCGCGCCGGTCTTGGTGACCAGCCCCACAGGGGGCGATCCCTCCGTGTCGTACAGCGTCTGCCAGCAGAAGCTGTGGATATAGGGCTTGGCGAGCACCACGCCCATCACGTCTTCGAGCCACTCGGCCTGCCTCGCCTCGCTCCAGCCGTCGCCGTCGCTGGGCGCGCCCACCGCGGTCACCAGCAATGGCCTCTCCAGGTTGACCGCATAGCGATCGAGCATCGCCGACAACTCCATCGGGTCGCGATTCCACGATCCGTTCTCCTGCCCGATGCACAGGCGAAGCGCGAAGCCGTCCACCTGGATCCCCGCCTGCTGGGTCATCTCGGCAAACGGCAACGGCGGCACCGAGCCCCCCACCTCGCCCACATACTCGCCCCAGGGTTGCTCAACCTCGACCACGACATTGGCCTGCGGGTGCAGCTTGCGGATCAGCGTCACCGCGATCCGCGTCAGGTCGATCATCTTCTCGAAGTCCATCGGAAAATCGCGATTCACCGCCAGCCCGCACGTCGCCGACCACCTTCGCACCGTCCGCCGATAGCGTGTCACCACCTGCTTCACATGCTCGGCGACCAGCTCACGCAGCGTCTCGTGGTCGTTCTCCCAGATCTCCAGCCACCCGGGCGTGCGGTCTGGGCGGAAGTCGATCAGGGGTCCGGCGGCGACGGGGAGCTTGGCCGATCGCACCGCCCACTCGATCCAGCGATCGGTATTGGTGAAGGCGTAGCTTCCTTCTTGGGGTTCCAGATCCGACCATCGCATGGGCGTTGCGAGAAAATCGCACGATGACAGCACCGCCCGCCCGAGCCCATCGGAAAAGATCCTCGGATCGACCTCGCAACCAACAAGCGGGCGACCGGGCAGCACGACCCCGGTGCCCCCAGACAGCAGCACCGGCGCACCCGGTGGGGCCGTCTCCTGCTGGGCCTTCTCATACCGCGACACCGCCTCGGCGTGGACCTCTCCAGATAGCCGCCCCGGCAGCAACGATCTTCCCTGGAGCAACGCAAGCTCTCGCCCGACCTCGATGGCAAGCCCGAGTGCCTCGCGGGCCAGCGGGTCGGTATGCCCGTTCTCGCCGCCCCGGCTCTCGATCAGCGCCTTGGTGAACGCCTGGGCCGCCTGGGTCACGCGCGTGGAGGAATCCCGATCGATCTCAAAGAGCGTCCACTCCTCGAGCTTGGTCAGCAGCAGCATGACCCGCCGACGGGCGAGTTCCAGCACCAGCGAGTACGGGCGATCTCGCTGAGGCAGCAGGCAGGTCGAGAGTGACAACTCCTCGTAATAGGCACTATCCTCGCTGTGCCCGCCCACAAGGGCCCGTGCATCGACGTGGATCGCGATCCCACGAGCCTCGGGACCCTCCGGTGTGACCTCGATCACGCCGTCGGCGACCCGGATCTCCGCCGGGACGACCACATCATCCGCCCCGACCGCGCGAACCCGTGAGGGATCGACGATCGACTGAGCATCCGTTGGCAACACAAAGCGCAGCATCCGCGAGCGGCCCCTCCTATCTGGGCGATTCCAACCTGCAAGGCCTCGACCGCGAGCTCGCGCGAGCCGGTCCGCGAGGATAGCATCGCCGCATGAGCACAGAAGCCCTCAGCAGTCATTCGGCTCGGGACCGGTCTGTGTTTCAGACCGACCTCGGAGCCCCCAACCCAACCCGCGGCAAGGTCCGGGATCTGTACGACCTCTCGCCCGACGCGATCGGCTCGCGCAAGCTCCTCATCGCCACCGACCGGATCTCGGTCTTTGACGTCGTCCTGGCGACGCCCATCCCCTCTAAGGGCAGCATCCTGACCGAGATCGCCGCGTTCTGGCTCCGCTGGATCGAGGCCCGCGGGCTGTGCAAGACCCACCTGCTCTCGACCGACGCCGACGAGCTGCCCGATGCGCTCTTTACGGCCAACACCACGCGCGACGACCTGCGCGGGCGGATCATGATCACCCGAGCCTGCCGGGTCCTGCCGATCGAGTTCGTCGTCAGGGGATACATCGAGGGCTCGGGCTGGAAGGACTACCAGAACACGGGCGCGATCTGCGGCATCGACCTGCCCAAGGGCCTGCGCCGATGCGACCGTCTGCCCGAGCCGATCTTCACCCCCGCGACCAAGGCCGAGCAGGGCGAGCACGACGAGAATATCAGCTTCGACCAGGCGTGCGAGGTCGTGGGCAAGCCGACGATGGCCAGGCTCGCCGAGCTGTCGATGACTATCTACGCCGAGGCCCGCGAGCACGCCCAGCAGCGCGGGATCATCATCGCCGACACCAAGTTCGAGTTCGGCATCCCGTTGGATGTCAACGGCAACGACGCCAGCGACGAGCCGATCCTGATCGATGAGGCGCTGACGCCAGATAGTTCTCGCTTCTGGCCCGCCGACGATTTCGAGCCCGGGCGAGCCCAGCGGAGCTTCGACAAGCAGTACGTCCGCGATTTTCTGCAGGGCGCGTGCGACCGTGGCGAGTGGGACAAGGCCCCGCCGGGCCCGGTGCTGCCCGACGAGGTGGTTCAGAACACGATCGCCAAGTATCGAGAGGTCGCCGAGCGATTGACGAGTTGAGGAAGAGCGAAAAGCGAAAAACGAAAATCAGCAAACTCGGATCGCGTGACGGAGAACTGCCCGTTTCGCAAGTCCTGATTTTCGCTTTTCGCTCTTCGCTTTTCCTCACACACTGATCCCGTGACGCTCCAGCACGTCGCCGATCGACTCGCGGATGGTCTTGGGGCCGCCGGCACGCAGGATTCGCTCGGCTTCGACCGGTGTGATCGAGCCCTCGGCGACGTACGCCGCCACCTCGCGACGTGATTCCTCGCGTTGGCGTGTCTCGCTCACCTTGCGCCACGCGTTGACGACCATCCCTGTGATCACGGTCACCATGATCGAACCAAAGACGATCGCGACGACCGCGATCCACTGTTCGGTTTGCACGATACCGCCCGCCATCGCAAGCCCTCCTTCGCCTCTCAGCCGCAGCCCCGCTCCCACTTCGCACGCCCGGCCTTGAGAAGACGCTCGGCGTCCTCGGGCGTCATGGAGCCCTCGGCGACATACGCCGCCAGCTCGCGCCGTGATTCTTCCTGAGCGCGAGAGCGGGCGATGCCCCTCAGCGATCCGAACACGATCCACAGCGCGCCCAGAGCCATGCCGCCACCAACCGCGATCAGTTTGATCAGCTCATCCGCACCCATGCTCGTCAGGGTCGCCACCATCACTCCGCTCCTCTCGAATCAGTCGTCATCGACATCGCCGGCCTTCATGAGCCGCTCGCCCTCTTCGGCGGTCATCGAGCCCTCGGCGACATACGCCGCGATCTCGCGCCGCGTCTCCTCGCGCCTGCCCGCCTTTCGCGTCGAAGCGATCGTGCAGAACACGATCGCGATCACGCCAACGAACAACCCCCCGCCGATCGCCACCAATGGAATCACGTCGCCGTCAGTGATGGCAAGATACGAAGACATCGCTTGCTCCATAGTTTCCAGAGTCATCAGGAGTCCTCGCCCGCTTTGAGAATCCGCTCGCCCTGCTCGGGCGTCATCGAGCCCTCGGCGATATACGCCGCGATCTCGCGTCTGGTCCGCTCGCGTCCCATCGAGCGGATCATGCCTGTGACCGTCGTGAAGACGATTGCGACGATGGCAATCGCCCCGCCGATCTCCCAGAAGAGAACCTCAGGGTCGAGTAGCTTCGCTATGACTTGTTCTTCCATACGCCTGGCTCCACGGTTACCCACGAGGTCATTGGTGATCTGGACCTCCCAGTTTCACCCTGTCGCGCCGTCACCGCCCAGCAGATGGGCGTACATCAGGTAGGCCCAGACCGAATAGAACTCGAACGCCCCGCCTTCGGTTCGTGTCCGCACCGTCGCCTTGCCCGATGCGCGGACGCGATCTTCGCTGAACTCCATCGGGCACACAAAGTTCCGGAACCCCTCGTCGAACATCGCCCGCGGCGCACCGCTGCGAAGACGATCGCTCAGCAGCCCCATGTTCACATGATCGGCGTAGCCCCGCTCATCGGCGAGCACGTCGAAGTTGAGCTTGTCGGCATCCAGACGCAACCTGCGTCCATCGCGAAAATACAGGTCCAGAATATCCGTCGTGCTGACCCGAGAGCTCTTGACCTGCCCGCTGGAATACGAGTTGGCCACGCGCGCGCCGATGGCGCCGATCGACCCGCCGAGCATGTAGCCCCTCACCACGCTGTGACGCCCCTTCTCGTAGTGGCTGGAAGTCTCGCTGGACCGGAGCTTGGCCCGGATCATGCAGAAGATGTCCGAGAGCTTGAACGCCGTCCCCTCGCCCCGCCACATCTCGCAGACATATCCGGTCCCATCGTGCATCGCCATGAGGCGTTTGATCCGCGGGGCATCGCCCGCGCCCGCCAACTCTCGACGCAGGGGAGCGAACGCCAGCACCCCCCGCCGGGAGAACTCCTCCAGCATCGTCTGGGCCATCGCCCCCTCGGTCCGCGCCAGCACCTGGGGCACACCCTTGCGGACCTTCAGCTCGGCGTCGTACGGATCAATGGCGCACGAGGCGACCACCGCCTCCACCTGATCGTGAACCTGCGATCCCTCCGCCCATTGCAGGACGCTGACATAGGCATGGTCCAAATCGCTCATTCTGATGAGTTTACCGGAAAATCCCGCCTCGCCTTGCAAACAATCGTGGGAAGAGACCCCCATGCGTCACCAGAACCGAGATCTCGTCGATGAACTGCTCGCGGGCTACCGCCGGGGGCTGTTTCCCATGGCCCATCCCGAGCTGGGCCTGGTCTGCCTGTGCGACGCCGACCCTCGAGGCGTGATCCCCCTGACCGCCGACGCGGGCCTGCATATCCCCAGACGCCTCGTTCGGACGATCCGCGCCGCTCGATTTACCATCACCAGCGATCAAGCGTTCGGCGAGGTCGTGCGGGCGTGTGGCGAGCCACGGGTGCCCAGCCCGGGCTCAGAATCGGTCAGCGCCGAGACGTGGATCGATGAGCGGATCGTGTACGCGTGCGAGTGCCTGTACGCCGACGGGCACGCACACTCGATCGAGGCGTGGCTCGATGGGGAGCTGGTCGGGGGGATCTACGGCGTGACACTCGGCGGGCTGTTCTCGGGCGAGAGCATGTTCTCGACGCCAGAACTCGGCGGCACCGACGCCAGCAAGGTCTGCCTCGTCCACGCGATCCTGCACACCCGCCGGCGGGGATACACACTGTTTGACACCCAGTTTCTGAACCCCCATCTCACGCAGTTCGGGTGCTTTGAGATGGATCGGGGGGTGTACCAGGACCGGCTGGATGAGGCGGTCGCGCTGGACGTGCGGTGGGATCGGTTCGAGCCC
>CBDVAM010000116.1:0-11112 GCA_965371965.1 uncultured Phycisphaerales bacterium
TGGAGAACAAGCAAAGACAGACATAGCTAATCCCAGTCTTCCCCTTCGTCGCTCCGTCGCTTCGTCGCTTCGTCGCTCTTGCTACGACCTCACCTCCATTCCCCTCGAAGACCCCTCCGTCTACGACATGATTTGTCAAGCCGACACGCTTGGAGTTTTCCAGATCGAGAGCCGCGCACAGATGGCCATGTCGCCGCGGCTGAAGCCTCGCTGCTATTACGACCTCGTTATTGAAGTCGCGATCGTGCGCCCGGGGCCGATCCAGGGCAAGATGGTGCATCCGTACCTGCGCCGACGCAACGGCGAGGAAGAGATCACCTATCCGCATCCGGATGTCGAGCGGGTGCTGGGCAGGACGCTGGGGGTGCCGCTGTTCCAGGAGCAGGCGATGGCGTTGGCGATGGTCGCCGCGGGGTTCAGCGCGGGCGAGGCGGACCAGCTTCGGCGTGCGATGGCGGCGTGGAAGCGCAAGGGCGACGCGATCCTGGGCTTCGAGAAGCGTCTGGTCGAGGGGATGCTTGAGCGGGGGTATGAGCGGGCGTTCGCCGAGCGCTGCTTCGAGCAGATCAAGGGGTTCAGCGGGTATGGATTTCCCGAGAGCCACGCGGCGAGCTTTGCGCACCTGGTGTACGCGTCGGCGTGGATCAAGCGGTATCACCCCGCGGCGTTCTGCGCGGCGCTGCTCAACAGCCAGCCGATGGGTTTTTATGCCCCGGCGCAGATCGTGCAAGACGCGCGCAGGCACGGCGTGGAGGTGCGGGGGATCGATGTGAATGAGAGCGGGTGGGATTGTTCGCTTGAAAGCGACGGAGCGACGGAGGGATCGAGTTCAGAAGCGACGAAGCGACGGAGCGACGAAGCGACGGAGGGGAGGATTTCAGAAGCGACGAAGCGACGCAGCGACGGAGGGGGAGCGAGCCACACGCTCCAAAGGCACGGAGGGGGAACGCTTGGAGACTCTTCGTCGCTGCGTCGCTTCGTCGCTTCGTCGCTTCCTGATTCCTGGGGCCTTTGCGGCCCTGCCACCCGGCTGGGGATGCGGCTGGTCAAGGGGTTGAGTAAGCAGGATGGCGAGAGGATCGTCGGGGCGCGACGGGATGGGGTGTTTGGGAGCGTGGAGTCGTTGTGGCGGCGCAGCGGGGTGCGTGCGAGCGTGCTGCGGACGCTGGCGCGGGGCGACGCGTTCGGGTCGATGGGGCTGTCGCGCCAACGGGCGTTGTGGGAGGTGCGCGAGTTGAAGGACGTGCCCATGCCCTTGTTCGAGCAGAGCAAGAGCGACAAGACGCCTTCTGCGCAGACGCATTGTGAAATCGGAGGTGGGGGTGAAATCGAGGTCCGGGGCGGGGACGCCCCGGCTCGCGGATTGGGCGAGGGGCCTGTCCCCCTCGCCTTGCCCTCGGTCTCGCAGGTGAGCGAGGTGGTGCGCGATTACGCAAGGACCGGGCTGAGCCTGCGGGCCCATCCGATCTCATTCCTGCGCGAACGCCTCGACCGCGCGGGAGTCACGCGCAGCGGGGATCTGGCTGATGCCAAGCGATGGAAGGCGGGCTCGCGGGTGCTGGTGGCGGGGCTGACCATCACCAGGCAGAGGCCCAGCACCGCCTCGGGCATCGTGTTCATCACCCTCGAGGACGAGACGGGGGTGGCGAATCTGGTGGTCATGCCCAACATCTACGAGCGGGATCGGGCGTCGGCCAGGCACGCGGTGGTGCTGCTTGTCCGCGGGCGGGTCGAGCGCCAGGGGATCGTGGTCCACGTCAAGGTGGACAAGATCTGGGATCTGGACCGCCAGGTGCCCGAGCTGCTGGTCCGCTCGCGAGATTTTCGCTAGGGCGGGGGCCATCGGGCGTTCAGAATCGAACCCGGGCCTTCGCAGAGCCTCAGGACCGGCGTCCTTGGCGAACCCCGATCCGATATCGAGCGTGTAGACTCTGGACGCAAATAAGGAGCCGGATGGGCAAGCCGACCAAGCATGAGGGGTTCTGGACCGATTTTCGGAAGTTCTTTGGTCGGGGTCTGGCGATTCTGCTGCCCAGCGTGCTGACGCTGTGGATCCTGTGGCAGCTCTTTGTGTTCGTGTATCAGAACGTGGGTGCGCCGATCAACCAGGGGATCCGTACTGCGGTCATCGAGGTCCTGCCGCTGTTTATTGATGAGGACGCGGGCGGGGCGATGCCCGAGTGGTGGAGCCCGACCGATGCGCAGGTGGGGAACTACCTGGAGACGCGTCGGCGAGAGGGGCACCGGGTACCGCTGCCCCCGATCGCCGGGGGCGAGGGCTCGGAGGAGTACACCGTCGCGACGACCGAAGCGCGTGAGTTGCTGCGTCGGCGGGGGTTCAGGGACTGGTGGAACGACCACTGGTATCTGGAAGCCGCGGGGCTGTTTGTGGCGATCCTCCTGATCTATCTGGCGGGCCTGATCCTGGGGAATCTGCTGGGGCGGAAGCTGTATTCGAAGCTGGAGAAGGTTCTGGCGAGGATGCCGGGGTTCAAGCAGATCTTCCCGCATGTGAAGCAGGTGGTGGATCTGATCATGGGCGACCGGGGGGTTGCGTTCAAGAGCGCGGTGATCGTGGAGTATCCGCGCAAGGGGATGTGGACGGTGGGGTTCGTGACGGGCACGAGCCTGCAATCGGTGCGTGATGAGGCCCGGTCGGACTGCGTGTCGGTCTTCATCCCCTCGACGCCGGCACCGTTCACGGGGTTCACGATCAATGTCCGCCAGGAGGACGCGATCGAGCTCCCGATCACGATCGACCAGGCGATCCGGTTCATCATCACCGGGGGTGTGCTGAACGTCGAGCAGGGGACCACGGCGGGCGTGGAGGCGATCGAGGGACCGTCGCTCCCGGAAATAGAGCGGGAAACCACGGAATAGACGTGCGGCCTATCATGGCCCTGCGCCGGGCAAAGTGGAGGGGCCAGATGCGAATTGAGGTCTTGGGCAGACATTTCGTGATGACCGATGCGATCCGCGAGTACGCCGAGCGCAAGGCCGCGAAGCTGACCAGGCATTACGACCAGATCCAGATGCTCACGTTCAGGGTGAACGGAGAGGACCATCATCACACCAGCGAGTTTTCCGTGGAGTTGGTGATCGACGTGGAGCACCACGGCGATTTCGTCGCGACGGCGAAGGAGCACGACGTGTATAAGGCGATCGACCAGGTCGTCCAGCGCGGCGTGCGACAGCTCACCGACTTCAAGGACAAGCTCAAGACAGGCAACCGCTGAGAATGGCCATGAAGCTGACCGATATCGTTCTGACCAGCGCCATCGTGACCGATCTTGAGGCCGACGCACGCGACGAGGTGATCGGCGAGCTCGTCGATGCGCTTGTCGCCGGCGGCGCGGTCGACCCGGGATCTTCCCAGGCGCTTGTCGCCAAGGTTCTCGAGCGCGAGAACAAGGGCTCGACGGGGTTCGGCAAGGGCGTCGCGGTGCCGCACGTCAAGCACGAGAACGTCGAGAAGATGATCGCTGCGATCGGGCTGAGCAAGAATGGGCTCGACTTTAAGGCGTTGGACGGGCAGCCGGTGTTCAGCGTGTTCTTGCTGCTGAGCCCCGCGGACAAGCCCGAGGAGCATCTCCAGGCGATGGAGGTGATCTTCAAGAACCTGAGCAAGGAGACGTTCCGCCATTTCCTTCGCCAGGCCGTGAACGTCGAGCATGTGACAACGCTGCTGGACGAGGCCGACAGGCAGCAGTTCGCGGGCTGAAAAGCGCCCACACCGTTTCCTTGGGGGGCCCGCATTGTCGGACCGCGCACAGGTCAAGGCGACGATTGTGAACCGGCTGGGGCTTCATGCGCGCCCGGCGACCGAGCTTGTCGAGACCGCAAGCCAGTTCGCCGCCACGGTCGTCATCCGTAAGGACGACAACGAGATCGACGGCAAGTCGATCATGCAGGTGATGCTGCTGGCGGCGACCCAGGGCACCGAGCTGGAGATCGAGTGCGTTGGCGACGACGCCGAGGCCTGCGCACAGGCCATCCTCCAGCTGATCGAGGCGGGTTTCAACGAGGACTGATTCCGACAGCCGGTGGTTCAGGCGCTGGCCAGGCGGGCGAGGGCGGGCATGACCGCGATCGTCGGCGGGGATTCCAGGTCCTTCTCGTCCATTCGCTCGATCTTGGCGCCCAGGCGGATCAGACGCTCATCGAGGCGCTCGTAGCCCCGGTCGAGGTGGTAGACCCGATTGATGATGGTCGTGCCCTCGGCGGCGAGGCCCGCGAGGACAAGCCCGGCACTGGCCCGCAGGTCGCTGGCCATGACCGGCGCACCCCGCAGTCGGCGCACGCCGGAAACCACGACCGTCGCGCCGGCCCGGTGCAGGCTCGCACCCATCCGGGCCAGCTCGGGCACATGCATGAACCGCTCGGAGAAGATCTTCTCGGTCACGATCGAGTTTCCGTCGGCGAGGCACAGCAGGGCCATGAGCTGGGCCTGGAGGTCGGTCGGGAAGCCCGGATGGGGCTGGGTCGTCACCTGGACCGGACGGAGCGTCGTGCCGGTAGTGACGCGACACGTCGCTCGCATGGGATCGGTCTCGTCGATGGTGTCGATCCGCACGCCGATGCGATGCAGCAGATCCCACAGGACAAGCAGGGCGTCGAGCGGGCAGTTTTCGATGGTGAGATCGCCGTTGGTGATTGCCGCGGCGCACATGAGGGTCCCCGCCTCGATGCGGTCGGCCATGACGCGATGGTCGGCACCGCCCAGGGAATCGACGCCCTCGACGACGATGCGGGGCGAGCCGGCGCCGGTGATCCGTGCGCCCATCGCGTTGAGCATGCGCGCGAGATCGACGATCTCGGGCTCGCAGGCGGCGGACTCGATGGTGGTCGTCCCTCGTGCGAGGGTCGCGGCGCTGACGATGTTGGCGGTGCCCAGGACGGTCGAGCCGAAGGGTCCGCCCAGGAAGATGCGAGCGCCCCGCAGGCCGCCGACGGGTGCTCGGGCGATGATGTCGCCGGCATCGAGATCGATCTGGGCCCCCAGGGCCTCGAGGCCCCGCAGGTGGAGGTCGACGGGGCGATCACCGATGGTGCAGCCGCCGGGCATGCTGACGCGGGCCTCGCCCCTTCGGGCGAGCAAGGGTCCGAGCACGCAGATGCTCGCCCGCATCGTGCGGACCATGTCGTAGCGGGCGTGGGATTGGGTCCTGTCGGCGACGCGCAGGGTCAGTCGGTGGCCATTGCGCTCGGTCTCGCAGCCGAGCTCCTCGAGCAGGCGGGCCATGTTGCGAATGTCGGCGAGGTCGGGGGTGTCGCGGAGGATGAGCGGCTCTTCGCAGAGCAGGGCGGCGGCCATCAGCGGCAGGGCGGCGTTCTTGGCACCCTGGACGGCGATGGTGCCGTCCAGTCGCCTTCCCCCCTCGATCACAAAGACGTCCATGGCGAATCCTTCCGCGTGAACGGGCCGATCCCTGGCCCGAGGCAGACAGGATACAGCGCCGGGGGCCGGAATGCGTCGGCGGGTTGACAATCCACGGGCCATGAACAGGCTTTGCACGTTTCGATCGGCGCAGACCGCGTGGATCGGGGTTATCGAGGCGAGGTCATTGCCGCCAGCAGGCGATCGATGAACGAGTCGAAGCGAACGGTGGGCGCGAGCGACGCGGCGGATTCTCGCATCCGCCCGAGCGTGGATGGCTCGAGCATCTGGTCCAGCGCACCCTGCCAGCCGCCGGGGGTCACGTCGCTCAGCACCTGCCCAAAGGGCGGGACGCCGAAGCTGGCGGGCTCGATGAGCTCTGCGCCGGGCGCTCCCTCGGCGGCGATGACCGGGGTGTGCATCGCGATCGCGTCGGCAGCGAGGCGGGCGGTGGAGTGCGCGGAACGGGCGGGCAGCGCGAGCGCGTCGCACGCGCTGAGGATCGCGTCCATCTGCGAGCTTGCGCCGAGGATCCGCACGCGGGTAAGGGCTCCCAGGGCCGACGCCAGGCGATGCACTCGGATCGGCTCGCGGGTCAGGATCAACAGCGCCGGAGGGCCCGCCGACCTGCGCGAGCGTGCGATGGCCTCGAGCAGGGCGCGGGCCGCGGAGACCGGGCGATCGACGAGCGAACAGAGCAGCACGGGGCGGGTATCGGCGAGGCCGAGGCGCTCTCGAAGTCGATAGCGGGCACCCTTGGGCGTCGCGCCTGAATCGAGTGTGCTCGCCAGGCCCAGGTTCAGTACCGAACTGGAGCCCGATCCCCCGCAGGCGCCAAGTCGGGCGAGCTGCACAGAGCTGGACCTCGCGATCCTGCGCGCGCGGCGCTCGGCGGACATCGCATCCAGAATCCAGGGGCGGGAGACGGCTTCGAGCAGAACCGTCGGGGGGGAACTCGACGAGACCTGTCGGACGAAGGCCGCAGAGCTCGGGGGCTCGACCGGGAGCCAGAGGCCCGCGGGCACCAGGCGCGTGAGCGAGAGCGTCGCGTCGGCGCTGGTCGCGTCGAGCTGATCGAGAGCCCATCGCTGGAAGCGGGTTGGTTGTCGGCGGCGCGGGCCGCGCCCCGGGGCACGCTCGATGATCGTGATATTGCCCGCGGATTCGAGCTGGGAGCGATCCTCGATCGCGTCGCAGATGAGGGTGACGTGCCCGGCGCGCTCGGCGATACCCCGGGCGATATCCACCGCCCATCGCCCGTGGTGCCAGGGCAGGCGTCGGATGTGCTCTGCGACGATTGCGAAGCTCACGGGCTTTCTCCGGGCTCGTCCGGGGGCTCGTCCGGGGCGAGGACGCGCTGGCGGGGAACGTACGCCGGCGTGAACGCGAGAAGCAGCCACATGTGCTGCTTGAGTCGCGAGCCGACGTGCATGGTCTCGAACTGTCCGACCATGAGCAGGGCGATGATGGCGAGCAGGAGCGATCGCTCCAGGCCTGTTGGGCCGTGGCGGGGCGCGATCCACGCGCAGCGCAGGGCGCTGGCGAAGAGCAGGACGAAGAACCCGAGGCCGACCGCGCCGCTGGTGGCGCCGATGTGGGGGATGGTGCCGTGGGCGTGCTGCTGGATGCGCTTTGCCACCTCGGGCTCGACGAATGCGAGCGCGTCCTGGCGTGCCCAGGCGCGGTAGCCGCCCTCGCCGAGGCCCGCGATCGGGTGCTGGGTGAACGCGCGCTGGGCCTCGATCCACATGAGCAACCGTGCGCCGGTGTCAGAGTCGTAGTCTCGTTCGCGTACGGCCCGGGAGATTTCGTCGTAGGCCGACGACGCGCGGTCGATGGCCTTCGGTGCGAGAGCGACAAGGCCCACCACCACGATGATCGCGCCGATCACGGCGAGCGTCGGGAGACGAGAGCCTCGGGCGCCGTCGGTCGATGGGCTCTGCTGGTCGGAGGGTCCATGGGTTGCCCTCTGGCGGTAGTTCTGCCAGAACCTCAGCGCGACGACCGCGAGCACGAGGGCGATGATGCCCGCGCTCGCGAGCCAGGCGCTGCGTGTGCCGGAGGCGATGATTGCGGCGAGCGTGATCGCGCTCATGGCGATGGCGAGACGTTTGAGGTTTGGCGTGTTTCTGCGGGCGATGAACGCGGCGTAGAGCCAGATGGCCAGGGGCACACAGAGCGACGCGCCGCCGAAGGCCGGTCGCCACCAGCCGGTGATCCGTCCGGGGGCGTGCTCTTCCCAGATGAGCCACTGCCAGCCGGTCTGGAGGCCGACGAACTCGGCGAGTTGGACGCCATTGCCGACGAGCATGCCGGCGAGATAGGCGGCGATGAGCAGCGTGCGGTACTCCATGATGGGCCAGAGCGCCAGCATTAGGAGCATGAAGCGGGCCTCGCTGAGATGGATCAGCCCGAACTCGAGATCGGGCGTCCAACTCAGGCTGAGGGCGCGAAAGCCGAGCCAGAGCAGGGCGATGAGCACGACGGGCTGGAGCAGGAGGTGCGTGAGCAGACGCCACGTCATGGTGATGCGGATGAGCGATGCCGACGCGACCACGGGGAGGACGAACTCGTGGACGGTGTAGGGAAAGCTGAGGGTGAAGCAGAGGACCAGCCCGCCCAGCAGATGGACCGCGAGGCCCGGGCGATCTTGACGCTGGGCCTGGAACGCCTGGGCGATTCGGTCTCGGTTGAGCCAGCAGCCGGCGAGCCACGCCAGCGGCGAGGGCGGGAGGATCAGCTTGCGCGGGGAGAAGACCTTGGAGGGCATGGAATGCGATCATGGCGTGAGCGAGGGGTTCTGGCAAGCCGGGGCTGGGGGCGATCCATGGGGATGAACCGAACAAAGAGCGACCGCAATACTGGAATTCTCGAACCGTTGTGCCGATTGATGGGTAGAGTAATGGGGTATTCACTGAGCGGAGATCTGCCATGACCTCGATCGATCGTGCGGTACGCCGGGCTGGGATTCGCCTGATGGTCGTCGATTTTCTGAGGCATCTGACCTGGTGCGTCACGGGCGCGCTGGCGGTGCTTGTTGCGATGGTGCTGCTTGAGCGGCTGGCGCGGGTCGAGATCGCGTGGGAGACATCGCTGATCGTGGCGGGCTCGGTCACGCTGGTCGCGGCGGTCGTCTGGACATGGCTGACCAAACGCTCGCAAGCGCAGGTCGCGATCGAGCTCGATGATCGGGCGAATCTGCGCGAGAGCCTGAGCACGGCTCTGCTTGTGCGTGGCAAGAGCGACGGCTGGAGCAGGGCGGTGGTCGAGACCGCCGAGGCACGGGCCAAGAGCGTGCGGGTGCGCGAGGCGGTGCCGATCCAGGCGCCGGGTCGCTGGTACGCGCCTGCGATCGGCGGCGGGCTGCTGCTGCTGGCGTGGATGGCGGTGCCGACGCTGCTGGCTGAGGGTGAGAAGAGCGCCGACGACATGGTCGCGGTCAAGCGGGTGCTGCTCGAGCAACGCGACAATCAGAAGAAGCTCGATGAGCTGTTGAAGAAGGCGAAGGTCGATCTGGGCGAAGAGAAGTCGCCGTTCGACACGGATCTGGCCGAGAGGGCCGACACGCCGGAGAAGATCCAGCAGATGATGGTCAAGAAGCTGACGAGCCTGACCGACACGCTGCAGAACAAGCTCTTGACCCAGAACCAGCGGATGGCGGCGCTCAAGAAGGAGCTGGCCAAGCTGAAGAGCCCGGGCGAGGGGCCGTTGAGCGAGTTGTCCAAAAAGCTCGCGGCGGGCGATCTGTCGGGTGCCAAGGACGCGCTGGCGGAGCTCCAGAAGAAGATCGAGTCTGGGGATATGAGCGACGAGCTGAAGGCCCAGCTCAAGAAGCAGCTTGACGACATGGCCAAGCAGCTCGATGACCTGGCCAAGCAGGCCGAGCAGATGGAGCAGAAGCTGTCCGAGGCGATGAAGAACGCGGGGATGACTGAGCAGCAGATCAAGCAGGCGCTCAAGAGCCCCGAGGCGATGAAGCAGGCGCTCGAGCAGATGAAGAACATGTCGGCGGGACAGAAGCAGCAGTTGCAGGACATGATGCAGAAGCTCGGCGCGTCCAAGCAGTGCAACAGCCTGGGCCAGTGCATGTCCTCCATGGGCCAGAAGATGGGCTCGGGGCAGATGGGTGACATGCTCGGCGAGATGGGTGAGATGGGCGAGATGCTCAGCGCGCTTGAGATGTCCCAGCAGGACATGCAGGCGATGCAAGCCGCGTTCAACGAGGCGAAGTATCAGCTCGACAGCCTCTGTGAGGGCATGGGCCAGGGAATGGCCCCGCAGTTCGGCATCCAGAAGTGGCAGAAGCAGGGCGGCTCGGGCGGCCTGGGCTCTGGCAACGGCGCGAGCCCCGCGGACAGCCCGTTTGCGTTCAATACGCACACCGAGAAGGCCAAGAGCGACAACCTCGGCGGGCCGATCATCGCGAGCATGATGGTCGATGGTCCGCAGATTTCCGGCGAGAGCAAGGCGCAGTTCACCAACGCAGTCGTCCTGGGCGAGCAGGCGGCGAGCGAGGCGATCGACAACATGCTCGTGCCCCGAGAACTGCAGGGCGCGGTGAAGAGCTATTTCGGTTCGCTGAGTGAGCAGGGGAAGTAAGAAGAGGCTAGAGGCAATGGGCAATGGGCAATGGGCTTGGCATCGGGGCCTGTTGGCGGTTGTCGGTGTCGTCGTGCTTGCGATGGCGGGCATTGGCGGCTGCTCTGAGCGTGATGACGAACAGAGAGTCGTGCTGTATTCGAGCGTGGACGGGTATCTGTTGCGCGAGATCATCGCGAACATCGAGGAGCGGACGGGGCTTCGCGTCAAGATCCAGGGCGACACGGAGCTCACCAAGACGACGGGTCTGGTGGAGAGGGTGCTCAGCGAGCGCGGAAGGCGGCGGGCCGATGTCTGGTGGTCGAGCGAGGCGTTCGGGACGATCCGCCTGGCGCGCGAGGGCGTGCTGGCGCCAATGGGTGTTGAGCCGGACGCCGGCGAGGGCGCGACCTGGCCCGCGCAGTTGCGGGGGAAGGACGACCTGTGGATCGGCTTTGCGCAGCGGGCGCGGGTGATCGCCTACGCGTCCGATCGCGTTGATGCGGGCGACGCCCCCACTTCCCTCGCCGACTTGACGCACGAGCGATGGCGCGGACGCGTGGGGATCGCACGCCCGCAGTTTGGGACGACCCGCGGGCACATGGCGGCGCTGGTGGAGTTGTGGGGCGCGGACGTGTTCGAGGCGTGGCTTAGGGCGATGACGGCCAACGGCGTTCGCGTGCTGGATGGCAACGCGACGGTCGTGCGCGAGATCGCGCGGGGCACGATCGACGTGGGATTGACCGACACCGACGATGTGTTCGCCGCCCAGCGCGAGGGTTTGAAGGTCGGGCTGGTGTATGAGCGTCTGGACGAGCCTCGCGATGGTGAGGCGTGGTCGCCCGGGGCGATGGTCATGCCCAACACCGTCGCGATGGTCGCCGGCGGACCGAATCCCAAAGGCGCGGCCCTGCTGATCGAGGCCATCTTGAGCGAGGCGACCGAGCGGGCGATGATGGCGAGCGATTCGCGGAACTTCCCGGTGCGCCGGGGGCTCATGGCGGAGATGGACGTGGCGACGCCGAGGGACGTGATGCAGATCGATCTGGAGCGGGTGGCGGACCGGGTCGGAGTAGCGATCGAGATTTGCGAGCGGGTGTTGAGGTAGGGGGAGAGGGAGGAAGAAGCGAAAAGCGAAAAGCGAAGAGGGAAGAGTG
>CBDVAM010000117.1:0-11060 GCA_965371965.1 uncultured Phycisphaerales bacterium
CGTCGCGCTGATGATCAAGGGCATCTACTTCATCATGAACATGTCCGCGCTGGAGGAGTCGCTCGGCCAGGGCCTGGGCGAGGGGCAGACCATGATCGCGTGGTCGGTTGTCTTTGCGCACTGCATCGCGGGAGCGAGCCTCGCCCTGGGATTTGTGACCCGCGTCGCCGCGGCAGCCAATGCGCTGATCCTCCTCGGGGCGGTTATCGTGCATCTGACCGGCACGGCGGAGGGGTCCCTGCTGGGCACGAACACCGGGTTCCAGTTCACGCTGTTCGTGTTCTTCACCCTTGTGCTCCTGGTATGGCGAGGCTCCGGGCCGTTCTCGCTGGACCATCTGCTCCGCATCGACGCCGAGAAGGAACCTGAGATCCTCTGACCCTCTCGCGAAGTTGCGAGCAAGGAGACCTGAGCAATGTCGGCAAACATCGACAAATGGGACGTGGAGGACAACGAGTTCTGGGAGAGCACCGGCAAGCGGGTCGCTCGCCGAAATCTGTGGATCTCTATCCCCAGCCTGCTCTGCGGATTCGCGGTCTGGCTCTATTGGAGCATCATTACCGTCCAGATGCTCAACCTCGGCTTTCCTTTCGAGCAGGCAGAGCTCTTCACGCTGATGTCGATCGCCGGGTTGTCGGGTGCGACCCTGCGCATCCCGAGCACGTTCTTCATCCGAATCGCGGGCGGGCGCAACACGATCTTCTTCACCACCGCGCTGCTGATGATCCCCGCGATCGGGACGGGCTTCGCCCTCCAGGACCAGTCGACGCCGCTCTGGGTTTTCCAGGGACTCGCGCTGCTCAGCGGTTTCGGCGGCGGCAACTTCGCATCCTCCATGTCCAACATCAGCTTCTTCTTCCCCAAGCGAGTGCAGGGGATGTCGCTCGGCCTCAACGCCGGGCTCGGCAACTTCGGCGTCACCACCATGCAGATCCTGGTTCCCCTGGTGATGATCTTCGGCATCTTCGGCGGAGACTCGATGACGCTGGTCAACTCCAGCGGCACGCTGATAGGCAAGATCGAAGCGGGAACCGAGACCTATATCCACAACGCGGGGTTTGTCTGGCTGCTATTCCTGGTTCCGCTCGCGTTTCTCGGCTGGTTCGGGATGAACAACCTCAGGACCGAGTCGGTGTCGCCGGACATCGGCAGCCCTCCTGCGGCGTTCGCCAAGATCGTGTTTCTGCTGATCATCGCCTTTGTGACCGCCATGGCGGGTCTCTATCTCCTGCTTCCCGAGCCCACCGGGCTGGGACTCCTCAGCAAGTGGGTTGTTCTGCCGCTGGTCATCATCGCAACGGTATTGCTCATGAGGTACCTGAGTTGGGGGGACCTCAAGCAGAACCTCAAACACCAGTACAAGATCTTCGGCAACAAGCACACCTGGGCCATGACAGTCATCTATGTCATGACCTTCGGCTCGTTCATCGGATATTCCGCCGCCTTCCCGCTGGCAATCAAGGTCATCTTCGGCTTCCAGCACATCACGGGCGCCGATGGCGTGCTGACCCATGACACCATCAACGCCAACGGACCAAGCGCGCTCATGTTCGCCTGGATGGGACCATTCATCGGTGCCCTGATCCGCCCGCTCGGTGGCTGGGTTTCTGACAAGGTCGGCGGAGCAAAGGTCACCCAGGTGGTCGCGATCGTGATGATCGGCTCTGCCCTTGGGGTTGCCTACTTCATGAGTAAGGCCTACCAGTCGGAAACCCCCGAGCAGTACTTCTGGCCCTTCTTCGGCCTCTTCATCCTCCTCTTCGCTGCCACCGGCGTCGGCAACGGATCGACCTTCAGAACAATCGCCATCGTCTTCGACAAGGAACAGGCGGGACCCGTGCTCGGCTGGACCTCCGCCGTCGCGGCGTACGGGGCGTTCATCATCCCCAAGGTCTTCGGTGAGCAGATCAAGGCGGTGACACCCGAGAACGCACTGTACGGCTTCGCGATTTTCTACTTTGTCTGCCTCGTGATCAACTGGTGGTTCTACCTCCGACCCAACGCGTATGTGAAGAACCCCTGACCGAGAGCTAACTCTGGAAACGCGTCATGTCAATGCCGTCCGAGACAACCGCCGATAGCACACCCAAGGCCACCGCCCAGTGGCTGGTGTGGCTCTCGCTCGCGCTGGTCTTGTTGGTCTTTGGCGCGATGCTCCTGGCCCAGGTCGCCGTTCGATTCCTCTCGCCGAGCCTGTTCGGATGGGGCTCGCAGTTCCTCCCTTCGGGGCACGGCGTCACGAACACGGTCGTCCTGATCTTGAGTTGCCTGCCGATAGCAGCCGCGGGGGGTATCGCAGCAAGATCCAACCGCTGGCTGATGATCGCGGCCCTGAGCACGACCTTCGTCGCGGGCGTCATGTTCCTGGCGGTTCAGTCTGTCGAGTACGAGAACTCCTTCCGCCAAGGGCTGGGCTGGGGCGCCCCGCTCGGCGCTGCGGCTATGGGAGGCGATGGCGGCGCGGGCGAACTGGGTCCCGGCGATGTGAGCGTCGGGCGCGGGCTCTGGCAGGCCACGTGCCGATCGTGCCACGGTGTGGGCGGCGAGGGCGTCGAAGGGCAGGGCAAGGACCTTCGCAGCAGCGAGTTCTTGCGGGATCTGGATGATCCGGCCTTGCTCGCGTTTATCAGAGCGGGCCGACCGGTGGCTGATCCCCTGAACACGACCGGAAAACCGATGCCGCCCAAGGGGGGAAACCCACTGCTCAAGGGCCCGCAGTTGATGGACGTCATCGCCTACATCCGCACGATTCAGATTCCGATCGAAGATGAAGTTCCCCCGGACGCCGGCGACGAGCAGGCGGATGATGAACAGGCGGAGACCGACGCCATCAGTCCGCCTGGCGAAGGTGACGACGACGATGAGGCTGCCCCGCTCGATTCGGGCACGCCCGAGGACATCGAATCTGGTGACGGGTTCTGGATTCCCAGCTCGAGTCTCCCGCTCGCCGACCTCGGGCCGTCCGGGCTGAGCGCGGATGCCTTTGAGCCGGCCCCTCGCCCCGTTCGGGCAGGTCTGTTCTTCGCCATCTTCTTGGTCACGACCGGCGTGCACGCCATCCAAGTCCTCATCGGACTCTCGATTCTCCTGAGTCTCATCTACCGCGCCGTGCAGATCCCGTATCGCCCGTCGCATGATCTCCCGCTGAAGCTCGTGCGCAACTACTGGTTTCTCGCCGTTGCCATCTGGGTCTTCCTCTTTCCCATGTTCTATCTGATCCAGTGAGGTCGCCGCCGCTCGAGGCGACACGGAGCCAAAGCCCATGAGATCCAAGATCACGCCCGAAGGAGATCCAAGGTTGACGCCGACAAGCCCCGGACAACCCCCAATAGAGGGCATAGAATGGACCTACGGGTCCATTATGCCCTCTCGCTGCCCATGATTTCACAAACGTCCGAATACGCGCTGAGAGCCGCCGTCCACCTCGCCCAGATCGGTGGGGGGCCGTCTGTCGCCCAGGATATCGCCGTCGCGACCCAGGTCCCGCTCGACTACCTGCACAAGATCCTGCGCATGCTCTCCAAGGAGGGCATCCTCATCGCCCAGCGGGGCTCGGGCGGCGGCTTCTCTCTCGCGAAGGTGCCGTCGGCGATCTCGGTCCTCGACGTCCTGCGTGCCTCCGACACCATGATCGATCGCATCGAGAAGTGCCCGCT
This sequence comes from uncultured Phycisphaerales bacterium, assembly GCA_965371965.1. Classification (GTDB taxonomy): domain Bacteria; phylum Planctomycetota; class Phycisphaerae; order Phycisphaerales; family UBA1924; genus S146-42. Next base: position 3,657 of record CBDVAM010000117.1, read on the forward strand.
GGGGATCCCCGGGCACACCCACCTGTGCGCCGTGCACCGCCTGCTCGATGACGCGATCGCCGAGACCGCCCGTCTCTTCTCGGGGACGTCCATCGCCGATCTGATCAATCATGAGGACAGCGTGGTCCCCCTGTGCGATGCCAGCGCTCAGGGGTCACAGACCAAGATCACCACGCCGGCGTCGCGCAAGGCGTCCACCCGCAAACCCAAACCCAAGCCCGGGGAGTGAAGGCACTGCGGGCGCACGTTGGTGAGAGCCGCACCGCGCGCACAACGGGCAAGGTCTAAGCGGCGGGCTTGAAGGCGAGCACGAGCCATCGCGCGAGCAGTAGTGTCATGCATGACGCGACGCCGATGCCCGCGCCGATGAATACCAGCGGGCTGCTGGTGGCGAGCCAATCCGGGGCGGGCAGACCCTGGTAGCGGTTGATGCCGACGACCGTGCCCGAGAAGTGCAGCCAGACGATCAGTATCGCGGCAAAGACGTTCAGCCCGATCGCCGACCAGCGTATGCGCGGTGTGTGCAGGCTGGTGCCGTCGCGCCCGCGGCGAACCTCGATCTCGCCGAGCATCCAGCAGACGCCGGCGAACAGGGCCATGCTGTCGATGCCGATCTCGGTGCCCATGGCGTGCGCGGTGACGACCTGTGTGCCGTGGATGATCGCGTTCAGCGGCGGGATCGAGAGCAGGATTGCGCTGGCGATCATGGCGCCGGTCCACCACTTGGCCGAGACGAGAAAGTGGCGGGTCGAATCGAACGTACCCGTTGCGCGCTGCGAGACGGCCCTGGCGATATCCCAGACGACCCGCGCCAGGATGATCGCCTCGGTCATGCTGACGACGAAGCTGATCCACTTGACCAGTTCGCTCTGGGGGATGTGATAGGTGTGGTGCGCGAAGTTCGTGAACGAGTTGAGCAGGCCGACGCCGAGCAGCGCCCAGGCCAGCTTCGAGTGCGCGAGCCGGCGGTCACCCGAGAGCTTCTCACCGATAAAGTAGAGCGATCCATACACAAGAAGGTTGAAGCTGCCGACCAGAGTGCCCGTCGCCTTCCATTGCATCCGAAGATCGACTATTGGGTCCTCGAAGACCCCCGCCAGCAGCCACGCGTGCTGCTCCACGAACGTGTAGATGAAGAACAGGACGCTGACTCCCCACATGGTGACGTAGACGGGCCTGTCCCAGAAGCCTCGCCAGGTGGCGCTAAAGAAGTTCCAGGCGAACAGAATCCAGCCCAGCAGGATGGGGATCGAGAACGCGGGATGAAAACCCAGGTACTCGCGTCCGGAGAAGATCCCCGACGCGACCGTCGCAAGAACGCCCACGCCCGCAAACAGCCACAGCAGGATCTGGATCCGCAAGCGCAATCGCTCGCCATTGCTCGGCGGACCCGCATGGTCTTCGAGGTAGCGATGGACCATCGCAACTCCGCCGAGGAAGATCCAGACCGCGGCGAACGTCGTGTGAATGGGGCGCAGGGCCTGGAAGGCGACCCCGCGGGCCTCCAGGAACTCGGCGGTGGGGGCGTAGTAGAAGAAGACGCCGCTGAGACCCGCGAGCAAAGCGACAGCCAGCGAGATGAGCCCGCCGCGGATGAATGCAAGCGTGGCCTTGCGTCGGATCGGGTCGGGCCGGGCCGGCGCATCGGTTTGGTCTTCGATCAAGGGCGAGCCCATCAAGGGAACTCCCACCAGGGTAGTTCCGAGACGTTGAAGCGGGGTTCCTCGGACACCGGCGCACGCTCGGGCAGAGACTTGCGGTGTCCATCCAGCCAGGACAGGAACGCAAAGATGCGCTCGCGCTCGTCGTCAGAATCGAGGTTGGGGCGCGGCATGCGCGGCAGCCGCCCGACCTCGAGCACCTGCCTGATCTCGGGCTCGGTCAGCCGATCGAAAACACCCACCAGGTCCGGCACGTCCGCACGGACCGGGCCGAAGGGGGCGTGACAGCCCTGGCAGCCGCGGCTGATGAACAGTTGGAAACCGTCGCTGACCTGTGCATCGGGTGAGGCGTCCAGTTCGGTGCGGATGGATGCGAGGAGGCGTCTGCCCCAGTCGCTGTCTGTCTGCGCGCTGACCATGCGGGCCTGCCCGCGCCCGGTCTCATGCATGGCCTCGAGGAACTCGCCGACCGCGGTGATCTGGCGTTGCGAGAACCCGAAGGCGGGCATACGCCCCGAGCCCTCGGTGAGCAGGTGGCGCAGGCGCTCTGGCGGGACGCGCTCGGCGGCGTTGGTCAGGTCGGGCCCGAGGAACCCGCCGAAGCCGTAGAGTTGGTGGCAGCTCTGGCAGTTGTTCCGGTTCCAGATCCGGCGACCCTGGCGAGCGGTATCGGAGAGGGCTGTGTTGTTGGATGGGTCGAGGTAGACAAGCGCGGTCTGCGTGAAGAAGCACACGACCATCCAGGCCATGAGCACCTTGCGGCTGTGGGCGCAGCAGCAGGTTGACCAGAACCCGGGCTCGTGCCCAACCGTCTGGGGCGGCTCGCGAACCTGAGTTTGTTGATCGTGCAGTTGCACCGTTCACCGTCTCCAGCGAATCGCCGATTCGCGTGCTGTCCAAGGGTTCCGCCGATGCACAGCCTAACGGGATGTCGATGCTGCGACAACCCTGGCGGGTGCGGAGGGTCATTATTGACGGATTGCTCAACGAGCGGCGGAAGGGGGGGAACGAGTACCGGCGCGAGGCGAAGCGAGTCCTGCGACGGTCGACCCAAAGAAGCGGTGGTTCGCGTTGAGCGATACCCGGTGTGGGTGGGTCGCGGGTATGGGTACGGAACTCGGGCGGACTCCGCAGCGGAGAATCTGGGCGCAACTTCTCAAGCGCCACTCCATCTTTGAGACCGCTCTCGGGCACTCGAAGTTGCCGGTTCATGGAGGGCCTCGTGTTCGAAGGCCACATCGGTGAACCTGGGCGACCCATCCGCGGCGTAGCAACCGACTCGGTGGATTGCTTCGGTCGTACGATCGGGTTGCGGCATGAGCCGAATATCTGGGCACGACGGGGAATGGTCAGTTCACACCGCTCGCAACCCAGGACGGCACGAGAGACCGTCCGCCCTAACTAGGGTCGTGCCCCGCTTCAGAAGGGACCTCGCTCACGCCCCGTTCTGCGCCGCAGAGCGAGCGCCGAGAATCTCATAGATGGTTGTTGTGTCGATCGGGGTATCTGGCCTGAGATAAAGCTGCGCCTGCGCGGCGATCTGGTGAACGCACATGTCGACGCCGGAGCGGACCCAGAGACCGGCATTAGTTGCGCATCGGTGGAGTGCGGTTGGGTCGTCCATGGCGACGGGCATGTCGAGCAGGCCTCCTGCGCGCGTGAGGAGCTCGAAGAGCTCGGGCGTGTCGTCGGGCTCGCGCCCGCCGGGGGTGGCGTTGATGAGCACGTCAAATCGTTCTTGAAGGGCCTCGGGTAGGTGCAGGCTTTCTACACCGAGGGCTTTGGCTGTGCGTGCGGCTCGGTCAGAGTCGCGGGCGCAGATGGCGATGCGTTCGACGGCGATGCTTCGCAGTGCCGCGACCGCAGGGCCGACCACGCCGCCATTGCCGAAGATGAGGGCGCTGGTGATAGTCTGACCTTGGAGCGCGCCGCACACGCCGTCGACGTCGGTGCAGTGTCCGGTGAGGCGGCCATCGGGTTCTCGCACGATGGTGTTGATGGCACCGGCAGCCTGGGCGGTGGGGGCGATTGCGTTAACGTATTGCATCACCGCGGCTTTGTGTGGGCTTGAGACGCTGCAGCCGTCGATGGCGAGGGCTCGCATCGCGTCGGTGATCTGATGGGCCCGGGGCGGGGCCGGGCGGGGCAGATAGACGGCGTCGATGCTAAGTCGCCGGAAGAGCTCGGCGTAGACGGTCGCGCCGAAGTTCCCCGGGCGTGCAGAGACCGAGACATACAGCCTTGTCTCGGGGCCGAGTCTCATACGGCGCACTCGAGCGTGGTTTGGGAGAGTGCGTCTGAGAGCTCGCGGCGTGCCGCGTCGCGCAGGAGCGAGCAGAATGGCTCGGTGTGCAGCGGCGCCATGTTGAGGTGGATCAGCGCGACCAGGAGGCGAAGTCGCGCGGGATCACGTCCGATCTTCGTGGCGAACTCAAGGGCGTCGCGTTCGAGCTGCGCGGCGTTCTCGCAAGATGGGACCCAAAGTCGGGCATTGCCGGCCTCGATCGCGTAGCTCATCTCGCCGCGCTTGATGCGGGCGTAGTCCATGCGGATGCCGCCGATCATCTTGGCGAGGTCGTAATCGAGGTCGCCGGCGTGTATCCAGCCGGCGAAATCCTGACGCCAGTCGAGTAGCGTGAAGGTGCCGTCTGGCTTTGCGAGGACGTTGTCAAACTGGAGGTCGCCATGGAAGATGACGGGCTTGCCCTCGGCGCTGAGCCGGCTCCAGTCGATGCGATCGAGCAGGTCGCGCACGCCCGGGAGCTGAGTTCCGTCTACCCGCGCCGGCTCGCAGTGGAGCACGCCGAGGTCTTCAAGCATGCGGACTCGGTCGAGCGTCTTGTGCTTGTAGAACCGCTCGCAGGCACTCGTAAACTCGTCGCGGTCGACGCTGACTGGATGCCAGAGGTGCTCGGACAACCCGGCCAGGAGTCCCGCGAGGCTCTCGCGATCGACGGATTGGTAGAGCGTCGTGCCTTCGACAAACTCGTAGGCGACGAAGCCCTCTGACGCGTCGAGCATCGGAGGGAAGACGGCGTCGACGCTGCGGGCCCGGTCGTTGCGTCCGCGCGCCACGCCCGGGTCATTGAACATCTTAATTACACGCTTGTTGAGAATATAGAGGGCCTCTCCTGGCTTTGAGAAGTCAAAGCTGGTGCGACGGGTGAGTTCTGCGCGATAGAGGGATTCCTCACCGATGTCCGTCCAAGAGATCGGGTATGCGTGGAGCATGGCGTTGCGGACGAGCTGGGCGAGGCCGGCGGAGATCTGCTCTTCGCCCGCGATCTCGTTGCTATGCTCCAGGCCCGACCAGAAACACGCTGTGGACTCGATCCGCATGATGCCGGTGAATGCTCGGTGGACGGCGTTACTGACCCGCCGTTTGTCTGCAATCGACAACACTTGCTCGGCGTGGATCTCAAAGTTGCAGTAGCGGTCTGAGGTGTGTTCAGGCACCTCGGCGACGCCGACCCAGTTGCCGGCGTGATCGAACTTGGTGTCCGGCGCGAGCACGGCGTCGCAGGGAGCGAAGTAGAACGGGGTGTTCTCGCCAATGGCTTGCCTGCAGCACAGGAGCGAGCGCCCGGGGCCGCTGCCGGGGCCGGTCCAGGGATCGACATCGACGAAGGCGAACTCGATGTTGGGGTGGGCGAGTTCGAGATAGCCTCGGACTTGCTGGGCCTTGTGCCCGAGGCCGATGACAAATCGGTTGTGGTCGCCGAACGTCTCGATGAGCAGCGAGATGGCGGCTCGCTCGGCGAGGGGGAGTAGGGCCTTGTTCATCCAGGACAACGAGTCACCCATCCGCGTGCCCTGGCCGGCGGTCAGGATGCAGATCGTGTCGCGCCGACTCACGCGGCCTCCGTGGTGCGTTGGTGTTTGGCGTCAGGGTTGGTGTCGTGTTGGGTCTCGTGCTCGGCGCAGATCAGGCCATCGGGTCGGTCGGCATCGTCGCTGACACGGATAACGTCGTCGAGGTGCGGGGTCGAGACCTCGAAGAGGGTCACGTCGGTTGTCGCCTCGATGCGGTGGAGCACGCCCGGGGCGACATCCAAGGCCGAGACCGGGAGCAGTTCCACGGTGCTCGTCGGACCGGAAACGACTCCCTCTTGCTCTGCGAAGTGCAGAACGGCCTCGCCGCTCACGAGCAGGTTCGTCTCGCGTTTGAGCTCGTGGTACTGCAGGCTGGTTCGGTGCCCGGCCTTGAGCACGATGCGTTTGAAGGCGAATCCGGGATGGCGGCCATTGATCCAGATCTCTTCGCCCCACGGCTTGTCGACGCGCTTGAGCTGATCGCGGGTGAAGACGCGCACGCCGGGAGCGTGGAGGATAGATGTGCTTTGGATGCCTGCGACCAGAACGAGCGCGTGCTCGCAGCCTTGGGCGATGCTCAATGTCAAGCCAATGCTCTCGACGAGCGCGGCTTCATCGGTGCTCGCGGTCACGATATTCTGGCCGGCCTGGATGGTGATGGCACCCGAGAGCACCCAGAGCGCGACGGATCGCAGGTCCTCGCGGTGGAGGTTCATGCCGGGGGTCAATCGTACTATGTCGTATGAATAGTCACCCTGGGCGAGCGTGCGGATCGCTTGATTCGCTGCGAGATCACGCCCGTAGCAACGGACTATGTTGCCCGAGTAGTTCTTGGTCTCGTCGGCCGGGGTTGGAGTCTTTGGTTCAATCGTCGTCATGGGAATGCCCCGGCTCGCGACGTTGGTCGCGAGGGCCTCACGCGCTGGGACCGCCGGAGCGTTGTGGTACCCGAGGCACCAGATCATTCGCCGGAGGGCCGCGGTCAGCGAATGGCGGATAATGCTCTCGAGATCGATGCCGTGAGATTGGGCCTCTCTTGCGACGCGCGCACGGAGGTCGATGATCTCGGGGTTTGCAAACGAGTAATGCCCCGCGATAACGGCGCGGTCCAGGTCGTCGGCCAGAGTTTCGCGTCGCATCCACTTGTCCCACTTGCCGGACTCATAGAAGATTCGGAGCATCGCGTCGCGCTCGCCGGTGAGGGAAAGCTCGGTGCAGACTGACAGGAGCGTTCTGGTCTCGGTGATGCCGAGTTCAGGCGCGATGTTGACGCCGCCGAGTTTCCAGTCCCGCCGGGTCGCCATGGAGCCGTCGCTCAGGTAGTCGCCGTTGTGCTCCTTGACGAAGACGCCGCTGATATATGCGACGTCGGCGAGGGCGCGGACATTGCGTTCCATGGTCTGCACGGCGTAACGCTGGTCGAACTCTTCGTTCTTGCGGCCCTCGGTAAGGCCGACGTTGCGCATCTCGCGGACGAGCGTGCCCGTTTGCACGACGCAGAACAGGGGTGGTTGACGCCTGCCTTCGCGGCAGAACTTCGAGACGGCCTTGAGAAACGTGATCAGGTCTTCGATGCCGGCGACCTCGCCCGATTGCTGCTCGGTACCGATCTCGATCTCGATTTCGCGTCCAAGCGCGCCGGCGGTGTCGAGTGTGAAATCGTACAGATCGAAAAGCAACGCCAGCGTTTGCTCGGTCGTGCGGGTTGACTCGCCGATGCTCGGATCGAGATGGATGACGCCGAAGCCCTGCTCGATATCCTCGGCGATCGACCGCTTGGCGCTAGCCATGGCCTGATCGACGGTCAGGGTCTCCTCGTTGGTTCCCTGCCAGGGTCCGCCATGGTCGCGGCAGAGCACGGTGTAGCTGCCTCCGATTGAGCGGGCGTAGGCCGCGAACTGTGCGGTCGTCCAGTTCTCGACGTACCCCT
>CBDVAM010000118.1:0-11024 GCA_965371965.1 uncultured Phycisphaerales bacterium
GATGCCTGATGCCTTGACGTTATAGGACTTTGGCTGGGGCTGGGGGATACGGAGGCATTGGAGAAAAACTGGACTTCTTTTCCAGATTCGTTGCCGGGGTGCTGGAAGTGGGGCATGTTGTGCGTGGGTCAGGAAACATCGGTTTCCGTGAGTTTGAGAAATGGTTGGGGTCGAAACCCCTCTGAAACATGTGCTTGTGAGGAGATTGAAAATGAAGAAGAGTGTGATTTTGCTCGCCGTTGCCGGCATGGCCACCGCCGCGAACGCCCAGTCGTTTGCCGAGTACTTCCTTGACGGCGAGAATCTGACCGATGCCGGTCGTGGCACCACGAACGCCGACGCGGGCGACATCATCCGCATGAGCCTTCGTGTGAACCACGACTCTCTCAGCTATGCCGGTGGCAAGGTCGAGATCCTGTACGGCGACGTTGGCGATGGGGACATCGTGCTGACCGAGGATGGCTTCAGCTTCCCGTTTGACCCCTGGGAGATCGGGCGCGAGCCTCTGTTCCGTATCGTTGCTTCTGATGGTCCCGGCGACGCGACCAGGCCGTTCAATGTTGAGGTTGTCGCCAATGGTGGCAAGATCACCGATATCAACGACGATTTCTTCGACTTCGCCAGCACGCCTCCGGGCCTGGGCGGCCTCGCCGCTGCGTTCCCGCTGGAGAGTGGTGAGGCGACCTTCGTGTTCGATTACACCTACCAGGGTGGCACGGACTCCTGGGACGCCGGCCACAACGGCAGCGCCCGCCTGTGGCGCGATGGCAGCGACATCAACGGCGCCGTCGTTGACGCCAGCAGCGGCGACACGTTCTTCGTCACCCCCGCGCCGGCCAGCCTCGCCCTTCTGGGCCTCGGTGGTCTGGTTGCCGGTCGTCGGCGTCGCTAATCGCAACTGACACAACTCTTAGCTGACCACAGCCCCCGGCCGACTGGCCGGGGGCTGTCTTTCTGGAGCGGCGGGCCTCGGGCAAGGGTTGGATGGGCCTTCTCTCCGGGGTGCCCGTCGGGCGGTATGAGGGATGCCAATCCGCCGATAGTTGCAGGATCAGGCGATCTGGGGTATGCTAGTACTATTCAGTAACCACCGGGGGGGGCAGCTTGCGAGGTTCTCATGCATGTTGCCCGGGCGGTGTCGATTTCCTGTGCGGTGTGGGCGTGCTCCGCCGCGGATGCACAGACGTTTGCGCGGTATTTTCTTGATGGTGTCAATCTGACCGATCGGGATCGCGGAACTGGCGATGCCGATGTTGGCGATGTGATCCGCATGAGCCTGCGCGTCGAGCACGATGCGTTGAGCTATGCCGGGGGGAAGGTCGAGATGCTCTATGCGGGCGTTCGTTCCGGTGCGATCGCGGTGCTCGAGGACGACTCTTCGGGGTTTCCGTACGATCCTTGGGAGTTTGGGCGAGAGGCGCTTTTTCGGATCGTGGCTTCCGATGGTCCGGTCGTCACACGGAGGCCGCACAACGTTGATGTTGAGGCTCTGGGCGATGGAGTCGGCAAGGTCACGGATGTGAACGACGACTTCTTCGATTTTGCAAGCACGCCTCCCGGCCTTGGCGGGCTCGCGGCGGCGTTCCCGTTGGCGAATGGAGAGGCGATCTTTGTGTTCGACTATGTCTACGAGGGCGGTGTGGATCTTTGGGACGGGGGACACAACGGTCGAGCTCGGCTTTGGCGCGATGGAACGGACATCAACGGCATCGACGTGCCGGCGAGCAGCGGGGCGACGTTTGTGGTGAGCCCCGCGCCGAGTGGTATGGGCGTGATTGGGCTGGGCTTGCTGGTCGCGGGGCGGCGTCGGCGCTCGGTCTGATCGGGGTCCGCCGAGGACGGTCGCGATGGCGAGCGGTTACAAGGTGTCGCGATGGACGTAATCGTGGAAGAAATCGATTACAGCGCGGGTGCAGGCGGGGTATTGCCCCCTTGGGCCAAGCCATGTGTTATCCTTCTATTGTGCGATCGGGCGTTTGTTCAGGGCGAGGGCTTTGGCATGTCACGCTGAGACGTTGCACCAAGACCCTTGGCGTTTTCCGGGACGCGGTGCGAACCGGGCGGTTGATAAGGGGAACGCGATGCGACGGATTCCAGTTGCGGGCGGATTGGTCGGGTGCTTGTGCGCGGCGGCAGGAGCGCAGACGTTTGTCATCTATCAGATGGCCGGCGAGAACCGGACCGACGGCGGGCGCGGGCTTGATGGCGCGCTGGCCGGCGATGTCATCCGGATGAGCCTGACGGTCGAGCACGATGCGTACAGCTTTGCCGGGGGCAAGGCGGAGATGCTCTATCGGGGTGTTGCGCAGAGCGATATTACACTCACAGAGGACGAGTACGGGTCTGAGTTCGATCCTTGGGAGTTGGGGCGGCATGTGCTGACACGACTCGTGTCCTCGGACGGCCCTGCCGATGCGGTGCGGCCGCACAACGAGGACGTGATCGCGTTCGATGCCCTTGGCAAGATCACGGACTCGAACAACGACTTCTTCGACTTTACGAGCTTGCCGCCTGGGCTCGGGGGATTTGGCATTGGGATTATCTACAGCGGAGACCCGATCTTCGTGTTCGACTATGTGTACGACGGCGGCGAGGATCTCTGGGATGCGGGGCACAACGGCACGGCGCGAGTGTGGCGGCCGGGCAATGACGTCAACGGTCTTGTCGTGCCGGCGTTCAGCGGGGACACGCTGGTGGTGAGCCCGGCGCCTGCGGGGGTGCTGCTGCTGGGGATCGCGGCGTGCGCTGCGGGGCGTCGCCGGCGGGTGTGATGGATCGGGGTTCTAGAATCGAAGCGGCTTGCATGCAGGAGGTGACGTGATGGTTTCTGCGAGAACGATGAGCGCTGTTGTGGCGATGGCTTCTTCTGTTGCGGTGGGCCAGACGTTTGTGATCTACCAGATGGCCGGCGAGAACCGGACCGACGCTGGGCGCGGGCTAGACGCGGCACAGGCGGGCGATGTCATCCGGATGAGCCTGACGGTTGAGCACGATGCGATCGGCTACGCCGGGGGCGGGGTGGAGATGCTGTACGGTGGTGTCGAGGATGGGGACATCACGATCACCGAGGACGGGTTTGGATTGCCGCAGGATCCCTGGGAGATCGGACGGCATGTGCTCCACCGGATCGTGGCGAGCGACGGGCCGGAGGACGCGACCCGCCCACACAATATCGACGTGATCGCGCTGGGCGGGAAGATCACCGACCTGAACGACGACTTCTTCAACTTTGCAAGCACGCCGCAGTTCGGGCCGTTCGAGCCGTTCTGGATCGAGAGCGGTGATCCGATCTTTGTGTTCGATTACGAGTACCAGGGCGGTATGGATCTGTGGGACTCAGGGCATGAGGGCGTCGCGCGGCTCTGGCGGGAGTTCGGCGATATCAACGGCCTTGTCGTGCCGACGTTCAGTGGGGACACGCTGGTGGTGAGCCCGGCGCCGGGGGTGTTGGCTCTCTTTGGGATCGCCGGTGCCTTGGCGGCGCATCGTCGGCGGTAAGAATCGGAGGATCGGAATGAAACCTGTCACTCGGATAGTGCCTCTGATCGCACTGGCAGGTGTTGTCGCCTCCGCGGGCGGCCAGACGTTTGTCACCTACATGATGTCCGGCGAGAACAGGACCAACGGCGGGCGCGGACTGGACGACGCACAGCCTGGCGATCTCATTCGCATCGCCATGAAAGTGGAGCATGATGCGTTCGCGTATGCGGGGGGCAAGGTCGAGTTTCTCTCAGACGGCGTTGAACGGGATGACATGCGGATCTCGGAGGACTTTGTGCACTGGGATCCATGGCAGGTCGGGCGTAACTACGTGCTGCGGATGGCTGTTTCCGATGCGCCGGAGTTTGCTCCTTATCCATACAACGAGATCGTCGTGGGTTTCCCTGACGGCACGATCACAGATGTGAACGATGACTTCATCGATCTTGCGAGCACGCCGCCGGGCCTTGGAGGGATCTCCGGAGCGTTTCCGCTTGTGTCGGGTCAAGATGTGTTTCGGGTCGATTACATCTATGACGGAGGGATCGATCTCTGGGACGCGGGGCACAGCGGGCGTGCGCGCCTGTGGCGTGATGACAGTGATCTGAATGGTATCGAGGTGCCGGCGTTCAACGGGGACACGCTGGTGGTGAGCCCGGCACCCGCGGGGGTGGTGCTGCTGGGGATCGCGGCGTGCGCTGCGGGGCGTCGCCGGGGAGTGTGATGGATCGGGGTTCTAGAGTTGAAGCGGCTTGCATGCAGGAGGTGACGTGATGGTTTCTGCGAGAACGATGAGCGCTGTTGTGGCGATGGCTTCTTCTGTTGCGGTGGGCCAGACGTTTGTGACCTACATCGTGGACGGCGAGAACCTGGATACGGGCCAGGCGGGGCACGCGCTCATGGCGAGCCCGGGGGACACGATTCGGGTGGCGGTGCGGACGCTGCACGACGGGCTGAGCTACGCCGGCGGGAAGCTGGACATCTTGCTCGAGGGTGTTGTGCCGGCGGATATTGGGCTGCTGGAGGAGGATGGCGGTCGATCCGATTGGAACGTGGGGCGCACGCCGATCATGCGGATTGTTGGAGATGTGCCCGACGGAAATGGCGGGAATGTCAGCGCGCGTCCCGATCCCGGTCTGTATGGCGTGGACACGGTGATCACCGACGAGCAGCTCAGGAGCGATTTTACGGGGTGGTTTGATTTCGCGTCGACGCCGCCGGGGCTCGGGGGGCTCGGTGGGGAATTCCCGGTTGCGTCGGGGGACCGGCTGTTCGTGTTCGACTACGAGTATGTCGGCGAGGTGGACGTTGTCTCGATCGCGTCGGCGGGCGAGGCTCGTCTCTGGCGCGATGGCAACGACATCAACGGTGCCGTTGTGCCGGCGGATTTCGGCAAGGGTCTGATCGTCATGGCGAGATGCCCGGCTGATCTCGATGGCGACGGCGACGCTGACTCCGACGATTTCTTCATCTATCTTGACGCATTCGCCAACGGTGACATGGACATCTGCGACATCGACGGCTGCGGCGACTGCGACGCCGACGACTTCTTCGCGTACTTGGATCTGTTCGCGGCGGGGTGCTGAGGCTTCTCCACGAGGGTCTATCGGACGCCTCCTCGTCCAGCCGTGCGGCGTGCGAGAGTTGAGGGCAACCTTGGGATCCCATCGAGGGATACGGTAGTATGGTGTCGTGTAGGTGCGACATGTTGGCGGCGGCCGGGGGGCACGGAGGTCGGAGATGAAAAGGCTTGTTGGCGCCCTCAGTTCAATCTTCGTCGTCGGCCTGGCGGCGTCGGCGAGTGGGCAGACGTTCGCCGAGTTCTTCATTCATGGAGTGAACCTCACCGACCCCGACCGTGGCTTGGGTGCAGACATCTTGCCCGGCGACGTGGTTCGGTTGTCGGTGCGGGTGAACCACGACGCCCTCAGCTTCGCGGGTGGACGGGTCGAGGTTGTCTACCAGGGCGCTGGCGATGGTGACATTTCGATCAGAGAGGATCCATTCGAGTTTCCGTTCGATCCGTGGGAGCTCGGGCGCGAGCCTCTGTTCCGCATCGTCGCTTCCGACGGTCCGGGCGACGCGACGCGCCCCCACAACGAGGATGTCGTCGCGAGTGGGGGCAAGATCACCGATGTGAACGACGAATTCTTTGACTTCGCCAGCACGCCGCCGGGCCTTGGCGGTCTTAGCGCCGCGTTCCCTCTTGAGAGTGGTGAGGCGATCTTCGTGTTCGACTATGTGTATCAGGGTGGCTTGGATTATTGGAACATGAGCACCGTTGCGAGCGCGCGGTTGTGGCGGGACGGGAATGACATTGAAGGGGTTGAGGTTGAGGCGAGGGTCGGAGACACGTTCTGGCCCATCGGATTTCCCGCGCCATCTTCGGCTGGTGTGCTGCTCCTCGGGCTTGGTCTGATGGGGCGTCGGCGTAGATTCATCGAGGAGTGATGACATGAGAACACGGATGCAGGTCGGAGTCGTGGTGTTTGCCAGCAGTCTCGCCGGTGGCGCGAGCGGGCAGACGTTTGCGGAGTATTTCATGGATGGTTTTAATCTGACCGATCCCGGTCGTGGAGTAGAAAATGCCGATCGCGGCGATGTGATTCGAATGAGCCTGCGGGTCTATCACGACGCGCTGAGCTTCGCTGGCGGGAAGGTTGACATTATTGCCCAACAAAATGTGGGTCACGAGGACATCACGATCACGGAGGATGGGTTCTCGTTCCCGTTTGATCCGTGGGAGATCGGGCGCGAGCCGCTGTTCCGGATCGTGGCCAGCGATGGGCCGGCGGACGCGACTCGCCCCCACAACGAGGACGTGATCGCATTCGAGGATGGAGATCAGGTCCGAATCTCCGATGTCAACAATGACTTCATCGATTTCGCCAGCACGCCGCCCGGGCTCGGCGGGCTCGCCGGCGGGTTCCCGCTGGAAGATGGCGAGGCGATCTTTGTGTTCGATTGGGTCTACCAGGGTGGGGGGTGGCTCTGGGTCACCGAAACCAGCGATACGGCGCGCCTGTGGCGAAACGGGAACGACATCAATGGTGCGGTGGTTGACGCGAGGGATGGTGATCCATTCACGATTCCGGCTCCCAGCCCGTTGGCCTTGGCTGGTATTGGTCTGCTGCTTGGGTTGCGACGTCGGCGTAGATTCATCGAGGAGTGACGAAATGAGAAATCGGATGCAGGTCGGAGTTGTGGTGATTGCCAGTGGCCTCGCCGGCGCGGCGAGCGGGCAGACGTTTGCGGAGTATTTTCTTGATGGTGTGAATCTGACCGATCCCGGTCGTGGGACACAAAACGCCGATGCCGGCGATGTCATCCGCGTTAGCCTTCGTGTGAATCACGATTCGCTCAGCTTTGCTGGTGGCAAGGTCGACATTGCCTACGGCGGCGTCGATGACGGCGACATCACGCTGACCGAGGATGGCTTCAGCTTCCCGTTTGACGCCTGGGAGATCGGGCGCGAGCCTCTGTTCCGTATCGTTGCTTCCGATGGTCCCGCCGACGCCACAAGGCCTCATAACGAGGACATCATCGCCCTCGGCGGCGAGATCAGCGACGTGAACAGCGACTACTTTGACTTCGCCAGCACGCCTCCGGGCCTCGGCGGCCTTGCCGGTGCCTTCCCGTTGAGCAGTGGCGAGTCGATCTTCGAGTTCGATTATGTCTACAACGGCGGCATCGACAGCTGGGACGCCAAGACCAATGGCGAAGCTCGCCTGTGGCGTGACGATGGCGACATCAACGGTGCAGTCGTTGACGCGCGTAATGGCGACACGTTCTTCGTGGCTGACCCGGCACCGGGAACCATCGCACCGCTTGCGATGGCGGGTTTGATATTGTCGCGTCGGCGGCGTTAGTACTGAATCACCGAATGGACCTCGCCATGGGCGGTGAGTGTCCCGCGGGCCTTGAGGAACGTCAGTTCGATGAGCACGGCGATGCCGGCGATCTCCGCGCCGCACTTGGTGACCAGCTCGCAGGCGGCACGCATGGTGCCGCCGGTGGCGAGCAGGTCGTCGACGACGAGGACGCGTTGGCCCTCAACGAGGGCGTCCATGTGGATCTCGAGGCGGTCGTTGCCGTATTCGAGGGCGTAGTCCACGCCGTGGACGTCGCGGGGGAGCTTGCCGGGCTTGCGCAGGGGTACGAAGCCGCAGGAGAGGGACTGGGCGATGGCGGTGCCGAAGATGAAGCCGCGGCTCTCTGCACCGATGACGTAGTCGATGTTCTTGCCCCGGAAGGGGTTTGCCATGAGCTCGACGGCCAGGGCCAGCCCGGCGGGGTCGGCGAGCAGGGGCGTGAAGTCTTTAAAGACGATGCCGGGCTTGGGGAAGTCCGGAACTTCGCGGATGAGGGCTTTGAGGTCGGTCATCGGGGGAGAGGATATCCGCTGGGGATTGGCGGCGGCGGTGGGCGAGCCACCGGTGGCACCGGAGGGTCAATCCGCCCGGCGGGGCTCGGCGGAATACAGTTGGGCATGGCTGATCGATCATCGAAGAGCAAGGCCTCGCGGACGCTGGAAGTTATCGAGCCGATCGGCAAGCGGATCCTGATCCGCAAGGACGAGGACCGCAAGCAGACCAAGACCGGGATCCACCTGCCAGACAAGATCGAGATCCCCACGATCACGGGGCGGGTGGTGGCGATCAGCACGCAGATCGACCGCGACGACAACTATCCCGTGCGTCAGTATGACCGCGTGCTGTTCAACCCCAAGAACGGGATTCCCGTGGACTTTGAGGGCGATAACCGCCTGTTCGTGATCCCCGTCGAGGACGTGGTTGCGGTGTTCCGGCGGGATGCCGACGAGTAGGCGATGGCGCATAACCCCGGCGTGAATTGGGCAGGCGGGCTTGGCGGGCTGGATGACCCGCTGGCGGTCGAGCCCCTGACGCGGGCGTTCGACGTGTCGGTCCGCCCGCCGGGATCCAAGAGCGTGACGAATCGGGCGTTGCTGCTGGGCGCGCTGGCCCGGGGCAAGAGCCGCCTGCGCGGGGCGCTGGTGGATGCCGACGACTCTCGCCGGATGATCGAGGCGATCCGGGCTCTCGGGGGCGGGGTCGAGATTCTGGATGATGAGGTCGTCGTTACGGGCGTTGATGGGCGGTGGCGCACCGGCGGGCCTGTCACGCTGGATCTGAACAACGCGGGGACGGCGACGAGGTTTCTTGCCGCGGCTGCCGTGCTGGGCGATGGGGCGATCACGGTGGATGGCAACGAGCGGATGCGCGAGCGTCCGATCGGCGAGCTGGGCGAGGCGATCGAGGCGCTGGGGGCTGATGTTCGCTATGGCGGGCGGGAGGGCTGTCCGCCGATCACGATTGTGCCGCCGACGGATCTTGCGGCGCTCAAGTCGGACCTGGAGATGGGCAAGACCCAGTCGGGGCAGTTCATCTCGGCGATGCTGATGCTGGGGGCGGCCCTGCCGAGGGGCTTGACGCTCATGCTGATGGCGCCGCCGACGAGTGAGTCGTATGTGCGGATGACCCTGGAGATGCTGAGCCGGGTGGGGGCGAGCGTGCGGACGAGCGCGGACATGCAGGTGATCCGCGTGGGGCCTGCGGTGGGTGAGCAATCAGACGGCGCATCGGTCGCGGCGCGGGCGTTCGAAGGGTTCACCATGGACATCGAGCCCGACGCGAGCGGGGCGACCTACTTCTGGGCGGCGGCGGCGCTCGTTAGAAACTCGCGGTGTGAGATTCGCGGGCTGGGCACGTCGCCGATGCAGGGCGACGCGGGGCTTTGCGACGTGCTCGCCCGCATGGGTGTCGCGGTGCGCCCGGCGACCGACGAGGACGACGGGATCGTGTGCGAGGGGACGGGCAAGGTCCTCCCGGTGCTGGCGGATATGAGCCAGATGCCCGACGCCGCGGTCACGCTGGCGGTGGTGTGCGCGTTCGCGAAGGGTTCGAGCGTGCTGCGCGGCGTGCGGACGCTGCGCGTCAAAGAGTGCGATCGGATCGAGGCGCTCCAGACCGAACTGGGCAAGATCGGTGTGACCGTCGAGGCGGACGCGGCGGGGGATCCCGATGCGATGGCGATCGTACCGCCGGAGGGTGGGGTCGATTGCTCAAAGGATGTGGCGCCGGTGGAGTTCGATACCTACGGCGATCATCGGATGGCAATGGCGCTTGCGCTCGTGGGGCTGCGCCGTCCGAACGTGTTTATTCGGGACCCCGGGTGTGTGGCCAAGACGTATCCGGGGTTTTGGGAGGAGTTTGGGAAGTTGCGGAGGAGTCCGCGGCTGAAGAGGGCATCGAAGCCGCGGGTGTAAGGTCGCGAGCATCAGGCCTGTGAGATTCTCGCGATGTGCTAGCCCGCGCCAGCGACCGCCGCTCGCATCAGGCGGCCTCTGCGGATGATTATGAGGACGACGCCGACGCCGTAGATCCCGGCTGTGACGAGGAAGATGATCGTCGCGGTGACGTTGTATCCACCGAGACCTGGGGACACCCCAAAGCTGTTGTAGCTCATTCCGGATTGGGTGAGGCCGCCGCCGGTGGTGGATCCTGTGCCGAAGGTCGAGCCGATGAGATTCGGACGCCGCTTGGCGCGCGCGAAGGCGGCGCCGAGGTCGTCCATCTGAGTCTGGATATCGGCGTCGGTGATGTCGAGCCCCGCGGCCACATACAGCGCCTCGATGGATGTCTCATCAAACGTCTGCGATGATTGCAGTTCGTTGCCGGAAGAATCGATCAGCGCCCAGGATTCGTTCTTGGTGTCGAACTCAAGAACATGCTCGTCGCCGGCGTTCCAGAGTGCCGCCTCGATCGTGCCCGATGTTGCCGCACCCTTTGAATCGACATCGACGTCGATGGTCATATCGATCGTGTAGTTGGCAGGCGCGGCGTTCTGGCCTGGGTTGGAGTTGGGCTGGGGCGAGAGGGTCTGGGTGAGATTGACCGGGCCGTTGCCCGCCGCTCCGCCAAAGGCTGAACTCATGGCGAACACGGAGATCGCGACCGCGCCGACGGTTGATCCGACACCGGCGATCAGGATGGTCCAGGCGATGATGGCCTCGAAGGTGCTGCCTCGCAGGCGGACGAGCATGGCTGGCGTGGCGACGCCGCTCTTGGTCAGGTCGGCACCGCACTCTGGACAGCGTCCGGAGTCGAGGGCGTGCAGGTTGTGCCCGCAAGCGCCGCACGAGGCCATCTTGTCCATGCCCGGCGGGGCGACGAGCGAGCGCACGAGCACGAGGATGCAGAGGACAACGACCAGCAGCAGGCTGGCCATGCCGACGAGCCACATGAGGGACATGACGATCATGGGTGCAGTGTATCAAGTGACGCCGATGATCGAGATGATGGTCGGAGCCGAGAGCCCGAGCACACGGGTCCATTGGGTCGCCCGAGGGTCGCTACTCGTCCAGCACACCCACCACAATCCTCGTCGGATACCTCGGCGAGCGATACACCCGATGCCTGGCCTTCACGAAATCCTCTTCGTCCGCGTCTGTATAGATGTTGTCCACCCACTTCTGCGGGTTGCGATCGATAAGCGGGAACCAGGTGCTCTGGATCTGGATCATG
>CBDVAM010000119.1:0-10845 GCA_965371965.1 uncultured Phycisphaerales bacterium
AACAACCCGGTGGCGAAGAGCAATCTGGCGGTGAGCAACAGCCCGGTGGCGAAGAACAACCCGGTGGTGAAGAACAGCCTGGTGGAGAAGAGCAACCCGGTGGTGAACAGCAACCTGGCGGCGAAGAACAACCTGGTGGTGAAGAACAACCCGGCGGTGAACAACAACCCGGTGGAGAAGACCAACCCGGCGGAGAAGAACAACCCGGTGGTGAACAGCAACCCGGTGGCGAAGAACAACCCGGCGGTGAAGAGCAACCCGGTGGCGAGGAACAACCCGGCGGTGAAGAGCAACCCGGTGGCGAAGAACAGCCCGGTGGCGAACAGCAACCAGGTGGCGAAGAGCAACCAGGTGGCGAAGAGCAACCCGGCGGCGAAGAGCAGCCCACCAGCGATGAGCGGTTGACAGATGGCGACGGGCAAGCGCCCAGTGGCGCCTTCGATCGCCTCCGCGAGGCAATCAAGAACGCCGATCGATTGGATAAAGACGCCGCCCGTACTCGCGAGCAGGCCGAGGATCTTCGCAAGCGTGCCCAGGAACTGCTCGATGATCTCAGCCCCGAGCAACGCGAAGAGCTGGACCAACTCGCCCGCGAGTTGGCCGAGAGGCGTGGTCCCGCCGCCACGCCCCCGGCCCCGCAGGATCTCGCCGCACGTCAGACCGAGTCCGTCGATGCCCGTCCCTCAGAACTGCCCCCAGAAGCCCGCGAGCGTGTCATCGCCGAGTGGTATGGCGACGAGGACGCCCCGCGCGACGCGAAGTCTCGCTCGCAGATCATCAGCGAGAACCTTCGCGGTGCGGCCGAGGGCGCGCAGCAGGCGGTCGAGCAGCAGCGCATCCCCCCGCGTTATCGAGACCTGATCCGACGGGTATACCGCCAGATCGAGGAGCGTTCGGGCGGCGTCTCGGACGGCTCACGATGAGCCTTTCGTTCGAGCAACCCGCGTGGTTACTGTGGCTCGCGATCGTGCCGGTGCTCACGTGGCTGGGGATTCGCTATTTCAGCGCGATGAGCCGGGTGCGCCGATGGTCGGCGGTCATCGCACGCACCGTGCTCATGGGCCTACTCCTGGGCATGCTCGCCGGCGCGAGCGCGGTCCGCACGACCAATCGCTTCGCCGTGATCGCGGTCGTCGATGTCTCGGACTCGGTCCGTCTGTTTGCCCCGAGCAAGGTGGTTGCCGGCGGACGCGAAATCCCGCCCATCGAACGCATCCGCGAGTGGCTGGATCTGGCGTTTGCCGACCGCGATGTGGACGACCTCGCGGGGCTTGTGCTCTTCGACGGGCGGGCCATCGGCGTCGCGGCTCCCTCGCTGGGCGATCCGCTCTCGCGATGGGTCGATCTGGAACGAGCCGAGGGCAGCGATCTGGGTGCCGCGATCCGCCTGGCAGCCTCGCTCATCCCGCCAGACGCCGCGGGTCGGATCGTGCTGATCTCCGATGGCAACGACACGGCGGCGGCGCTCGATCGGTCGCTCGCGTCGCTCGCAGACGGAGGGCATCTCTGGCCCGTTGATGTCGTGCCGATTGAGTACGAGGTCGCCAGCGAGGTCGTGCTGGAGCGTGTGGATGCCCCGCCCTCGGCGATGGCCGGCTCGCCCGTCGTCATCCGCGTGACCCTGCGGGCGACGGCACCGACCACCGGAACCCTGCGGCTGCTCCGTGACGCCGATGTCATCGATCTCGATCCCACCAGCGACTCCAGCGGTCGGCGGGTCCAACTGGATGGCGGGCTCAATACCGAACTCATCCGCATCGACGAGCTCCCCGCGGGTCGCCTGCACCGCTTCGTCGCAGAGTTCGTTCCCGATATCTCCCAAGGCGCGCCGGTGGGCGACACCGTCGCGAGCAACAACCGCGCAGAGGCATTCACCCTCAGCCCCGGCACAGGCTCGGTCCTGATCCTCGACGGCGTCGGATCAGGCGGCGGCCTGCTCGCCGACACGCTCTCTGAAGAAGGCATCGACGTCCGCTCGATCCCGCCCGAGGCGATGGCCAGCAACCTCCTCGCACTCCAGGAGCACGATCTGATCGTCCTCCAGAACGTGCCCGCCGAAACGCTCACGCTCGCACAGCACGACCTGCTCGTCGCCTTCGTGCGAGACCTCGGCGGCGGGCTGGTCATGATCGGAGGCTACGACAGCTTCGGCGCCGGCGGCTGGAAGGGCACGACCCTCGAACCCATCCTCCCGGTCCGCCTCGACCTGCCAGAAAAAGCGGTCATGCCCGAGGCCGCGATCATCTTCGTCCTCGACAACTCCGGCTCGATGGCATGGAACGTACTAGGCTCGGCCAGATCAAAGCAACAGATCGCCAACGAATCGGCGGCGCTCGCCATCCAGACACTCGACAAGCAGGATCTCGTCGGCGTCATCGCGTTCAGCTCGTCCGTACACCAGATCGTCCCGCTCGGGCCCAACGACGAGCCCGAGAAGACGATGGAGAAGATCCTCTCCATCAGCTCTGGCGGCGGCACGAACCTCCGCCCGGCACTCGCCGCCGCCGAGCGACAGCTCGAGGCCTCCGACGCCAAGCTCAAGCATGTGATCGTGCTCACCGACGGCAGATCGCAGGACAGCGAGAGTCTGCCCGCCGACGCCCAGCGCCTCCGCAGCAAGGGCATCCGCGTGACCACCATCGGCGTGGGCGAGGACGCCGACGCCGAGACCCTGGACGAGGTGGCTGCTCGCGGCGGCGGTGTGTTCCACCTCGTGATGAATCCCAACGTGTTGCCCCGCGTGTTCATCTCGGCGGTGCGGGTCATCCGCCAGCCGATGATCCGCGAGCAGCCGTTTGAGCCGGTCGTCACCAACTCCGGCTCGCCGCTGGTCTTCGGCATCGGGCAGCCGCCGATTCTCGATGGCCTCGTCCTCACCCAGCAACGCGTAGAGCCCACGATCATCAACGCGATGCTCACGCCCAAGGGCGAGCCGCTGCTGGCCCACTGGAACGTCGAGCTGGGCCAGGTCGTTGCGTTCACCTCCGACGCGCACGGCGAGTGGTCGCGCAACTGGGCACAGTGGCCCGGCTATCGCACATTCTGGACCCAACTCGTTCATCGCGTGTCCCGCGCCGCCCGGCAGGGGAGCTACGACCTCACCATCAAGGAGCAGGGCGGGCGGCTTCTGCTGCGCGTCGAGGCCTACGAGCCCGACGGCTCGCCGCGCGACCTGCTCTCGATGCCCGCGACCATCTATTCGCCGACCGGCTCCACCATCGACACCGCGCTCTCGCAGACCGCCCCGGGCGTCTATGAGAGCAGTATCCCCGCATCTGAGCGGGGCGGATACGTCGCGGTCATCAAGCCGCGCGCCGCAAGCACGAAGCTCACACCGATCATCGGCGGCTTCAGCGTCGCCGCCGGCGCAGAGACCCGCCGGCTCCGATCCAACGAGGCCCTGCTGCGCGAGATCGCCCAACAGACCGGCGGGCGCGTGCTGAATCTCGAACAACCCGGGGCCGCGTTACTGTTCGATCGAGCAGGCATCGAGCCTCGCCGGGCGCTCGTGCCCATCTGGCGTTCGCTCTTGGTCTGGGCCTTGGTCGTGCTGCTGCTGGATGTCGGCACCCGGCGCGTCGCCTGGGATCGCCTGGTTTCCAAGGAGTTCGGCGCCGATCTCAGGCAGATGGCCAGCGACGCCGTCGAGCAGCGCGGTGAGCGGGCCGGGCGATTGCTCGGGGGCCTCAAACGCGTGCGGACCCGGCGCAAGCCCGATCACGAGGGCGCGTTCGATGATTCGGAGGCCGAGAAACTCGCCAGGCGCGAACTCCGCGCCCGCCAGGATGCACGCCTCGCCGCGGTGCGCTCGGCGAGGGGCCGGATGCAGCAAGAGAGCTCGATCGACGACGCTCCGCCGCGAGGATTTGCGCAGACCGCCACTCCCCAGGCGCGCCGAGCCGAGAAGGAGAAGACCGCCGGATCAAGCGGGCAATCGCCTGCCAAGGGACAGGCCAAGAGTGACAAGTTGGACGAAGATGCGGGCGGCACCTCGGGGCTGCTCGCCGCCAAACGCCGTGCCCGTGAGAGGTATGAGGCCGGCGAGGACGACGGATCGTGAGCCTCCCGCCAATGCGCGAGGTGTGGTGGGGTTTGAGTATGATGTTTGGTTGTGGATCGATGATCTATGATCTTCGCGATCGCACCAGGAACTCGATGCGGTCATTCACCGCAATCTCGGGATGTCGAGATCTGATACATGCCCCGCGATACCACACCACTCACAATCGTCAGACGCACGGATCGCCTCGCAACGCGAATCGCGGTTCTCGGAGTGGCTGTCGTCTTGATCCTCGCATTCAGTTCCGGCGTCGACTGGTTTGGTCAAGGCGCGGCCGGTCGCCTCTCCTCGCTCGCGTTTGTCGCGACGATCGGCGTGGCGTCCATCCTGCCCTGGCGCATCCGCCGCAAGGTGCGCAGCGTCCTGACCGAGACCCGCGCCCGCGCATGTGTCTACTGCCTCTATGACCTTCGAGGTGCTCCCGTGGCGGGCAGATGCCCCGAGTGCGGCGAGATCTACGATCTCAAAGGGACCATCAGCCACTGGCGCGAGGCATACCCGAATCTTCCAATCGCAAAGGCCAAGGCCGATCGCGAGTCGGTGTAGAGCGAGTGGCGATCACTCGCCGGCGAAGACTCCGGTGATCTAGTCGCGCGTTTTCTTCACGCCGCCGATCTCTCGAGCAAACCTCGCTGCAATCCGGAGCAACGTCTCATCGCTCTCCGGTTCAAGCGCCATGAGATAGACGCCAAGGCCGTAGCTCGATCCAAACTCGAATCGTCGATCGAGAATGCTGACGTTGCACCAGACCTCATCGCCGAGGATGTCATCCTTGAAGTCATCGAACTCGGCATCCCAATCAGTTCCAAGGCGTGCCATGATGGCGGTCGCGTCCGGGGCCTCGTCCTCTGGAGCGCGAAACTCTATGTAGAGCCGATTGCTCGCATCTGCAAAGAGATGAATCAGCGTCCTCACGAGCGAACCAACTCCCCATACAGACTCAACCGATCCGCCCGATCAATCCGCACCGGCACAATCCTCCCGATGAGATCATCGGGGCTTGCGCCCTCGGGCGTATCAAAGAAGACGATCAGATCACCGTCGGTCCGACCGGTGAGTTGTGGGGGGGACGCCGGGGTCGCATCTTCAATGTTCACCGGCGGGACGCCCATGCCACCGTCCCGCCGACCGTCCAAGGAAGCCGCGCCGTTCGCAGACTCGGGCGACCGAGCACTGATCGTCAGCGATACCGAGCCTTTCTTGCGAATATCGCTCTTGCTCATGCCCTGAGATTTCAACGCCCGCTTGCTCAGTCCCCCGACGAACACATCAAACGTCCGCCCGACCTGCTCGCGGCTGATCGAATCGGAAATCTCCGCCTGCACCGCCAGCAGATCGTTGTTCCGCCGGCGTTTGACCTCTTCAGGAACATCATCGGGAATCCGATCGAATGCGACGGTCCCCGGGCGGGGCGAATACTTGAATATAAAGCAGTTCTTGTACCGGGCCCGCTTCACCAGATCGACCGTCAGAAGGTAATCCTCATCGGTCTCGCCCGGGAAGCCGACGATGATGTCGCCACTGACCATCAGCGGGCGACCCTTCTCCGGCTCATCGAGAAACGAGCGGGCGCGATCGAGAAACTCCGTGTACTCGCCCACCGTGTAGCCGCGGTTCATCCGCTTGAGCACGCTGTCGCTGCCCGATTGCCCCGGCACATGCAGGTACCGGCAGATGCGCGGGCAATCGCGCATGACTTCGAGCACGTCGTCGCCAAAGTCGCGAGGATAGCTCGTGACAAACCGCAATCGCGCAATCTCGGGCACGCGTTCATGGATCTCGTACAGCAGATCGGCGAACGTCGTCACGCGCTCACCCGCGAACGCATCGCGGTGATGGCTTCCCTTGTACGTCCGTCCCTTCTGCGGCTGGATAACCCCGTTGATCGTCTCCGCCGCGTCCTGCTCGAAGCGGTAGTGATTGACGGTCTGACCCAGCAGCGTGACCTCGCGCACACCCGCGTCGGCGAGCCTCTTGCACTCGTCAATAATGTGACTCGGCGGGCGATGCACCTCGGCCCCGCGCGTGAACGGCACGACACAGTAGGTGCAGAACTTGTTGCACCCGCGGGTGACGCGGACGTAGGCGCTGCCGTTATGGTCCGTCGGGCTGATCGTGCGCGATAGGTCGAGCAACTCAAGATCATCGCTCGCCGCGGCGAGGGTCGAACTCCGCCGCGACGTGCTGCCCTGCAACGCCGCCTGCTTTACCGATCCGCCCAGGCTCTCTTTCGTCCGCAACGCGTTGTCCAGGAGCCCCGCCAGCTTGTCCAGCTCCCCCGGCCCGCACATCAGGTCCACCACCGGCATCCGGCGCATCAGGTCCTCGCCGTCACGCTCGGCCATGCACCCCAGCACGCCGACGACGACGCCCTCGCCCTTGTGCTTACTCAGCTCCCCCAGGCGGCTCCACACCTTCTGTTCGGCCTGCTCGCGGACCGAGCAGGTGTTGTACAGCACCACGTGCGCATCGTCGGCCACAGCGGTCAGCTCATAGCCCAGCGACACCAACTGCCCGGCGACAAGCTCTGAGTCCAGCTCGTTCATCTGGCAGCCGAAGGTCTCGAGATACACGCGCCGTCGGCCCATTGCACGGAGTCTATGGCCCCTTGATCGTCAATCGAACGATAGACTGACATCATGCGCCTCCCACGCCCGCGATCGATCTCGCTGGCCAACAAGACCCTGCTGCTCTTCGGCGGCGCGATTGCGATCATCCTCTTTCTGGCGATGATCCCGCCCTGGCTCCGCATGCGCGATCTCGGGGGCGAGCGCCAGCTCGAGATCTCTCGCCGCCTGGTGGATGTCTGGATCCGCCTGGATGCCCAGGCCCGCGAATCCGGCGAGGCCGTCACTCCCGATGAGAACGGTCTCAGCGAACTCGGCGGAATCCGCGTCCGCGCATTCGAGCCGGGCGCTCTTGAAACCCAGGTGGATCAGGACCCGCTGGTGGCACGCGTGCTCGCCGACGCGCTCTCGGGTTCAAGCGATGCGATCGAGCCGCGCTCCGAGGGCGGGACGCGCGTCTACCACTACGCCCGCATGATCCGAGACGAGAGCGGCACGCCGCAGCGTCTGCTCGTGCTCGAGCGCCAGGGCGAGGACACCGGCGTGCTCCTGGTCGTCAACACCGTCTATCTGCTCAGCGCCGGGTTTCTGGTGTTTCTGCTCGCCGTGCTCGGGTTCTATCTCGTGGTTCACCGCCTGGTCCTCGCGCCGGTGCGGTCGCTGCGCGAGAGCGCCGACGCCGTCCGCAAGGGCGACCTGACCATCCGCTCAACCATCCACACTGGCGATGAGTTCGAGGACCTCGCCCGCACCTTCAACCAGATGCTCAGCGTCGTCCAGGCAAGCCAGGAGCACGAGCAGTCGATCAATCGCGCGCTCGATCTCAAGATCCACGAGCTGAGCGAGGCCAACACGGCCCTGTTCGAGGCAAACCGGATCAAGAGCGAGTTCCTGGCAAACGTCAGCCACGAGCTGCGCACCCCGATGAACGCGATCATCGGCTTCGCCAATCTCCTGCTCGAAATCGCCGAGCGCGAGCGCGATCAGACCGGCAACTCACCCGAGCTGAAGAAACGCACCAAGTACCAGAACAACATCGCGATCGCCGGCAGCCACCTGCTCTATGTCATCGAGAGCCTGCTGGAGATGGCCAAGATCGAGGCCGGCAAGGTCCGCGTCAACCTCGAACCGGTCAGCATGAGCGCGACCTGCGAGGGCCTGATGGGGCTCATCCAGCCGCTCGCCGACCAGCGCGACGTCAAGGTCCGCGTCGAGATCGCCGGCGACCTCCCGCTCATCCAGACCGACGCCAAAAAGCTCCACCAGATCCTCTTCAACCTGCTCTCCAACGCCGTCAAGTTCTCCGAGCCTCCATCCGTCGGCGGGCAGGCCCAGATCATCCTCACCGCCAAGCGCCTCTATGCCCCCGGCGACAACGAGATCCCCAGCGTACGCGTCGCCGTCCGCGACACCGGCCCGGGCATCCCTGAAGACGAACGCGAGCGCATCTTCGACAAGTTCCACCAGGTCGAGGGCGGCACAACCAGACGCCACACCGGCACCGGCCTGGGCCTGGCGATCAGCCGCGAGTTGGCGGCGATCCTCCAGGGAACGCTCACCCTCGAGACCAATCCGGGCCAGGGCTCGACGTTCACTCTCACGCTGCCGATCCAGCCCGATGAGACCTTGGCCCAGGAGATCCGCCTGGAGCGCAACCTCCGGGCCGATCTCGCCTCGCCCAAGGACTGGGGCCTCAATGCCTCAGCGCCCTCGGACAGCGTCGGCGAGGTGGCGGATCCGAACCTCTGAGCCGACGAACTCCACGACGATGATGTCGATGCGGATCGGACGGTCGAGCCAGCCGTTGGCCCGCCGGAGATGATCGGCTATTGCCAGCAGCCGCCGGCGCTTGGCGCGATCGACGCTCCGCTCGGCGCGAAACGCCGAGCCCTCTTCCATCGCACGCGCCTTGACCTCGACGATCACGATCGCGCCGCTCTGGCGTTCTTCGAGAACAAGATCGACTTCACCTCTGGGTGTCTTGGCGTTGCGCGCCAGCACGCGCCAGCCACGCTCACGCATGTAGCGCTCGGCGGCGATCTCGCCGCGCGTTCCAAGTGCATGGTGTGACCCCGCCCGCCTCCAGCGCCGCGCAAACCTCGATGTGAGAGATCCGAACATCAACGGCTACCGGCGCAGGGCCGCCTGGAGGTAGACCGGCAGGGCCTCGGGATTGAACCGCTCGACCGCGATCCGCATCAGGCGCGACTTCATCTGATCCCGATCCGTCCGGCTGGCGCCGCGGAGCAGGCGGTCGTAATACCGACGGAGCTCGATATTGGTCTGCTCGCTCTCACGGCTCTCGGCGATCGCGAGCTGAGCGTCATACAGCGGAACCTTGATCTCCAGGATCCTGTCCAGATACACCCAGTTCGCGAACTGTCCGCCCGAGGTCTCGGTCTGAAGAGGCCCGGCGAACTCGCCCGGTTGCAGCGACACCGCCGCGGTATTCAGGCGCTCATCCTTGAAAACCTGGAGCGCTTCAATCGTCGTCTCGATTTTCTCTGGCGTCATTTGTCCGCCATCCTGCGGGTTGAAGCGATTGAGCTCGAGCGAAGCCACCTCCTCGAACGACACGCCGGCGTCCAGCTGGCGATCGATCTCGCCGATGCTCGCGGTGTCGTCGGCGCTCACGCGAATCATGCGGAAGTACGCCTTGGGCTCGGGGTTGAACGTGTCGTAGTTGCGGTTGTACTCCTGCACGATCTCCCGCCACGAGATATTCACCCGACCCTTGACCTCCATCTCGATAATCATGTTCGTAAGCCGGTCGTTCTGGACGCTCTTGAGGAACTCATCGGGCAACATGCCCATCTCTTCCCAGATGCGCCAGCGGGCACGTGTCGGCGAGCCACCATGGCGGCTCTCAAGCCTGCCCTGCATCTGTTTCAACGCCGCGCTCAGCCCCACCTGGCGCTGCTCCGCCGGAATGGTCGCCAGGGCCTCGGCCAGAAGCAGTTCCTGATACAGCAGCCCGTCGATCTTCCGATCGATCTCCTGGCCCATACGAAGCAGCCAGGTCACCGTGTCATATTCCAGGCTCTCCTGGATAAACCTCGCCTCGAACTCGCGAAGGAAATCGTCGGCGTAGATCGCACGCCCGTTGATGTCCCCGACCTTCGCGTCGATCAGGACCGTCGTCCCCGGCGTCACCGCCAACACCGGCCCGCCCGATGTGGTGCCGATCTTCGGCCCGCCCTCACCACCCGGGTCAACCACATCCCCGCGCGCCTGTTCGGGCGAGATCACCACCATCTCGACCGCACCGGGAGGTTCAGCGATGAGCGACACCCGCTCGCCCTCCATCATCTCGCCGGGCTCAAGTCCCGCGACGCCCGAATCGTCTGGAGTCGGGCTCATATCCCGAAACGCCGCGGCGTTGACGACCTCGACCGGAACTGCCGGATCGCTGGCGCACGCGCCGATGATCGAAGCCCCGACCAAAACGATCGCGAAGTTCGTCCTCATGGCCTGCCTTTCAGAGCTTGGACTCTGCATTGTCCTACACTCACCTTTGCAACGCTACCCCCGGGGGCCGCACATGGACGAGAAGCCCAAGATTATTGTTGACTCAGACTGGAAGCAGGAGGCTCAGGCCGAGAAAGCCCGCCTCGCCGAGAAAGAATCGGAGAAGGCCGAGGGCGTCGGAACCAAGCAGGACCCGAACAGGCCCGCCGATTTCACCGATCTCATCCAATCCCTGACATCCCAGGCCCTGCTCTATCTGGGCGCGATCCCAGAGCCCGAAACCGGGCGCTCGATCGTCGCCCCGGACATGGCCAAGATGTCCATCGACATGCTCGGCGTGCTCGAGACCAAGACCAAGGGCAACCTCACCGAAGAGGAAGAAAAACTGCTGACATCCATCCTCCACGAGCTCCGCATCCAGTTTGTCGAGGTCTCCAAGGCGGTCGCCCAGGCCGTCGCCGAGGGCAAGCTCAAGCCAGGCAGCCCGGGGATGTCTCAGCCTGGTCCACTCACCGAATAAGCGCGGGACCGTCCCGAGGTTCTGATTCGGAAGCCGTAGGATCCGATTCAGGCTTACAAGGTCGCCCAAATCTCCGGAGATTGGTTCGTGGGTCAATCCGACGGAACGCTCGCAAGGCATCACTTCCTGCTCAGACGCCTGCATTCACTGACCGGCATCCTGCCGATCGGTGTCTTCCTGCTCTTCCATCTCACGACCAACTCCAGCATCCTCTGGGGCGCAGCCAACAG
>CBDVAM010000120.1:0-10828 GCA_965371965.1 uncultured Phycisphaerales bacterium
GGTTTCCCAGCTGCTCGTCGAGCAGCTAACGGGAAAGAAAGAGTGGCGACATCATATTACGGCGAAGATGTCCAAGAGCTTGAAGAACGTCGTCAACCCCGATGACGTGATCGCCGAATACGGGGCCGACACCTTCCGGTTGTACGAGATGTACATGGGGCCGCTTGAGGCGTCCAAGCCGTGGAACACGCGGGATATCTCGGGGCTGATGCGGTTCTTGCAGCGCGTCTGGCGGATGCTCCTCGATGAAGACTCGGGCGAGCCGATCCTGGCGGATGACGCCGACGAGGCTCTCGAAAAGAAGCTCCATCGCACCATCGCCAAGGTCGGCGGCGACATCGAACGCCTGGCGTTCAACACCGCGATCGCGGCGATGATCGAGTTCGTCAACGCCGCTACGGGCGCGAGAGAAAAAACCGGCACCCGCCTCACGCGCGACCAGGCGCTGCGATTCGCCCAGGTGCTCGCGCCGTTCGCGCCGCACGTCGGCGAGGAGCTGTGGTCGCGTCTGGGCGGCTCGGGGCTCGTCTGTCAGGCGTACTGGCCGGAATACGACGAGGCGATGCTCACCGACGACCAGATCGAGATCCCCGTGCAGATCATGGGCAAGCTTCGCGCGAGGATTATGGCGCCGGCGGATGCGGATCAGAAGACTCTTGAGGCTTTGGCGCTCGCGGACGAGAACATCAAGCGTCTGATCGAGGGCAAGCCGGTGCGCAAGGTGATCGTGGTGCCGGGGCGGCTGGTGAATATTGTTGCAGGATGAGGCGCTGGCGCGAGCGTGGGCTTGTATACCGCACATCACCCGATGAAGGCACAAGAAGAGCCCAGGCTTGCGCCAGGGCCTCTATTGGCACAATCTACCTCTTCGCCTACCGCAGCACCTCGAACACCACCGGCAGCTTCGCCCTGAGTGTCCACTGCTCGGGCGGCAGACGCCACCACAGGATCGCGTCGGTATCGAGCCTCTCGGTCTGCGTCGGCAGGGCCTCGCCCGCGTCCTCGAACTGGGCCGAGACGATGCCCGTCTGCGTGCGCAGGCCCCGCAACACGGCGCTCAGCGTCGTGGCGTCGGCGGCGACTTCGATCCGAACGATCGACGCAACCACACGCTCGGGTAGCGCCGGCTCGTCAAACTCAAGATCGGTCGGCGGGTCCACCTTCGACTCGCCCGGAGCCTCGCCGTCCATCGCCAGGAGGGGCGGCTCATGGGTCTGCTCGTAGACCGGTGTCGCCTTGGGTTCCAGGGCCCTGGCAAGCTCGAATGGGATATCCCGATCGATCCTGACACTCCGCCGGTTCTCCAGACGGTCGACCCAGGCAAGCCCGGTCAGATCGGCCATCCGCACGCGAACGACCAGGCGACCGGCGGCCAGCAACTCGACCGCCCGCTCGGGCGTGATCGGCTCGCCGGACGCGAGAAGCGTGGAGTCGCCAACGCCGGGCCGCGACACCGCCGACGGCGAGTCGGGCGCGTCATTTCCAACAAGTGATTCGATTGGGGGAGTCGACCCCGTGCCGTCGGCGAGGACAGTCTCGACACCTCGCGGTGCGTCGTCGGGATTGCGCGCGAACTCCCCGGAATTCCGATCGGGAGGTGTCATGCCCCGCCCACCGAACATCATGCCGCCGAACCAGGCGCTCGCGCCGACGATCAGCAGCAGCCCCGCGGCCATCGCTATCTGGAGATCGCTGACCCGGCGCGCGGGTCGGATCGTGCCCACGACCATCGGCGTCGATTCAATCCTCTCGGGAAGATCATCGAACCCGTCGAAGTCGCTAGTCGTGGCGTCATTCAGAGCGTCGCTGGAGCCCACGAGCATCTCGCGTTCGAGCATGTCGGCGACGCCGTCGAGCAGGTCGGCGGGCGCCTTCTCATCGCCCAGTGCCGAGAGCGTGAACCGGTCGAGGCGCATCGCATCGACACGCGCCCGGAGCGTCGGCTGCTCGTTCAGGGCATTGGTGACCAGGCGGTGGCGGTCGGGGCTGAGTTCGCCCTCGATCCATGCCAGGAGCACGCCGTCGTCGAGTTGGAAATGATTCGTTGGCACGATTCTCAAGCTTCCGTCGATTCGCCCCGTTCCAAGCCCTCTATCGCGTCTCGCAGGGCGGTTCTTGCCCGGAAGAGACGGCTCTTGACCGTTCCGACTGCCACGCCGAGGATCTCGGCGATCTGCTCGTAATCCAGCCCCCTGGCGTCCCTGAGAATCAGGATTGCCCGATGCTCATCGGAGACCCCCTGGAGAGCCTGGCTGAGCAGTGCCCGGCCCTCAATTAGTCCGACGCGGCTGTCGGCATCGGGTTCCCTGCTCTCGACGATCGCTCGGGACCGACCATCCTCCGAATCTGAACCCCCACGCCCGCCCCCACGACCCTCTCGCATCTGGTCCAGGCTGGCGTGTCTTCGGAGCTTCTCGGACCTGAGTTTGCTGAGGCAGACGTTCATGGTGACCCGGATGATCCAGGTGCTAAGCTTGGCGCGAGCGTCGAAGCCGTCGAGGCCCTGGATGATCTTGACCATTGCGTCCTGGGTGAGGTCTCGGGCCATCTCGCGGTCGTGCACCATCCGCAGGCAGATGGAATACAGGCGATCCTGGTAGTTGCCGAGCAGCTCGGCCCAGGCGTCGGCGTCGCCGGCACGGATCCGCTCGATGAGCGCGAGATCGCGTGCGCCATCATCGTCGGCGTGGTTGCTGGCGGCGTTGGACACAAGATCCCCTGGGCGATGGTATCGGCGATGGTCCCGTGGGAGGGGTACGCGGGGCAACGTGTGCATGATCCGAGAAATAGGGGCCCTGGCGCGTGTGGGTCAAATCAAAGGAGGCCCTGGCGCTAGCCTGGGCTCTTCTTCAGACGTACGCAAGTCGAGCATCGGATGTTTTCGAAGCCCAGGCTTGCGCCAGGGCCTCCTTTGGGGGGGCCGCGGACAACTCTGTAGGATCAAGGAGTGCCACAGCCACTCGCGTATTTCATTACCTGGTCGACATACGGGACTTGGTTGCATGGCGATGAGCGGGGATCGGTTGCGCGCGCCGGAGAGAACTACCCCAACACACCGATGATCCCGCCGAGTCCGGCTCGTGAGGATTTCGAGAGTGCAGAGTTGAAGCACCCCGGCGTTGTCCTAGACGAGGTTGCGCGAGAGATCGTCCGCGCGACGATTACAGATCATGCCGCGATTCGAGCGTGGGGCATTCGCGCACTCAACGTGCGCTCGAATCATGTGCATGTCGTCGTCGGTTGTCCTTGCTCGCCGGAGAAGGCGATGGGCGAGTTCAAGGCGTGGTGCACGCGTCGGCTGCGAGAGACGGGGGTCGTTTGCAAGGATGCTCGCGTCTGGACGCGCCATGGCAGCACGAAGCATCTGTTCGAGCCCGAGTCGTTGCAGCGTGCGATCCGGTATGTCATGGATGGGCAAGGACCCGACTTGCCCGAGCGTTCGGAGTAGAGGCCCTGGGGCAGGCCTGGGTCTTTCCAAAAGGAGGCCCTGGCGCAAGCCTGGGTCTTTGGGACGGTCCGAAGCTCATGGCGTGAACGAGGGTACCGAAGCCCAGGCTTGCGCCAGGGCCTCTTTTGGGGGAGCCTCGGGCATACGCTCATGCATGACGAGTCCCTATGACACCTACACCAGCCCGCTGGCGTCGCGCAATGCCTCGAAAGAGATGCTGCGGATCTGGTCGGCGAGGCACAAGTTCCAGACGTGGCGAAGGGTGTGGCTGGCGGTCGCCGAGGCGATGCATGAGGTGACCAAGGATCGGGGCTCGGCTGATTCCCAACGAGCCCGAAGCGCGAGCGAGGGGAAGGAAGCAAAGACCCTCGCTGGCGCTTCGGGCTCGTCAGGAGCGGGCGAATCGGAGTCGTCGGGGCCGCTGGTGACCGCGGAGCAGGTCGCAGAGCTCCGCGCCGTCGTCGAGCGGGGGATCACCGATGAGGAGATCGAGCGGGCGAGCGAGCTGGAACGCGAGCTTCGCCACGACGTCATGGCCCACGTGCACTGCCTCGGCGAACAGTGCCCGAAGGCGAAGCCGATTATTCATCTTGGGTGTACGAGTCAGGATGTGGTGTGCAACGCGGATTTGCTCAACCAAAGAGAGGCTCTGCGTCTCATAGATCGCAAGTGTGATCGAGTGATTGTTGCGTTGGGTGACACGGCAAGCGAGTTTCAAGGAGTGCCAACGCTTGGATTCACGCACTACCAGCCCGCACA
Source organism: uncultured Phycisphaerales bacterium (assembly GCA_965371965.1). Lineage (GTDB taxonomy): Bacteria > Planctomycetota > Phycisphaerae > Phycisphaerales > UBA1924 > S146-42. Next base: position 4,208 of record CBDVAM010000120.1, read on the forward strand.
GCCTTTGACTGTCGGCCGCAGGTGCGCCAGCTGGGCCTGCGACGTTAGAGGAGCAGCTAGACGGTGCGCCAATGCCGCCTTCGAGGACGGACTCCGAGGATTCCGAGGAGCTACGGGGACCCAGGCGTCGTTTCTTCGTCTCTTTGATGGTGACCATCGTCGAGTTGATGAGTTTGAGGCTCGGGCATTGCTCGCACTGCTCGACCCCGAAGACGACTACGCGAGTTGGATGGTAGTTCGCGACGTGACGCGATTTGATGAGCTTCGCGAGAAGATGATCGAGACCTCAACCCGACGAGTTGACTACTACAAGTCCATAGGTGATTCTTCGAAAGCACAGAAGGTGCAGGACGTATTTGACGAGAATCTGCAACGCAGTCTTTCAGAGATGATCGACGGAGGTATTGACTCTGTTCTGGACTTGAGATCGCCGGCGTTGACCACGCAAACGTACCCGCGTTTCCTTGACGCGGAGATGTTGGCCGATCTGGCCGCGATCGCCTCGGTCCTTCACAAAATCGCCACCGACATCCGCCTGCTCTCCAATCGCAAAGAGATCGACGAGCCATTCGGCGACAAGCAGATCGGTTCCTCGGCCATGCCGTACAAGCGCAACCCGATGCGTTGCGAGCGGATCTGTGGCTTGACCCGGTTTGTCATGAATCTTGTGGGCAATGCGTACGACACCGCCGCGACGCAGTGGTTGGAGCGGACGCTGGATGACAGTTCCAATCGCCGGTTGAGCCTACCCGAGGCTTTCCTCGCCCTCGACGGGGCGCTCGATCTCATGCACAACGTCGCCAGTGGTCTGGTTGTGCACGAGAAGATGGTCGAGCGGAACCTGATGGCGGAGCTGCCATTCCTGGCAACCGAGAACATCCTCATGGCGGCGGTCAAAGCCGGGGGCGATCGCCAGGATTTGCACGAGAAGATCCGTGTGCATTCGCAGGCCGCGGGACATCGGGTGAAGGACGAGGGGCTGGATAACGACCTGCTCAACCGGCTCCAGAGCGACCCGGCGTTCAAGAGCAAGGCCAACGGCGGCGAGTTGGAGCACGAACTCGACTGGACCGACCTCATGGACCCCATGAAATACATCGGCAGGTCGGTCGAGCAGACCGAGCGGTTTATTCAAGAGGTCGTGGAGCCGCTGCGCGAGCAGTACAAGGACGAGTTGGAGAGTTTGGGTGAGAGTGAGCCTCGGGTATAGGAGATTGCACCGCGGAGGGCCGCGGAGGATGGGACGGTGAGATTGAAACACGGAGGGCCACTGGAGTGTCACGGAGTTGGAGACTCTGCATGTTGAACCGCTGTTCGAGGATTCTGATCGCCTCGCTTATCTTGGCGGGCTGTGCATACAGCGATCAACCACACGCCGACCAGCAGGCACCATCATCGCAGATCGAGCGGGAATCCCCCCTTGCCCGCGTCGGCGTCATCGGCGCCTCGGCGAGCGCCGGGTTTCTGGCGATGTTTCCCGACCACCCGATACCGGTCAGCTATGACCGGGCGTTTGAGGCCGTGCTTGCTGAGCCGGGCCAGAGCGAGGTCTTCGGGCACTCCACAGCGATGTTCTTTTCGAGGGCCTGGGAGATCGGCCCCACCCTCATGGACCAGGCCCTGGCCCACGAGCCGACGCTCTTGGTCGCCATCGATTACCTGTTCTGGTTCGGCTATGGGCACCTCGATGAGTTGGGTCGCCCGCTGCACGACGAGCAGCAACGCCTGGACCTGCTCGAGTTCGGCCTCAAGCAGCTCGAGCGATTCGATGGGCCGATTGTCGTCGGAGATTTTCCCGATATGTCGCCGGCGATCGGGCTCATGCTCGCGCGCCGGCAGGTGCCGACGCCGCAGACGCTGGAGACACTGAACTCACGCGTGCAGGCGTGGGCGAGTGAGCGGCCCAACGTCATCGTGATGCCCCTGGCGGACATGGTCCGCCAGATCGGCGAGGGCGAGGGGCTCGAGATGGGCGAGCGGACCTGGACCAGCGAGCAGACGGCCTTGTTCGTCGTCGCCGACAAGCTGCATCCGTCGCCGGAAGGGCAGATCGCCAGCGTGACGATCGTTGCGGACCTGATGAGCGAGAAGCTCGCGGGGGTCGAGGCGTCGGATTTCGACGTCGACCGCGAGCGGGTGCTGGGGCGTCTCAAAAATCAGGACAATCCCCAGGGCTCAGGGGGCTGATTGCAGCGACTAAGAGAGGCGCGGCGCTTGACCCGGGGGGGGCTGGCCCCGACACTTCCCCTCTTGCCCCGGGGGCGTGGGGGGTCGGAACCGGTCCGGTTTCGGTCGCGTACCGCTGACGGGGGGCCGGTCTGGATGTCGCCGGCGGTGTCTTTGGAGTTCTCAGAGCGTCGGCGGAGGTCCGTGCCCTGAGTTCCTGAATCTGTGTTCGCAGTCTTTCTCGGCGGTTCTTCTAAGCGGAGTTCCAATATGGCTTCTCGATCGAGTGGCGGCGGTGCGGTCGCCTTTGCCGTCTTTATGGGCGTGCTCTGGCTGGTGTTCTTTGTGCTGACCCTGTTCTTCTATGGACAGGTCAATGGGCTCAAGGCCCTTACCGAGACGGCGGACAACGATCGGCGTGAGTTCGTCAGCGACAGCGAGCGCGACCGTGTCAACGTGGTCAAGGCGGCGGCGCAGAACGAGTCGGTGTTCGGGTACATGGACGACCGCCTCAGCCGGACGATGGCCCTCATCAGCGGCTCAGCGAACACGACCTACGAGCAGATCCAAGGACGCATCAACGACCTGGACGAGGACACACCCCTGCTCCAGTTCGTCGAGCAGCAGAAGAGCGAGATCGGTCGCCTCAACGGTCAGATCACCCAGATGGGCCAGGAGCTGACCGGTGCGGTGGACACGCTGAACTTGCAAAAGGCCGCGGTGGATCAGCTCCGCGAGCAGTTTGCCCAGGAGCAGGCCGAGAGGCGGGCGACGATCGACCAGCTCGAGTCGAGCACGCGCGACTATCACGAGCGTCTGGACGCGACCGAGGCCTCGATGAACAAGCGCGTCGAGGAGGTCATCGCAGAGCGCGACACCAAGGTCGCACAGCTCGAATCAGAGATCGCCCAGAAGGATGAGCGGGTGCTCGTGCTCGAGGGCCAGGTCCAGTCGTTGCGCCAGCAAAACACCGGCGCGTTGCTGCTGGCCAAGCCGGAGTTCAGCCTCGTCGACGGGACGATCCTCTCGGTCAACGCCTCGGACAGGACCGCGAACATCGATCGTGGGCGCAACAGCAAGGTCATGCTGGGCATGACCTTCGGGGTCTACTCCGACGGCTCGGCGATCCGCCCGGACGCCGCTGGCAACTTGCCGGCGCCCAAGGGCGTGCTCGAGATCATCCGGGTCGACCAGAGTTCGAGCACATGCCGAATCCTCCGCGAGACGCGTGGGAACCCCGTGGTTCGAGGCGACGCTATCGCCAACCCGATCTACGACCCCAACAAGACCTACAAGATGCTGGTCTTCGGCAACTTCGACACCAACGGCGACGGCAGCCCGACGCGCGTCGAACGGGACGGCGTCGAGACCCAGATTCGCAGTTGGGGCGGTGTGGTCGTCGATGACCTCGTGGGCGATCTGGATTTCCTGGTCCTCGGCAGCCGCCCGCTGCTGCCGCCCAGGCCCCGCTCGGACGCGCCTGTCGACGTGAAGCTGGCGTGGATCCGCATGAGCCAGGTCGTCGATCGCTACGACGAGCTGCAACGCCGGGCCGAGGCGACGAGCATCCCGATTCTCAATGAGAACCGCCTGCGGACGCTTCTCGGTCTGTAGGACCTCACCGCGAGGCGATGAGACATCTTGTGCAATCAGCGAGCCGGGGCGAGACCCCGGCTCGTTTGCTACTGTCGCTCACTTGAAGGTCCACCATCTGCCCATCCCGGCTCAGCACGCGGTGTACTGGGCGTTCCGCACGGCGCTCACGGTGCCCATGCTCGGCTCGCCGACCACGGTCCTTCGCCACTCGCGTTCGATCGGCAACCGCGTGGCCCGCTCTCGGTTCGGGCGAAAGCACATGGCGCGGGCTCGGCGGCACCTTGCGGTCGCCTATCCCGACGCGACCCAAGAGTGGCGAGATCGCATGGCGATCGGCTGCTACGAGCACCTGGCGATGCTGGCCAGCGAGGTCCTGCTCAGCCCTCGCCTGCTCACCCTGGACGGCTGGTCGCGCCACATCCGATTCACAAACGCAGAGCACGCCCTCCAGACGCTGCTCGATCCGCGGCCGCTCATCCTCATCACCGGGCACGGCGGCAACTGGGAGGTCCTGGGATTCACCCTGGGCATCCTGGGCATCCCGCTGCAGGCCGTGTATCGCCCGCTGGATCTCAAGCCGCTGGACCGCTGGGTGCGTGAATCCCGCGAGAGCCGGGGCCTCGGCCTCGTCGACAAGTTCGGCGCTGTGGCGAGGCTGCCGGGGCTGATCGCCGAGGGGCATCGGATCGCGTTCGTCGCCGACCAGAACGGCGGGGATCGGGGCCTGTTCGTCCCGTTCTTCAACCGCCTGGCGTCGAGCTACAAGTCGGTCGGGCTGCTGGCGATGCAGACGAACGCGAATATCGTGGTCGCGCAGGCCCGGCGTGTGCATCCCGAGGACCTGCCCGGCGCGGAGCGACAGCGGTTCTTCGACGATTGCGACGGCTTCCGCTTCGAGGTGGACATCGAGGACATCATCAAGGCGAGCGACTATTTCTCGCAGCCCGATCCGCTGTTCTATCTCACGGCTCGCTATCGGCGGGGAATCGAGAACATGGTCCGCAAGCGTCCCGAGGATTATTTCTGGATGCACCGCTCCTGGCGGAGCCGCCCGCGCCACGAGCGCGACAACAAGCCGTTTCCCGATTCGCTCCGGCGCAAGCTGCTGGAGCTGCCCTGGATGGACGAGGCGGAGGTCCAGAAGCTGGTCGAACGGAGCGACCAGGACCGGGCGACGCTGAGCGAGTTGGGCGTGAGCAGGCTGCCCTGACAGCCGCCAGAAGTAGGGCCATGTCCCGCCTCGGCTGGCCTGACCGTGGCGGCGAGCCTTGAATGGCACGGGCGAGATCGCTCCGGGAGGACGAACATGGGCGAAACCCACAACCGACTCGAGGGGGCTCGCGTGCTGATCGTGGACGATGACCCCGACGTGCTGCAGTCGATCGACGTGGCCTTTCGGGCCGAGGGTGCGCTGACCAACCTCGCCACCGATGGCAACGACGCGATCGATCAGTGCCTGGAGGATTCGCCCGAGCTGGTGATCCTGGACGCGATGCTCCCTGGGCGCAGCGGGTTTCTTGCGCTGGAGCGGATCAAGGGTCGCGAGGACAGCCCGGTCGTGATCATGGTCACCGCGAACGAGGGCAAGCGTCACAAGGTGTACGCCGAGAGCCTGGGCGCGGATATGTACTTGTACAAGCCCGTGCCGCTGGATCACCTGATCCGCAGCGCCGCGGAACTTCTCGGGCGTGACTGATGGAGGCGTCTGGTGGCTGAACGCCAGCTCGTGCTGACCCGCGTCGGCGAGGAGGACAGCGTCGAGTTGCCCCCAATGGGCACACTCGAAGGCGTCCTGGAGTCGTTCGCGCAGTACAACACCGCCGAGGACGGCTCGCCGCGACGCAACGGCATGGTGGTGCTGCACGGGCCTGGGATGGTCGTGGAGATCGCGACCTTCGGCGAGACGATCAACCAGGCGATGGTGACGATGAAGGAGGAGGACTACGCGTTCATGGTGCTCTGGCGATTGTGCAAGGCCACGGCGTGGCGGATGACCGATCCGGAGACCGGGCAGGCCTTCGGCTAGAGCCGAGCCAGCCTCACAAGTGAGGGAAGACTCACCACAGAGACACGGCGGCACAGAGGCCAAGAAATAGAGTTGGAAAGCCAGTCGATCGGACGCCGCAGACAGAGAAGCTACCTCCGAGGCAGGACGCCCAATGCCCTGCCACTTCTCTGTGCCTCCGTGTCTCTGTGGCCAATGCCGTCTGCGTGGTGCAACCCGCCGACCGCCGCTAGAGTCTGTGATGCCGACGTATGTCTATGAGATCCTGGATGCCGACGGCTCGGGGACGGGCGAGACCTTCGAGCACGTCCAGCCGATGAGCGCCGAGCCACTGTCTGAGCACCCCGAATCGGGCAAGCCGGTGCGCCGGGTGCCGCAGGCGCCGGCCATCGCCGGGAGCATGTCGCCGCTGAAGGGGAAGGCTGCGCTCAGCGACAAGAATCTTGAGAAGCTGGGCATGACCAAGTACAAGCGTCAGAGCGATGGGAGCTATGAGAAGACTGCGGGCAAAGAGGGGCCGCGGCATATCCGCAAGCAGAAGTAGGACGCGCTTGCGCGGGCGATCGGTGGTGCGCAACAAAGCACCCTGGCGGGCGAGCGACCAGCGGCACGTCCTGATTGTCGAGCCCGCCTACTCCAGCGGACATCCCTGGACGAACAGATCGAGGAAGAAGAAGAAGTCGTCGGCGTCGATCACGCCGTTGGGGAGGCCATAGGCCGGGTCGTTGGGGTTGCCCGAACCGGTCAGGTCGGCGCGTTCGTGGCCGGCGACGACCCGGGCGGGGGAGAAGAAGAATTCGTGGGGGTGGCCGACGGGGGTTGGGAAGCCGGGGTCTGGGTGGTTGGGGGTTGTT
>CBDVAM010000121.1:0-10585 GCA_965371965.1 uncultured Phycisphaerales bacterium
ATTGGCTTGTCTCGAAACGCAAACAGACCCTCCCGAGCCCTCGAATCTACCTACTCGCAGAATCCGGTGTCGCAGTGCCCATCGTCTGGCGCGCAGCGATTGCCTCGGCGATCACCGCACGATTCACCATCTCAATCTGACCACCCGTCGGCAACCCCCGCGCAAGACGGCTCACACGCACATCGCGCGTCCGCAACTGTTCGCCCAGGTATAGCCCGGTCCCGTCGCCCTCCAGCGTTGGATTCAGCCCCAGGATGATCTCCTGAGGCACAACCCCGCCGGCGTTGCCCACGCTCGGGTCGTCGGGCGTATCGACCCGTGTCAGCACCCGATCGATCGTCAGGTCCTCGGGCCCCACCCCGTCCAGCGGGCTCAGGCGACCCATCAGAACGTGATACAGCCCGCGATACGCCCCGGCCTGCTCGATCGCAAGCAGATCCTTGGGCTGCTCGACAACCATGATCGACTCGCGATCACGCCTGGGGTCTGCACAGATCGAGCACAACTCATCGTCGGCAAAGTTGAAGCACACCTTGCAGTGACGCACCAGCCGCTTGAGATCCAGCACGGCATTCGCCAACGCCTCGGCCTCCTCAGCCGGGGCCTTGAGCAGGTGGAACGCCAGGCGCTCGGCCGACCGCCTGCCCACGCCGGGAAGGCCATTGAACGCTTCGATCACGCGCTGCACGGCGTTGGGATAGCTGGAGCGTTCCATCGCCCCTCTGGACTTTGCCATGCCCTGACTGTATCGACTTCGATCGAAAGACGCCGATAGGGGGGCCGTTTGGCACCGAGATTGCATAGCCGTCGCATGTGGTGGCGGTCTAGGCCTAGCAGCCCTGGGCGAACAGATCGAGATAGTCAAAGAAATCGTCGGCGTCGCAGTCGCCATCGGCGTCGATGTCGCACACATCGAGATTCCCGCCCGCGAACGCGTCGAGATAGTCGAAGAAATCGTCGGCATCCGCATCGCCGTCGCCATCCAGATCCGCCGGGCAGCCGGTCTCGGTCTCGAACCCCGCGACCCAGGTGCGCCACGAGTTATTGACCGCGTACTCGTGGTGCGACCAGATCGTCGCGTTGTCCACCGGGTCGATCTCGCACGCGCTGTAGTCGCCCCAGCGAGAGCCCGTGTACGGCCCGGTGTTGGTCTGCTGGGCCTCACCCAGACGCATGGTGCCGAGCGGATCGCCCGCCAAGCGGTACGCCGTCCGCATCGAGATGAACTCGCTCGTTGAACTCTGGGCATAGGTCACCGCGGCGAGCCCGTCGGCGTTGGCCGCGATCGAACTGAAGAACGTGTGCGTATTGCTGTTGGGCTGGATCTCGCCGGACTGCACGAGCTCTGGGCTGTTGCCACTATCGGGCCAGCCCCGCATATCGATCTCATACCACCGAATGCGGACGACCGGGCTGGAGACGTGGTGCGTCGCCCAGAGGGTGCCGTCGACAAACACGGTGCTCCAGAAGCGAGCGTCGAACGTGTTGGGCCGCACCCCCGTGCCCATCTGCGACGGATCCGCAGGTGCCCCATAGCTCGCCACCGTCAGATTGGTCGTCGTGATGCTCTGTGAGCCCAATGCATCACCCAATGCGATCAGACGCACGCCCGTCCTGCCGCTGCCCTCCTGGTGCTCGATCATGTACAGCACGCCGGGGTCCGGCACACTCGTCGGTGGGATGCCCGCGGACTGCGTGCTCGTACTCATCGTCCTCTGGCGGCTGATCGACGGCGGGTCGCCCGCGTACAGCGACGCCTTGTCCCACGAGAAGATCGGGTAGTTCGCGCCAAGCCCAAACCCGTCGCCGGTCACGATCACCGCGTCGTCGGTCACTCCGATGTTCGGCGAGTCGAACAGGTCGCCCGCGAGGCTCGTGGTGTCGAACCGATACTTGTGCCATGTGCCGTTCGGATCCGAGTCGTCCGAAACCGCGATCAGCACAAACGAGCGGTTGCCCGGCGCAAATGCCTCGGCGGCCATCGCGATGAATCGCCCTTCCTGCGCGTCGTACAACACCTCGGGATCGAACACGAACCCCGTCGCCCCGACCGAGCCCCAGAATCCGAAGCTGTCCTCGATCTCGTCGCGGAATGTTCTCGTCCCGTCCTTGGTGAAGAACGCGATCTCGCCGTTGGTCATCACCACGATGTGATTCGCCCCCACCGCCATGTGCGGGTCCGGCGGCGTCCAGCCGGTGTTGGATATCGCTAGAAAACCGATCCCCTCCGGCGTGATCCGGACGTCTTTCTCGTCCCGGGCGATGTCGCGCGGGTTGAACGTCGGCGGGATATGCGGTCCGGCGGCGGCATCGGTCAGGTTCGCAAACGAAACCTCGCACATGCCCTCCACCACGCCCCGCTCAACCGCAGCCAGCGCCCTGGGCGAGGCCAGGGTCACGTTTGCGCTCGAGGCGTCGCCGAGCCCCGCATCGCCCGACCACGCGCACAGCAGCTCTCGCGAAGCGTTGAATGCCAGCCGGCTCGTGCCCGCTGCTTCACGCATGGTCTGATCGCCGGCGTCAACATCCGTCAGGCGAAATGACTCGCCCAGCGGCACAAGCCCCGCGTCGAACAGGCGTGCGTACACGCCCCGACCCAGGCCCTCATCGCTGTTGTACGCGATGGCAATCGCGCCGTCATCGCGGATCGCGATCGCCGGGGCGTTCTGGACGCCGCCGATCGCCGAGTTCACGACGATCGGCTCGCTCACCGCCACGCCGCCGGCGTCGAGCCGCAACGCGAGAACGTCGTAGGAATCGCGACGCTCACCCTCCGCCGCGTCGATCCATGCGAGCACATACCCATCGCCAGTCGCCTCGATCACCGGCTCGACCTGCGAGTTTGCGTACGCTGCCGGCGCGATGGCATCGCCCAAGGCCTCGCCGTCGTCGCCAAAGGTGCGCACCCGCACGCCGAGCGGCTGGCTGGTGGTCGCGTCAAACTCACTCCAGGCAATGGCAAACCCATGAACGCCCGCGGCCACGCTCGCGGTGCCCTGAAGCTCGCCGCCAACCGACACACTCTTCTCGTCGCCAAGTGCGTGCCCGCTGGCGTCAAAGACGCGGTACCGCACCCGACGTGTTCCTTCGTGCTGCACATCTTCCCAGGCAATAACCGCGCCGCCGCCCGTGAGCGCCGCGACAACCGGGCTGTTCTGATGCCCCACAACAGTCGTGTTGACCAGGATCTCATTGCTCGCATTCTCACCATCGAACAGGCGACAGATGATGCTCCCTGCCTCGCCATCCTGACCGTGGCTCTGCCAGACCGCCCAGGTGGTCCCCAGGCTCGTCTGCGCGACCGCCGGGGCGAGCTGGTGATTCTCGCGCCAGGCGCTCAGGCTGAACTCCTCGCCAAACGCAACACCATCGCCGTCGAAGCGCTGGGCGAACACGCCGTACTTGCCGCCATTTTGGCGCCGGCTCGACCACACACTCACAAACGAGCCATCGCCGGCGACAGCCAGATCCGCCTCCCCCTGCGAGCTCGTCGTGAACGTGCTAGTACGAAAGTCGGCCCGATGGACCGGCGCGTCGGTTATCGGCATCGCGAGGCCAGCCGCGGCGAGAATGGTCGTGATCATTCCTCAACTCCTCTTCGTGTTTCTGATGAGCGTGTCCGTTCGGACAGCGTACCCGCAGGGCGGGTCGTCTCAGCACCCGATCCGCCGAAATGCCGCGGATGGTTCCCTCAGAATGCCCTGTTGACCCCGAAGAGGAGGCCCTGGCGCAAGCCTGGGCTTTCCCCTTTGAGTGATCGGCCCCGGCATCTCCACCCACACCAGATTACCTACTGAGTGCTCTTGGCCACCGGCGGATCCTCCTTGACATCCGCCCGCATGAACAGGGCCGCACCCTTCTCGATTCTTTGCCCCGGCTTGAGGCTCCAGTCGCCCCCCCACCTGGCGAGGTCCGCGAGCGGTGCCCTGAACCCAGAGTCCGGATCGTCGGGATCGTTCAGCGCCGAGCAGTTCCAGTTCCGCCAAATCTCGCCCATCTTCGCCGGGCACGCCGGATAGAGCAGCAGCGACGCGATGCGCAGCGCCTCTGCGCAACTGTAGAGAATCGTCGCCAGTGCCTTATCACCATGCTCGAACTCGCCCAGCCGCTTGGCGAGCGTGAACGGTGCGCAGTAGCTGATGAAGTCGTCGACCTCCCGCACGATGGCCTGCCCTTGCGCCAGCGCGTCATCCAGCACCACGCTCATAGACGCTCCGCGAGCCCTCTCGACCGCATCCGATGTGGACACCGCAAAGTTGAAACTCCGGTCGGGATCGGCGACCGGCGTGCCCGCGGCCTCGCGCGCCGCCAGCGCAATGCCCAGCGCTTTGCCCCCGGGCAACCCAAACTCCCCGTTGCAGGTTCGCTCGATCGTCCCGCCGAGGTACTTGTCGATCATGTTCCCCACCCGGCTGACCGAGTTGCCGATGCCGTTGGCCAGGTCCGCGTTGTAGGTCTCAACAAAGTGCTTGTGCGCGAAGTCGGCGTCGTTGGCGCCCATCGGCCCCTGGGTCGCCAGGTACCAGCGCATCCCGTCCAGCGAGTACCGCTCGATATACGCCTCCAGCAGCTCGATCTCGATGAAGTTGCCGAGCGACTTGCTCATCTTCCGCCCTTCGCGGATCCAATACCCATGCGCGTACACAACGCTCGGCGGGCGCTCCCCCAGCGCGTGCAACAAACAAGGCCAGATCACCGCGTGAAACCACAGAATGTCCTTGGCCATCATGTGAACGATCAAGGAAGACGACTCCCCATCACCCCCGTCTCCTATTTTCGCTTTTCGCTTTTCGCTTTGCTGATTTTCCTCCCCCCAGAACCGCCGACGCTCCGGCGTATCCACCGTCGTCAGATAGTTGCACAACGCCTCGATCCACACATACACCCTGTGCTCAGGGTCGCCGGGCATCAGGATGCCCCAGTCCGCGTCGCCCTCCTTGACCCGGCGCGACACCGGCACTCTTTGTAATCCCAGGCGGATCCGCCCGAGCACCTCGTTCTTGCGCGCCTCGGGCAAGACCCGGATCGTGTCGTTCTCGATCCGCTCGCGCAGCCAGCTCTCGTACTTGTCCAGGCGGAAGAAGTAGTTCTGCTCCACCCGCTTCTCCAGCGGCCTGCCGGTGACCGGGCTCTTGAACTCGTGCTCCTTGGCGACCGTCTCGGTGATGTACTCCTCCTGAGACGGGTCGTACCAGCCCTCGTAGTCGCCCAGCTCGATGTCGCCCGAATCGATCAGACGCTGGATGTAGGCGCTGGCCTTGTCCTTGTGGCGGTCCTCGCTGGTGCGGACGAAATCGTCGTGGCTGAAGCCCATGGCCTCGAACGCCTTGGCGAACTCGCCGGCGTTGAAGTCGGCCCAGGCCTGTGGGCTCATGTCGTGCTCGCGGGCGGAGATCACGACCTTCTCGGCGTGCTCGTCGGTCCCGGTCAAGAAGAAGACGTTGTCGCGGGCACCGGGCCCTTCGATCAGGCGGGCGAACCTCGCCGCCACATCCGCAAGCAGCGTCGTGTAGCAGTGCCCGATGTGCGGGCGGTCGTTGACGTAGTAGATAGGCGTGGTGACGTAGTACATGGGGTGATTGTACGGGTCGGGCGATTCGCCAGAGGCCGCCCGCCCAATGGCACAGCGCGCTATCCTTCCGCCCGTGCTGGGGGGGATACCGGCTCTGGAGAGAATCGCGGCTGTTTGGGAAGGGCCGGTCATGGATCGCCAGGAGTTCGAGCGTCTGGCGCTCGAGCATCTCGACGCGGTCTATCGCATGGCCCTGCATCTGACCCGAAATCCCGAGCAGGCAGAGGACGTGGTCCAGGATGTGTACGCACGGGCCCTGCGCCCGCGGGCCGTCGCGTCGTTCGAGGATCGCTCCAGCGATGGTGGCGGCGGGATGCGATCCTGGCTGTTCACCATCACCCACAACGTCTTCTTCTCCAAGGTCAAGAAGGACAAACGCCGCCCCCAGGCCGTTGGCGAGTTCTTTGCTGAGGCCGACGATGCCCCGCTGCCCGACGAGCCCCTGCCGGCGTGGAACCAGGCGAGCTTCGACTGGGAGCATGTGGACGAGCGTCTCAAGGCCGCCGTCGACGATCTCAAGGACGAGTTCCGCGAGGTCTTGCTGCTGTGGGGGGTCGAGGGGCTGAAGTACCGCGAGATCGCCGCGATCCTGGGTGTCCCGATCGGGACGGTCATGAGCCGCCTGCATCGGGCCCGCAAGATCCTCGCCCAAGGGCTCTTGGCAGACGGCGACATGGTCCGAGATCTGGGCCTTGGGCGCTTTGACGCATCCGACGACAAAGAGGGAATGAAATGAGCCCGCCGGATGTTCTACATCGAGCCCCCGTTTCGCGGAGAGTGCCATGAGTGCCGACGACATGCAGATGAACCTGGCAGCGCTGCTCCGGGCCGCCGGTGACGGCGAGCTGGACGCGGACCAGCAGGCCCGCCTGGATGCCCACCTGCGCGACCATCCCGACGACCAGGCCCGGATCGAGTTCGAGCGTCAGCTTCGGGTCGCGTGCAGCCGAGTTATGGGACCAGTTAGTGCCCCGTCCGGTCTCCGCGATCGCGTCGTTGCGAGTATTTCCGCCGAGGACGAGTTGGTGGCCGACCGCCTTGAGGCCCGCGCCGGCGAGACCCGAGATCCCCGATTCTGGAACCGGATGACTCCAGCGGTCCGAGCCCTGGCCGCGGCTGTCTTGCTGCTCGTGGGCGGGATGTTCCTCTACCTGATGGTCACGCTCGGTTCTGGCTCATTGGGTCCGGCTCAGGCCCACATGTCCGAGATTGCCTCATTCGTCGGCACCGAGCACGATCGGTGCATCATCGACCCCTCGCGGGCCGCGAAGTTCACGATCAGCGAGCTCGACGCCGCGCCGCAGTTGCTCGAGCAGATCATCGGCAAGAGCATCTCGCCGGGGGATCTCTCGCTGGGCGGCCTGGCGTTCCGTGATGGTGGGCGGTGCGCTGTTCCGGGCGGGGGCGAGAGTGTTCATCTGCGTTTCGACATCGTCGAACAGCCGGGCGAGACCGTGAGCCTGTTTATCCAGACGGTCACCGACAAGAGCGACATGCACTTCGAGACGGGCAAGAGCTATGAGCTTCAGTCCGATAACTATAGTGACCAAGGCGTGGTCTACGGGTGGGTGAAGGACGGGTTGAACTACTTTCTTGTCGCCGGCAGCCGCGAACTCTGCGAGGAGTACCGGATCGCCTCTGGGCTCTCGCCCAGCGACGGCTGATAACGCACCAACGAGCCGCCCGCAACGTACTTCTTGGGATGAGCCATCGGCTTGTCCCGATATGATGCTGCGAGGAGGCCCGCATGTTCAGACCTGGGATAGCTGGAACGATCGCGGCGGTAGCGCTGTGCGCCTCTGCCCATGCCCAGGACGCCCTGGGCGATGGTCGCGGGCTCCAGAATAATGATGTCTCGGTCTCCCGGTTCAACAACCGTTTCAACGCGGGCGATGCGATGCTGGATCGCATCCGCCTGCGCAACGCCATAGTGACGGGCAACGCGCCCGGCGGGCTGAGCTTTCGCGGCGACCTGGGCTACGGCGCGCCCCGAGAGTTCCGCGGTGAACTTGGCGCAAACGACCTGTTCGCGTTCCGACGCGACTCGCTCTATAGCGGGCTGACCGGCTATGGCATCCGCGGCACCGAGGCCATGCAGTGGCAGTTCGCCCTCACCACCGGCGCTCAGGCGCCGGCGGGCCTGCTGGGAACGCCCGCGGTGCAACGGTTCGGCATGCAGGATCTGAGCCGTGACCCCGGCAGAGACAACAGCGTGCCGGGTATGCGAGACTCTGACCTTCGCCGACCCGATCCGATCGAATCGCAGATCGAGGCGATGCGTGCGCCCGGCGGGACGCTGATGGGCTCGCTCCGATCCACGTCGGCGTACACCACCGCTCGCCAGAGCACGCCGACACTGCTCGCAAGCGGGACAGATGCGAGCGGACGCCGATTCGGCATCACCGCGTCGGCGCTGGAAGGCATCCACTTCCAGGAGTTGGAACTGCCGTCCTGGATGATCGGAGATACCGGCTTGCCCATCAGGCCGACCACCGAGAACAGGATCGACCCGCAGAGCACGGTCGAGAAGATATCCGCGACGCGCACGGCGTACGACGAGGTGCTTGAGCGGCTCGGCGCGTTCACCACGCCGAGTCTTCCGGACATGACCGACCCAGAAAAACCCGCGTGGCAGCGCCGCCTGGATGAGATCCGCGATCAGCTCTCGCCCTCCTGGCAGGGCTCCCCCGAGGGGGGCGCCGCTCCATCGACGGGTTTCTCGCAGGATGCGCTGGATCTGATCCGCGGTGCCGGCGGGCAGGCGAACAGCCTGATCGTGGGCACAAGCAGCGGGTTCGACCCCTATGCCAATCATGTGCGTCAGGCCCAGGGCCTGCTCGGCGAGGGACAGTATTTCGACGCCGAGGAGCGGTTCACCCGCGCCCTTTCGATCCGGCGCGGCGACGTGCCGGCGCAGGTCGGGCGGGTGCACGCGCAGCTCGGGGCGGGGATGTACCTGTCCGCGTCGATCAACCTCCGATCGCTTGTTGCCGCGAATCCCGAGATCACGGGCGTGCGCTACGGGCCGCAGCTTCTGCCGACGAGCGAACGGATGACGGATATCGTCCGCGCACTGCGCAACAACGCTAAGCGAGAGAGTGCCGGCACGCTCGGTCGCGAGAGAGCGCTGCTGCTGGCGTATCTCGGCGCCCAGACAGATGATCGGTCGATGATCCGCGAGGGGTTGGACATCTTCGAGCTCCAGGCGTCAACGAGCGATAAGCGCCTGGTCAGCCTATTGCGAGGCGTGTGGCTCGCGCCGATGAATCCCATGGAGATGGACGACCCGGGACGATGAGTGAACCCAGGGCGACCACCGAGGACGCGACCACCTCGCTTGGCGGCAGGTCGATCGTCGAGTTTCTCAGTGACGGGTCGCTCGCGGCTCTTGCGAACGAACTGGGCGGTCTCTTTGGCGAGTTGATCGAACTGCGCGACGAGCGAGACCAACTGATCGCGCATGTGGACGATGGCCAGATCCAATGGTCGATCGACCTGAACGCACCGGCACCACCCAAGAATGCGTGGCGGGTGCCGATCGTCGCGAGCGAGCGCCAGATCGGCTCCCTGGTCGTGCATGATCCGGAGCCTTCTGCGCACGCGAGGCGGATTCTCAACTGGATCGCGAGGGTCGCCGGGGAGTTCTGCACGGTCGAGCTGGACCTGCGCCACCGCCTGCGTGAGGTCAAGCTGATGTACCGCCTGAGCTCGCTGCTCATCCGCGCCACCGACCCCGACGAGGTTTTGCGCACGGCACTCGACCTGGTGCTGGACGCGATGGATCTCGACGCCGGGAACGTCGTGCTGTTCAGCGAGCAGACGCCGTCGGCGATCGAGGGCGACGAGCGCACGATCAGGACCATGGCGTCTCGAGGGCTGAGCGATGCGTGGGTGGACGATTCCACGCCGCTCTCGCGCGATCGGGAGTTCGACCGATTGGCGATCGCCGGCGAGGTCGTCGCGATCGAGGATCTGGGCGGCGATCCGCGTGTGCTGGATCCCAAGCGTCTCGCCGAGGAGGGCCTGGTGAGCTTCATCTCGGCGGGCCTGGCGTTTCGGGGTCGGCCGATCGGTGTCTACCGCCTCTATTCCAGGACGCCTCGACGATTCACGAGTTCGGAGATGGCGCTCCTGCGGTCGGTCGGCGAGCACTCGGCGATCGCGATCGAGCAATCACACCTGCTGAGAGTGCAGGAGGCCGAGGCGGAGGTGCGCAGGCAGCTCCAGCTTGGCGAGGACGTGCAGCGCCGGATGCTCCCTACGGCACTCCCGAGCGTTGCGCGATTGGATCTGGCGGCGCGGTACCAGCCATCGGACCGCCTCGCGGGCGATTTCTACGACGTGTACGAGGCGAGCGGATGTATCTCGCTAGTCGTTGGCGATGTGGTCGGGCACGGCGTCGCGGCGGCGCTGATGATGGCCAGTGTTCGTTCGACGCTGCGCGCGGTGGGCGACGACGATCGCCCGTTGAGCGAGGTGGTCTCGCTGGTGAACCGGGCGATGTGCCGGGACACGCTGCAGAGCGAGTTCTGCACGCTGTTCACCGCGAGGATCGATCCTGTCACCCTGGAGCTGTGCTATTGCAACGCCGGGCATGATCCCCCGCTACTGCTGCGGGCCGATGGATCGATCGAGCGGCTGGAGCCGGGTGGGATGCTCATCGGGATCGAGCCCGAGGCCACGTTCGAGCAGTCGCGGACGACCCTTTGTGACGGCGACCTGCTCGTGGCGTTTACCGACGGGCTCTTGGACATGATGGCGTTCTCGGGCGAGCGATTCGGGATCGATCGTCTGATCGCCGGCGTGCGGGCGGGCATGGAAAACGCCCGCCCAACAAGCGCGGGCGTCGTCGAGCGTGTATTTTGGGAGCTCCGCCAGTTCGCGGGGCTGCATGAGCGGACCGACGACGTGACCCTGGCGATCGCGCGTGTCCGCGCCCGGGACGAGGACTAGCGCGAGTTCAATGCACCCGTAGCGTTCTCCAAGCAGCGGCGCAGAGATCGGGAATCACGC
>CBDVAM010000122.1:0-10430 GCA_965371965.1 uncultured Phycisphaerales bacterium
TGCGCACACCGGATGCCGAATCGATGAGCTACCGACTGCCGATTGCCGATTGCCCAATCCCCCAAACGGGAATGCCCCGCCCCCGCCAACAGTTCACTACTACGATCAAACGACCCGAAGAGGATCCCCAGTGCCCACAAGCAGCGACAACCAGAACGCCGAGCCCGCGGCTCCCGCCTTCGTCCGCCTCACCGCCCCCTCCTCCGACGGCGAGTTCCAGCCTCTGGATTCCTCCTGCGCCTGCGAGTCGCCCGCGACAGATGAGCTGGAAGAAGATCAGACTTCCGAACACGCCGGCAATCGCCTGCTCATGGCATTCCTGATGCTTCTCGGACTCGCCGCCATCGGCCTCGTGCTCGCACTCGCCTTCGACATCATCGTCCCACCCTTCATGTGGTTCGCGATGGTCGCCATGCTCATCTTCGGCGTCATCGCCGGCGGCGCAGGCGAAGACCACAAGCCCAAACGCACCCCATCCCTCGGCGACGGCGACGGCGCGCGACCCGTCGGCTGCTGCTCCGGCCCCCGCCCCCTGCGCAGCTTCCGCGAGCGATAACAACACGCCGCCACGCGGTTCTCGGCCCACGCGCGACCGACCTCGCGGCTCGCACCGACTGGGCAAACCCAACCTTCCCCAACTTCCCGACTCCCCGCAGGCCCCACCTCCCCTACTTCGCATGCTCTAGGCTCGTGAACCACGGGGCAGACCCCCAAGGAGGATCCCATGCGGACCAATCGCCTTCTCATCGCCGGCACCGCCAGCGCCATGACCCTCGCCTCCGGCGGCTGCGCGTTGCTGGCCGTCGGCGCTATCGCCGCAGCAGCCGCCGTCGGCACCAACGCCTATATCAACGGCAAGCTCGAATCGACCGAGCACGCCACGCTCGCGCAGACCTACGACGCCGCGCTCGCGGCGGTCGAGGCCCTCGAGTTCGACCTCAAGAAGCACGGCAAGGACGCGCTGGAGGCCCGAGTCCTGAGCGAACGGGTCAACGGCGACACCGTCACCATCCGCCTGTTCAGCGAGGGCGACGGCCAGACCCGCATCGCCATCCGCGTCGGTGCGCTGGGCGATGAGGACGTGTCGAAGCGCCTGCTCAAGGAGATCCAATCGCGCCTGCCCGAGCAGGAGGTCGCGTCGGGCGGAGATTCCAACGCCGAGAACTCGGCCGCCTTCGCGAGCGACGAGGCATCCGAGGACGAGATCGCCGCTGCGGACGAATCGGACCACGAGAGCTGATTCTCAACGTCGCTCAGGCGGACACAATCGAAGACGGGGGATGCCCCTGATCCGGGTGTGGCCAGCGCTTTGGATGGCTCTGCACTTGCGTCACCTCCGGCCTGTTTGCACCCGCGTGCGACGGGGTGGCGCTGCGCAGCGTGCAATGCACTGCGATTGGGTGGCGAGCGAGTATACACCGCGGAGAAACGGCGCGTGATCCATTGCTGATCACGCCGATGATTGCATTATCCTCTGCGTGAGCGATGGCGTCGCTTTGCGTTCATCATTGCAGATCGCCGGCGGATTTCGCCGGGGTCGGTGGTGAGAGCCGGATGGAATCCCGGGGATCGGATCCTCGGGTCGTTCGATCCGACAAAGAGTAGAAAGGAACGGATCATGTTGAGGAAATGGAATCGGTGTGCGCTGGCGGCCGGGTTGGCACTCAGTGCGGGGTTGGTCGCGCCCGTCGCGGAGGCGGACACGGTCACGATCAAGAATACGTCGAACGAGATCCGCACGCTCTCGGATATTTACGCGTTCAGCGAGCCCCTGAACAAGGGCACGAGAACCATGATCAAGGCGAGGGGCGATGCGTCGGATGACGTCCATATCGCGCCCGGCGGCACGAAGAACTACGACGCGCCGAGGGGCACAGACAGCCTGACCATCTCCTGGATGCTCGACGGCAAGGAGGTCGAGGACGATGTCCCCGATGGCAGCGACGTCGATATCGAGCTGGCGATGTTTTCCAGCCCGGGCTTCGACGGCGACATGGGCGTGGCGTTTGACGACGCGCCGGGGCTGATGCCGCAACAGGGCTTTGTCGGCCTGGTCGCTGGAGGAACTCTCGTGGGCTTCCCCGAGTACGCGTGGTTCTCGTTCTATGACACGTCGGACAGCGGCGGGTTCATCGAGCGGGACGATCTTGGCATTCCGACCAGCCCGCTGTTCAGCGGCGTGGTCGAGGTCGGCGGGACCTTCGTGGTCTCGCCGGCGCCCGCGAGCATGGCGCTGCTCGGGCTGGGGGGGCTTGTCGCGGCGGGGCGGCGGCGACGCTGAGACTCTCGATGGTTTGTGAACTGAAGAAGTCTGCTGTCAAGAACCGGACGGCTGTTGGGGCGGGGCGGAGCTTACAGGGCTCCGTCTCGTCCCCTTCGCTCGCGGCGGTGCTCGCCATCTGCGACAGCAGGCGCGGGCGGGGCTGCGCTGGGTCATCAGCGTGAGCAGCGTTGCGGCGAGAGGATGAGGTCTCGCGGGTAGATTGAGATGTTGGGCGTCGGTGGGATCGTAGTGGATCGCTGCGCAACGGCCGGCTGGAAACCGGTGCCACCCGGATCTGTGACGAGTTTGTCGTAGAGAACCTACCAGCGGATCTGGGAACCCCGCCCTCGGGAAAGGTCGGCGGCGGACCGCTCAATCGTCCACGATTCCAACACGCATCTCAAAGAGCTGTCAAGGGTGCACCGGAGTTGCGTGAGTGGATCGTGCTTCTTCTCGTTCTGCTTCTGGAGAGAGTTGGTCGCGTAGGCCGGCTCGAATCGCACACTGCACAGAGGAGTACGTCATGAAACGCAGCATTCTGGTCTCTCTCGCGGCCATCGTCGCCTGCTCGGGCGTGGCATCGGCCCAGGTCACGCATCAGGCGACGAAGGAGGTCAAGTTCACATGGAAGCCCAACCAGCCGGTGACGGCGATCGGAACGGCGATCTTCGGCGAGAACTTCGCGCTGGACAAGAACCTTGGCCCCCCCGGGGTTACGCTGGAGGCGACCGGCGTGGCGTTCCAGCCCAACGTCAACGGAGACTCATTCCCCGAGCAGTGGATGCAGGCCGTGCATGGCGGAGCATCGGGCAGAACGACGATTACCGTCGGGAAGTTCACGTCCGACGGCACGGGCGCGGTCATGGTGGATGGGAAGATCCATGTGAAGACTGTCGTACCGCCCATTGGACCGCCGAACAAGGGCGGTAAGGCGATCGCCCGAGGCAAGATCAACCTTCCGGGCGGCAAGATGACCATCCAGAATCTGACGATGGACGGCGCGACGATTGATATCACGAAACGTGGGGCGATCGCCCGCGCGACTCGCCTCATGAAGAAGCACGGCCTGTATGTGGACCCGATCAGTATCACGCTCTCGGATCCATTCACCGAGGAGGTGCTGTTTGAGTCGAACATCTTCGAGATGTGGGCCGAGTCCGTGGACTTCGCGGACATCGGCTTGAACGATCAGGATCAGTTGACGCTGTCCTACGACCCGGACATGGGCACCGGCTGGGCGGAGTTCAGCATGTCGACGCCGGAATGGGCGACGGATCTGAACGGCAGCGTTTCCCTGCGAGACGGCGTCTTCGAGGCGAGCGGGCTCTTCGCGCCGGACTCGGGCGATCTGAGCGAATACTGGAACTTCATCATCGTTGACGACCTTGTGCTGAACGCGACGCTCCGGGACGATGTGCTGACCGACTCGTTCAACGCAGACCAGATCAGCGTCGACTTCGCGCCGGGGCTGGGCGGGCTCGACCCGGATCGAGAGGTCGCGGTCATGTTCTCCATGAGCGCACGCTCGGAGATCGAGACAGCGCCCGCACCCGCATCGATGGCGCTGCTGGGGCTGGGCGGGCTGGTCGCGGCACGCCGGCGGCGCAGCAGAGACTCTCGATGACCTGTGAACTGAAGAAGTCTGCTGTCAAGAACCGGACGGTTGTTCGGGGCGGGGCGGAGCTTGGAGGGCTCCGCCTCGTCGCCTGCGCTCACGTCGGTGCTAGCCGGTTGCGACAGCGGACACGCGGGGATACACGGGACTACCGTCGTTCGCCGCGTCACGTCGAGAGGATGGTCTTTCGCGGACAGATTGAGATTTAGGGGGATCTGTGGGATCGTGTGGATTGGTGCAGGGCGACCGGCTGGAAGCCGGTGCTACCCAGGGACTCGTGAATCAGGACTCTTTTTCCGAGCGCCGTCGTTTGAGTTCGGCGTCGATGAACGGCGCGATGTCGCCGTCGAGGACGAGTTGGGGGTTGCCGGATTCGTGGCCGGTGCGGTGGTCTTTGACGCGGTTGTCGTAGATGACGTAGGAGCGGATCTGGGTGCCCCAGCCTCGGCTGAGGTCGCCGCCGGCGGCTTTCTTGATCGCGGCCTCGCGTTTTTCTTCTTCCATCTGTTCGAGCTTGGCCTGGAGGATGTTCATGGCCTGGCGTTTGTTCTGGGGCTGCTCGCGGTAGGTGCTGGCGACGACCATGAAGCCGGTGGGCTTGTGGACGAGGCGGATGGCGCTGGCGACCTTGTTGACGTTCTGGCCGCCGGGGCCGGAGGAGCGGGCGAAGGCGGTGATCTCGAGGTCCTTGTCTGGAATCTCGACGCTTGCCTCTTCGAACTCGGGCGTGACGTCGACGGTTGCGAAGGAGGTCTGGCGTTTGCCCTGGGCGTTGAAGGGTGAGACGCGGGCGAGGCGGTGGGTGCCGCGTTCACAGTTGAGGTAGCCGAAGGCGTATGGGCCTTTGACGAAGAGTGTGACGTGGTCGATGCCGACTTCGGTGCCGAAGCTCTTGGAGATCTCTTCGACCTTAAAACCCTGTTTTTCGGTGTAGTAGAGGTACATGCGGAAGAGCATCTCTGCCCAGTCGTTGGCCTCGGTGCCGCCGTCGCCGGCGGAGATGGTGAGGAAGCAGTTGCTGTGGTCGTGCTTGCCGGCGAGCAGGGATTGAAGCTCGACGCGCCCCATCTCTTTGGTGAGGGCGTAGAGGGAGTCGTCGGCCTCGGTCAGGAGGTCGGCATCGGAGTCTTCCCTGGCCATCTCGTAGGCGACTCGGGCGTCGTCGAACTCGGCGATGAGCTTCTTGAGAGGCTCGGTCTGGGCCTTGGTGAGCTTGAGCTTGGCGACGGTCGCCTGGGCCTTCTCCTGGCTGTTCCAGAAATCGGCCTCGCCCATTTTCTCGGTGAGTTGTATGAGCTGTTCGAGCTTGGCGTCGTAGTTAAAGAGAGTCGCGGATTGTCAAGATCCGCGCCTCGAGATCGTCGATCACCGGCTGGTGAGCTTCGAAGTGCATGGTGAAGTCCTTTCCGTGGAGGGGATGGTAGGGGGAAGAACGAAGAACGAAAAGCGAAGAGCGAAAAACGAAAATTCGGAGGGGGGAAGGACTCTGAGGCCTCAGATTTTCGTTTTTCGTTGTTCGCTCTTCGCTTTTCGCGGCGGTCTTCGCGCCGCGCTGGGGACTGGACGGCGTCTATGGGTTGGGTGGCCTGTGGGGTTGCCTGAACGAGGAATGGCGAGGTTCGCCTTTGGCATGGAGCACTGTGATGAAGCGTCGGGCACGATACGCGGCGATGTTGGTTGGGTGTGTGGGCCTTGCGGCGACGCTGTCGGCGGCGGGCGCGGGATTCGAGCCGCGGGGGGACGGCAGAGCGGCGGTGCTGGAAGACCAGCGGGTGCAGCTTTTTTCGTTGAATGAGATCATCGAACCGGCGGCGAGCGATCCGCTGCGTGCGCCGGTGGTGACGCCGGTGGCGAGCGTGCTGACGGTTGTCGAGGCGGCGCTGGCGGCGGCGAGCGAGGAGGGCGATCCGCCGGCGAGGGTGACGTTCCATGACGAGTCGGGGTTGCTGATTCTGCGGGCAGAGGACCCGGAGATCGAGGCGGTGCGCGAGGCGCTGGAGCTGATTCGCGAGGATATTCGGCGGGTGCGCGAGGACGTGGCGAACCAGGATCGGACGCTTCGGACGGGGATTGTCGAGACGGTGGTGGATATTCACCCGGCCCGGCGGGCGGAGCTGGAGGCGCAGCTCAAGATGGCGATGATCGCCATCGAGCGGGCGCAGCTGGAGATGCAGCGTCGCCAGGACATGCTCGCGGAGTCCGAGCGGCTTGCTGAGACGGGCATGGCTGGAAAAATCGAGCTGCGAGAGCGGCGGTCGGCACTAGAGCACGCGCGCCTGGCGATGCACGAGGCGGAGGTTCAGGCGGACTCCAGGCGCCAGCAGTTGGAGGCGGTCAGCCAGGGGCCCGAGGCGATGGGGCGGATGAGGATGGCGCAGGCCGAGGGTGAGCTTCGGATGGCGTTGATCGCGGTCGATCGTGCCCAGGTGGAGTTCGTGTCGTGGAAGGATGCGCTCGACGAGGTGAAGCAGCTTGGCGAGAAGGAGTTTGTGACCGAGGGCGAGGTTCGCGAGCGACGGGTTGCGATGGAGCATGCGCGCCTGAGCCTGGAGCAGGCCAAGGTGATGGTGGAGCAGATGCGGGCTCGGGTGGAGGCGGCTCAAGAGCTGCCCGCGGCGGAGCAGATCGGGGCGGAGGACCAGGCACTGCGTTCGCAGATGGAAGAACTCGCCAACAAGCGTTCGATGATGCTGCACCAGTACCTGGCCGAGATTCGCCTGCGAGCGCAGGGCGACGATGGGAGCGAGGCCGACGCGTTGAATCGGGAGCTCGCAACAACGGATCAGAGGATTGCCCTGCTGGAATCTCGCCTCGCCGAGGCGAACGCGGGTATGGCGGCGAAGGACAAGCGTCGCGCCGATGAGATGGCGGTGCGGGGGGAGTTGGATCGGCGGATTGAGCAGCTTGCGCGATTAGAGGCGGTATTCGGCGAGGCACGGGATCGGGAGGCCGCGACATCGCGGGAGATGATCGAGCACACGACGCGCCTGGAGGTTCGCCTTGAAGAGACCCAGCGGGTGTTGGAGCGTAAGCATGTCGAGTGTGCCGACCTGGCGGTGCGGTTGCGGGAGATGATGGTGCGGGTGGAGGTCGAGGCGGCGAGGCGGAATGCGATGGAAGAGGAGATCCATCGGCTGCGCAAGGCGCTAGAGGAATGTCGGGGAAAGGAATAAGTGATGGGGTCGAGGGTTTGGGGTCGAGGGTCGGGGGCCTTGGATCGAAGCACGGTTGCGGTTTGATGGATCTCGCGGGCCTCGAGCGGGTATGGATGGGTATGGCGATTGGGGCGATTCAGATCGCGGCGGCGGCGGGCAGGTCGGACGATGGCGCGCGTCGCTTGACGCGGGCGATCGCGCGCGGCGACACGGAGGCGTTCAAGACGCTGCACGACGCGTGGTTCGATCGGGCCCTGGCGCTGGCGGCCCGTCTGACGCGGCGCGATGAGGCGTTCTGTCTGGACATCGTGCAGGAGACGATGATCCGGGCGGCGAGGAAGATTCCCGAGCTGGCGACATTGGAGCAGGTGGACGCGTGGATGGGCGTGGTGGTGCATCGGGCGGCGCTGGATCGGCTGCGGGCAGAGCGTCGGCGGGTGATCCATGAGCGGGAAGCCGCGGCGATGCTGGGCGCGGGGCGGGGGGCGGTTCGAGCGCCCGAGTTCGATCCGGAGATCGGCGAGCGGATCGAGTGGGTTTTGGGCGAGTTGTCACGCATGGACGAGCGCGAGCGGGGCGTGCTCATGGCGAGGTTTGGGCGGGGGCGGTCGATGCGGGAGGTCGGGAGCGAGCAGGGGATGACCGGCGGGAGCGGGCACGGCTTGCTTCGGCGGACGATCGCGCGACTGCGCGCGAGGGCTCGTGAGGAGTTTGGTGATGACTGACAAACGAGATGTGCGTGACATGCTTGAGGGGGGCGGGGGCGAGTCCCTGGCGGCGGCGAGGGCGAGAGTGCGTGCGATCGGCCTGCGCGAGGTGCACCGGCGGGGTCGGCGGCGGACAATGAAGCTCGCTTCGGTCGTCGTGGTGCTCGCGATGGGCGTCGTCGGCGTGGTTGGGCTCGGACAGTTCGGGCGTGGGGCGAGCGAGGTCGGGAGCGAGCGCGGGGAGATGGCGCGGGCACACGACGACGCGTGGGACGGACGGGTGCGCTGGGTCAGCACGGATTGGACAATCGCGGAGCGAGCCGCGGCCCACGAGACCGGCGTGATTCGCTGGGTGACCAACGACGATCTCCCGGAGGGGCGGATCGAGCGTGTGGGAAGATAGGGCTGGGAAGACGGTTCGCCGGGCTGGGCGTTGAGGCCCGAACGCGGATGTTTGGTGCGGAAGGGAACTGACCCATGGGGAGCGGCGGTATAGTCGCTTGATGGGCGCGTTGGACTGGATCTTGGCGACGGTTGGGCCGGACGCGGGCCAGGCCGCGGAGGCGACGCGGACATGGGCGGCGCTTTTGCTTGCGATGCTGCTGGCGGCGATCGTGCTGGTGGGGTCGCTGTGGCTGCTGATGGTGGCCAGGCGGCACTGGCGGCCGGACGGCAGGCGTGAGAAGAAGCCCGTTGAGATTGTCGATGCCTGGGCCGAGGCGGGCAGGCGGGTCACGGTGCCGCGGGCGGATGGGGCGGGCGAGGATCTGGACGGGGACGAGGGGATCGACGAGCGAGACTGATCGGGTCGCGTTGTTGGAGAGGTCTATCCTCGCGGTGCATGGCGCGGCACGCGATGATCATGGCGGGTGGCTCGGGCACGAGGCTGTGGCCCTTGAGCCGCGTGGAGCGTCCCAAGCAGCTCCTGGCGATTATCGAGACCGACGAAGGGCTGCGGTCGCTCCTGGAGATCGCGGCGTCTCGGCTGGAGGGCGTGGTCGAGGCGCAGAACCGCCTGATCTGCACGGGCGAGCGGTATCGCGCGGCGATCAAGAAGAGCTTGGCGGCGTTCGGCGATGAGCAGATCATCGGCGAGCCGGAGGGGCGGGACACGATGAACGCCGTGGGGCTGACCGCCGCGGTGCTGCTGTCGGGAGATCCGGACGCGGTGTTTTGCGTGCTGACGTCGGACCATGTGATCGAGCCGCGGGATGTGTTTGGTGCGCGGATGGATGAGGGGTTCAAGCTTGTTGAAGAGGATCCGCGCCGGCTGGTGACGTTCACGATCACGCCGAGCTATCCGGCGAGCGAGTATGGGTATGTCCGGGTGGGTGAGGCGATCGCTGGGTATGCGCACGCGTTCGGGGCGCGGGAGTTCGTCGAGAAGCCGGGCGTCGAGCGGGCGAGGCAATACCTGCAGAGCGGGGAGTATGGCTGGAACTCGGGGATGTTCGTGTTCCATGCGCGGACGTTCATGGAGTGCCTGGAGCGATTCGCGCCGGAGAACTTCGCGGGGATCACGCGCATTGGTGAGGCGTGGGACAGCGACCAGCGGGGCAGGGTGCTGGGCGAGGTGTATCCGACGCTGGCCAAAACGAGTGTCGACTATGGGGTGATGGAGCCGGCGTCGGCGGATCCGGATTTTTCCATCTGCTGCGTGGATATGGCGGTGAAATGGCTGGATGTGGGGAGCTGGCCCAGCTATGGGGCGACGCTGGAGGCTGATGGGGACGGAAATCGTGCCGGGCCGAGCCGGTCGGCGATCTTTCGGGATTCTCGCGACTGTCTGGTTGTCGGCGAGGACGACGGGCACACGGTGGCGCTGCTGGGATGTGAGGGGTTGGTGGTGGTGCGCACGCCGGACGCGACGCTTGTGATGACCAAGGACAAGGCGCAGGCGTTGAAGGATCTGCATGGGGAGCTGCCGGGGTCTTTGAAGTGAGGGGGAGAAGATTTACCACGGAGGCACAGAGGCACGGAGGGGAATGAAGAATATGAACCACGGAGTTACACGGAGTTTCACGGAGTGGGAAGGCCATGAGATTTAGTCTGAGCCCATGCCTTGAACTCCGTGACACTCCGTGCAACTCCGTGGTGATTCCTCTTCCAGCTCTTGTCTCTGTGTCTCCGTGTCTCGGTGGTTCATCCTTTCTGTTATGAGATATCTCGCGATCGATCTTGGCGATGTGCGGACGGGGCTGGCGCTGGGCGATGATGTCACGCGGGTGGCGACGCCGGCGGGGTTGGTTGAGGTGTCGATTAAGATTCGCGATGGCGAGGAACTGCTGGACGCGTTGGTGCGGGCGATCGATTCGTTGCTCGCGCCGGGCGATGAGATCGTGATGGGGTTGCCGCTGAATATGGATGGGTCCAGGGGACCCCGCGCGAAGCTGAGCGAGGCGTTCGGCGGGCGGTTGGGCGAGCGGTGCGGGCGGGTCGTGCATTTTCAGGATGAGCGGCTGACGAGCGTGGACGCCGAGTGGGCGCTGGATGGGTCGGGGCTGACGCACAAGCAGAAGAAGAAGCGGCGGGATCAGATCGCGGCGGCGCGGATCCTGGAGGGATTCTTGGGGCGTGATAGCAGCGAGGGGGCGTGATCGGCGGGTGTTCGAGGTGGGGATTCGACTCAGAGCAGGGATTCACCACAGAGCGGCTGTGTTCAATGTCAAGCGAGATTCTGAACAACTTTG
>CBDVAM010000123.1:0-10347 GCA_965371965.1 uncultured Phycisphaerales bacterium
CTTGGAAGGAGCGGTAGGCGCCCTCCCTCACGGTCGGGCCTGCGATGAACCCATCCAACGCCCGCTACACGATTGTTGATCCTGCTCTAGCCCACACCGCCAGGCGATCCCACACTACTCCAGATCCTCCCACGTTACCGGCACATCCCCCTCGACATCCCGCGCGAGGGTCCGACCCACAACCTCGCCGAGCATGAACGGCTCGATGCCGGTGCCGGGGCGCTTGATGGTAAGATCGGATTGCGTCAGGGCGCCGCCCGCAGTGAGGTCGCGAGCCGCAACCAGCGATTGACGCGAGACCGTTCGGACATCGCGTTCACAATCAAGCACACGCTTCTCAGACGGCCCGAAGTATATTTCAAACGGCGATGCGTTCGTCGCCTCGCCGATGATCTCGTCATTATCGGGAGACGTTGTGGCGGAGTGGGCATACTCGCAGTATCTTGAGAACGCGATCGGATCGAGAGAAGCCCCGTGGTCGGGACCGCGCGCCTCGGCGCTGTAGGTAAGGTGCTTCTCTAGCAAGCACGCACCGATGGGTGTGATCAGACTGGAAGTATTGTCGTTCGAGGTGTGGTCGCTGTACCCGACTGGAACCGCCAACTCAGACCGCAGGACCTCGATCGCCGCAAGGCTCGCGGACTCCAGAGGGCACGGGTAACAACTCACACACTGCAACACCGCCAGCCGTTCGCGCGCTTCATCCAACCAGCCCACCGCCCGCTTCACCTCTTCCAGCGTGCTCGCCCCCGTGCTCACGATCATCGGCCTGCCCGTATCCATCAGCGCCTCAAGCAACGGGCGATGCACAATGTCCGGGCTCGCGCTCTTGACCGCGTCCCACGCCAACCCCATCGCCGGCTCGACAAGCTCCGTGCTGAACACCGTCACGATTGCGTGGATGCCCCGCTCGTGCGCGCGATCGACGACCCGCGACATCTCATCGAGGCTCAACTCCAGCCTGCGAAGCATTCTAACTGGATCATCCTCGCCCGCGTCCTTCTGATACGCCGCCAGCTTCGCCGCCTTGCTCATCAAGAGATCGGTCTTGAAATACTGCAGCTTGATCGCGTCGGCCCCCGCCTCCGCCGCGGCATCGGCGAGCATCAACGCCTTGTCCACCTCGCCGTCGTGATTCACGCCGATCTCGGCGATGATGTACACCGGCTCGCCCGGGCCGATCTGTCTCTGGCCGATTCTCATGACGGGATTTCACCGCGGAGTTCACAGAGACAAGAGAGAGAAGTATTGAACCACAGAGTTGCACGGAGTTGCACGGAGTGAGAACAAGGGTTGCGCCGCCAGTCCGACACACCAGATCCTGTCTCCAACGCTCTTTTCCTCCCACTCCGTGTCACTCCGTGCAACTTCGTGGTGAGAACTCTCTTCCGATCTCCCTCAGTGTCTCCGTGCCTCCGTGGTGATTCCGCTCCCCCAGCAACACGTCCGCCACCAGCAGATCCACCCGTGAGTCGATGTCCACCGCCTCGCCCTCGCCCGTCACGACGCCCCGCCGATCGCGCCCCAAGAAGGCGTGTACCCCCGCCTCGATGCCCTCGACCCGCATCTCCAACGCCCGCTTTGTCACACACAGCACGCCGCCATCGGGAATGTACGCCGCCGGCAGATCCTGACGCCGATGCACGCCGTGGTTGAGCACCTCACCCTCCCACGCCCGCACGCCCCCATCGCCCACATCCACACGTGCCGTCCACCACGGATGGTGCTTGCCCACGGGCGCATAGCTCTGCACGCTGTCGCAGCGCGTCGCAAGCAGCAGCTCGACCGCACGATCGATCAGCCCCGCCGGGCGCACGGGCACGTTCGCATACAGGATCACAATCGGCGTCTCATCGGGCATGTCCGATGCGACCCGCTCGACGGCGTGGCGAGCCGCGCCGTCCACGCTCGCAACATCACTCGCCAGTTCCTGGGGCCTGTCCACAACTGCGACACCCATCTCCCGAGCGACCCGCGCGACCTCGGGCGCATCGGTCGAGACCGTCACAAGCCCGACCGTGCGCGCGCACATCGCGTCCTCAAGCGTCCACGCGACGCATGGCCGCCCGCCGACGATCGCCCAGTTCTTGCCCGCAAGGCCCTTGCTGGCGGCGCGTGCCAGGACGATCGCGATGGCGGGGATCCCGCTCACGCGACGAGCCTGGTGCGCGCCCCGGGCACGCGCACGAGGTCCAGCAATGACCGCTCGCAGATGTTGCCAAGCGTGCGTCCGCCGAGCACGAGCGCGCCGTCGCTCCGCACGACCAGCCCCTCCATGATCCGCCGATCGCGCGCCAGGCGAGGCAGCGTCAGCGGCCCGATCCGGTCTCCCTCGATCCGCACGGGCAGCGGGTCGATCACGCACGCACCCAGCGTCGAGATCCAATGGTCATAGAACGCCTCGAGCTGCGGGTACACCGCGTCGCAGCGCGTGATCCTCGGCACGATCCACGGAGTCGCCATGGCGTCCGAACACCGCGACCGCCGCCCCTCGAGGAGCCTTTGCAAGTTCTCGCTCACCCGCCCGTAGGCATCAAGCGATGTCAGCGCGTTGTAGGTCGTCGCGTCGCCCGCGAGCAGGTCCACGCTGATGATCCCCACACGCGATTCCAACAGCGCATCGACGCCACGCTCATCGAGCAGATCGGTGCGAACGTGAATCCCACCAATACCGGCATCGTCGGCGAGCTGGATAAACCGGGCGAACTCGGGGTGCTGGAGCGGATCGCCCGCGCCGCCAAACGTGACCGCCGCGTCCGGATACGCCCGGGCGAGATCCTCCAGCACGCCCGCCGCCAAGTCCAATCCCATGATCGATCGCTCCTCGGGCTCTCGGTTGGCACGCAGCCATCGCCCGCGCTCGCCGCTGCTCAGCCGACCCGTGCACAGCTCGATCGTGATCTGTCTCGCCGAGCGCTGCTGGCGGTGCGCGAACTCCGAGAGCGCCTCAGCCAATCTCGATCCCACGAGCGCACCAGCATCGCCCGCGCTCTGGGTGATGAAACTCCCAAGGGCGCTCGATCTGCTTGGCGAGTCCGCGATCACACGCGCCCCAAGGTCGCGCAGCCCGGGATCGATCTGCACGCACGCGTCGCGCGCGATCGGATCGGCCCGCCCGGCGTCGGGGATATACCCGAGCACCCCGCCCACGCTCGCCAGCGGACCCGCTCGCTCGCGCTGCGCCGCGATCTCCTCGACGAGGCGGCGCGTGAGCAGGCACGGACCGAGCCCGGGTGCCGCCTGTGTGAAAACGAACGTGTGGGCGTCGGGATCCTCCAGATGGCGCTCGATGACCTCGTCGATGAGCGTCGGATCGACCATGCACCAGTCGGGTCCGACCAGGCACGCCGCGTCGATGGACAGGTCCTGCATGATCTCGCAGAGCAGCCCCGCCTCAAACACCTCGTCATACACCGTGAGCCCCGCGAGCCCGCCCCGCCAGCTCGAGTGTGCGAACACGCGCGCCAGCGAGATCGCCCGCCGACGCAGCGATTCGGTCTGCGCGTGCACGATCTCGATGTCACCCGGGCAATCGCGGACCATTGCGCGGACACGCTCGGGCTGATCGCTCAGCAAGACGATCCGCTCAGCAAGTCGTGACTGGGCGAGCCGCTCCATCGTGAGCTGGAGCGCCGTGCGATCCAGGGCGATGGGCTCGTCGATCGATCGCCGGTTGCCCATCCCGCCGCGCTCCAGATCGACCGGCACGATGATGCACACCCGCGCCGCCGACGCGCCAACGCGAACCTCTTCCGCGGCTCGCTGGCGTATCAGCTTCGGAGCGCCATCAAGCACGCCGATCGTGCTCTCAAGAAGTTCTTCCAGATGGTCCGCCGCCTCGGCGAGTCCCGAAACATTCCGCTGGTCGCGCTCGATCTGGGCGAGCTGCCGCTCATTGGGCGTGCTGGCGAGATCCAGCGCGATCCTCCGATCTCGCTTCGCACGCTCTAACGCTCCGGATTGATGGAGAAACTGCGTCAGCTCCCACGCCGGCTCCAGAGACGCCACCTCGTCTCGGCACACGTTGACCTTGTCGATGAGCAACGCCACGCGTTTCTGATTGCCCTGCACGGTCCTCATCTGGCCTAGAAGCTCGGCGGCCCTGCGGCTGGCCGACGCCAGCGACTTGGCGTCGCCCGCGATACCCTTGAT
Organism: uncultured Phycisphaerales bacterium; assembly: GCA_965371965.1. Lineage (GTDB taxonomy): Bacteria > Planctomycetota > Phycisphaerae > Phycisphaerales > UBA1924 > S146-42. The sequence goes on from CBDVAM010000123.1 coordinate 4,153, forward strand.
CCGCACGCGCACCGCTGACAGAACTTCGTCCCGCTCGACCGCATCGCAGGCGTGACCGATCGATCCATTCACCCCGTCGCCGGGGATCGTGAACGGGCCGGTATCGAATCGTGCCATCGCCTCATCGATCGCCATCGGCGGCGCAAACCGCTTGAGCGTGCCGCCCTGCGAGCAATCGAACGTCGCCAGCCCGCCCTCGCTGTCACGCGAAAACAACTCCTCGAACTGCACCTGGTACGAGTGCATCTGCTCGTCGGCGTAGATCTTCCGCCCGAGCTGATCTGGCACCCGCATGAGCAGGTGCCGCTGGCGCACCACCCGCTCGTGCTCGAACATCTCCAGCGTGCGAAAGTCGTTGAGCTCGCACCCCCATGTGCCGTGGATCGCCGCGCCGTCGGCGTAGTACTGGCCATCGCTGAACCCGAGGTCCTGCCCCACCAGCAGCACCGGATCGCACCCCAGGTGGCGAGCGAACTCATATGCCAGGTGCGCAACCGTCGCCGCGGGCCTCAGGCTCCCCTTGGAGCCCGCGAGCTCCTCGCCCAACAGCGCATCAAGGTGCTCGTCGCCTACCAGGCGAATCTCGCCGCGAAACGCGTCGAGCACGCCGGGATTCACCATCGGCTGAGCGATCAGCGTGACCCCCCGGACATCGTCCTCAGTCAATCCCTCATAGAACCGGTTCGAGATCTCGTGGTGATCCAGCGCGGTCACAAAGTGCGGGCGGATGCCCCGCTCCAGCAGTGGCTTGAGCACCGTCTGCACCGCGACCAGCACGAACCTCTCGCGAACCCCCGGGCTCGCCAGCGCATCCATGGCCCGCGCAAGGCTCGGCCCCGCAGAGATCAAGATCGCCGGACGCCCACGCAGCGCCCCCTCCAACTCGCCGATCCCAGGGCTCGTCGCGTAGTGGTCGGCGTTCATCGCCAGGTTTCGCAGGGTTGTCGGCGACTGCACCAGCGTCGTCATGATCGTCGTGCGCAGCGCCTTGACCGTGCGCGCGATCGTCTCGCCGAACGCCACGGCACTCGCGCCCAACCGCGCACTACTCGGCGGGTGATCGATGATCTGCAATCCCATCGCCACCAATCCCTCATACCCCTGCAGCGCCGCCGACAACACCGCCGGCTGATCGCCCGTCTCCACGATGACCAGATTCGTCCCGTTGATCCAAGAGGCCATGTCCACCCGCTCGAACACGGCGCGCAGCAGCGTCAGATCGGGCTCGAAGACCAGGATCACGCCCTGATGCCCCAGCCGCTGGGCCAGAACACAGATGTGCGTGCCCACGCCGAAGCCCGCGATGGCGATCGCCCCGTGGCTCTCGAGTTCGGCGCGCCCGGCGAATCTCGCCGCCTCTTCGAGCGGGCGACGCTTGCTCGCCAGCGCCCGCATCGTCGCGCCCTCGACGATCTCGCCCGTGGCCCCCCCGTCGTCGGCTAGGTAGATCGACGCATCGGGCCTTGCGGAGACCGCCGCCAGCTTCTGGGCAAGAGCCGGGCAGGTCCGCGAGAGGGCCTCGAGGTTCGATCTCAGGGTCTCCTGCGATTGCGGGCATGGTGTGGACATGGGATCTCCGGATCTCGAAATCAACCGCTGACAGATCCGCGGTCAAAAATCCAATCGAACCGATCGCGCGCCGATCGCGCACAGCCATGGAATCATCGGCCCTTGGTACGCCCCCCTGCCAACATTGGAGCCCCATGCAGATCAACCAGCCGCAGCTCCGCGAGATCGAATCACCCGCCCTCGTGACCTTTCTGCTCCTGGAGAACCCCTGGATCCTTGCCGGCCTGCTCGCGGTCGCCGCCGGCGCCACGTTTATCGCCCTCAACAACCGTCGAAGAGCCCGGGCCGGCGCGATCGTCGGCACCACCCTCGCCATACTCGCCCTGGGCGTATTCACGCTCGCGACACTCGTCACCACCGATCGCGAGCAGGTCCGAACCCTGTCTCGCCAGCTCATCGACGCCGTCGCCGAAGCCGACCCCGCGCCTGTGAATCGGATCCTGTCCGACATCGGCACGCTCGCGGCAGTCGGAGCCCTGCGCCACGAGCTGAGCCGCGATGAACTCCTGGACTTGGTGCGCGACGCGGTAAGGAACGACGGCGAGTACAACGCCGGCGGAGTGCGCGTCGCCGTGAACTCCCACCGAATCCGCGAGATCCGGGTCGGCCTGCAGTCGGACGTGATCGCCCGGTCTCAGATCAACGTCGTCATCACGCCGAGCATCACCAATGTCCCCACCGGCACCTGGTGGGAGATCGACTGGGACAAGCACCCCGATGGAACGTGGCGAGCCCGCCGGATCGAGCTGGTCTGGGTCGCGGGATTACGGAGGATCGGGCCTCGCTAGCCTCATTCAACATCCCAGCGCGAACAGGCTCAGATATCCGAAGAAGTCGTCCGCATCGCAGTCGCCGTCGTTGTCGATGTCGCAAACGGCAAGATCTCCCCTTGCCAGCGAATCGAGAAAGTAGAAGAAGTCATCGCTGTCCACGTCGCCATCGGGCTCGCCGTAGGTTCCATCGCGTGGGTCCGAGGACCCGGTGACATCGGCGCGGCACTCGCACGCGTCGGGAACGCCGTTCGCGTTGGTATCCGCATGATCCACAGCGATGATCCGGAACACCTCGCCCCTCGTGAACTGAACGAAGTAGATCTCGCCCCAGCCGTCCGTGCCAAACGACACGGTGGCACGAAGGTCGCCGCCGGGCGGCTCGAGCTCTTGTGTTCGTTCAATAAGATCCGTCACCTCTCCATCGACGACACGCATCGACCAGATACGATCCGAAATTGCGTCCGCGAAGAAGAACGTCCCACCAAGGCCATTGATCCCGCAGCCTCGATACACCTCCCCGCCGATGATCGACCGGCCGACGCTGTCGTCGTACTCGTGGATCGGGAAGGTGAGTTCCTGGCCCTCGCAGCCACTGCCCTGCGAGCCCTCGTAGCACGGCCAGCCGTAGTTCTCGCCCCCGGCACTTGCCGCCGGCTGGAAGTTCAGCTCCTCGATCGATCTCTCCCCCACGTCCGCGATGTAGAGGTCGCCCGTCGCGGGGTCAAAGGCGTTGCGCCACGGATTGCGCAGGCCGAGCGCCCATATCTCGGGGAGCGCATCCGGCACATCGGCGAACGGATTATCTGCTGGAATCGCGTAGTTTCTTTCCGGGTCATCCGGAAAATCGTCCCCATCGACATCAACACGCAACATCTTGCCGAGCAGGACCGTGAGATCCTGCGAGTTGGCCGATCGCTGCGCGCCATCGCCCGTCGCGACGTACAAGAGGCGGTCGTTGGGCCCGAAGCTCATCCAACCCGCATAGTGGAAGCCGATGTTGCCCGCTCGCCACGAAATGACCGGATGTGCCGTCGCCGGGTCCGCTTCGTGCTTCGATGACGCCTGGTAACGCTCGACGATGGTCCAGAGCTGATTATCGACGTCCCGTGTGTAGTTGACAAACAGGTATCCGTTGGACTCGAACGCAGGATGAAACGCGAGCCCCAGCAGGCCCCCCTCGCCGACCGGAGACACTCGATCGGTCAGATCGAGATACGTTGTTACCAGTCGAGTCGCAAGGTCGCAAACCTTGATAATGCCGTCTTTCTCGACAATCAGAATCCGCTCCAAATCTCCCGGCGCATGCGTGATTTCGAGCGGCCGGGTGAGACCATCGACAAACCGTTCGGAACGAACTTTCTGCGCCGTAGCGTCCGAGGCCGCAAACGCGAAAACGACTAGGATCAGGCAGAATACGCGTGCTCCCATGGTTCCACCCCTCCCGCCAACCCAGTGTCTCTCATGCCGGTGCTCTTGGAAACAGGATACGACAATCTTGGAACGTCTGATTGGGATTTCATGCAAACACCGTCGAGGTGGCCGCGAGAGCACGGGCGTCTGGTGCTGACAGGCCATCTGTCGCCTTTGCAAGATACCCGCCTACACCCGCATCCCACCCGCGAGATCCGGGTCTGTCTGCAATCGGACGTGATCGCCCGATCTCAGATCAATGTCGTCATCACGCCGAGCATCACCAATATCCCCACCGGAACCTGGTGGGAGATCGACTGGGACAAGCACCCCGACGGCGTCTGGCGGGCCCGCCGGATCGAGCTGGTCTGGGTCGCGGGATTACGAAGAATCGGGCCGCGGTGAGGTGTCCGCCGGTCCGCCGATGAGAGGCCTTTAGGCGATCGAATCCCGCGTCCAACTCATGTAGAAGCCCAAGATTGTATGACAGCTTATGCTAGTTGTGCTACAATACCAGTATGAACCGGACCACGATGACCGTTTCGCTTCCACCTGCACTCCGTGACTGGGTCGAGAAATCCGTCGCGAGCGGGATCTATGCCAACGCGAGCGAATACGTCCGAGAACTCATCCGGCGCGATGTCAGATCCGAGCGGGCACGCATCGATCGGGCGCTCGTCGCCGGCATCGAGTCGGGTCCGGGCGAGTCGGCCGATGACGCCTGGTGGGAGAGCCTCCGCCGGGAATCTCAGCAACGGACCAAGAACAAGCGGTCGGCGTGATGCGACTGAGATTCTTCCCGGCGGCTCGCATCGACGCACTCGAAATCGCCGCGTACCTCCTCGAACAGTCGCCCGAAGCAACCGACCGATTCCTTGCGAGCCTCCGGAGTTCAACCGAGCGGCTGTGCGAGATGCCGCGATCGGGGCGGGTCTGGCTCAGCTGCGACCGCCTCGGTGAGATCCGTTGGATCCCTGTCGCAGGATTTGCGAATCACCTCGTCTTCTATCGAATCGGAAATAAAGAGATCGAGGTCATACGGGTGTTGCACGGCGCGCGCGATCTTGACTGGGAGATAGAGCGGTAATGAGTAGACTGTCCTGGGCGCTGGGGCCCCGTCCGATGACTTCGGTACCGCTCACACCCCCACCCGCCTCCGCAGATCATCCAGCACATTCATAAAGTTGATATACCCGTCGTACGGCGAGTCGTACGGGCTGAAGTACTTGTGCACGTCGCCGTCGGCCCAGTATTTCGTGCACATGTAGTAGTAATGGTCGCTCGTGCTCAGCTTCCGCCAGTCGTTGAGCAGGTGCCCGGCGTTCTCGACGAGATCGGGATCGCCCGAGCCCTTGGCCTCGACGATCCGCTCGTGGATCGGCTTCTCCAGGCCGTAGAACGCCTCGATCGCGTTGTGCTGCATCGCGTTGCCGAGCCACGCGCTCAGGTCACGCTCGGTGTCCGCCCATGAGATCGGGTTCGGCGCATCGTACTCGCCCACCGGCGCAAACAGCCGCATCGCCTCGCTCGCCGTGTTGAAATGGTTCTGACCCGGATTCGCGTCGAAGACCTTCTCGGGCAGCGCCTCAAGGAAGTTGAAGATCCCGGTATCCGCCCACTGGTGCTCGCCGAACGTCTCGTAGTCCATGAACAGGTTGCACAGGTGCCCGTCGCCGTTGATCTGATCGACCCAGCCGGCGAACTTCTCGGCGCTCAGCGGCCACTCCGCCCACCCGCGATTGCTGAACCGGAACGCGATGTCATCACTCAGCCGATAGTTCTTCAGCAGCAGCGTGAACGGACGCCCATCGCGCCCCACAAGCCCCCCCGGCGGCGCGTACGGATAGTTCGGCGAGCGATATCCCAAGATCCGGTCCACGCCCTCGCAAAGCGTGCCCAGGAACCGTGGGTTGCCCGACTCGTCGGTCATCGAAGCCAGCTCGTCTGCGATGTCGTTGCAATAGATCAGCTCGGTGTCGCGAAAAACCGTCGGCGTCTGATCGAACAGACCCTCGATCCGTGCGGTGTGCAGATCGATCTGACGCCGAAACTCCTCGCGAGAATACAAGAACGACAGCGAGTGAAAATACGTCTCCGCCAGGAACTCGCAGCACCCGGTCCTGGCCAGCTCCTGGAACGTCTCCAGCACATCCGGGCAGAACCGCTCCCACTGGTCCAGCACCGTCCCGGTGATCGAGAAACTGACCTTGAAGTTGCCCTCGTGCCGCCGGATCAGGTCCAGAATCAGCCTGGTCGCCGGGCGATAGCACTTGTCGGCGACCTTCTCGCAGATCGCCCTGTTCTTCTCGTCGTCAAAGTAGAACGGGTGCTCATCGAAGACCGTGTACCGCTTGAGACGGTGCGGCTGGTGGACCTCAAAGTAGAAAACAATCGACGCCATGATCCTCCTCCTGCCCCGCCATTGTTAGCCCCTCGGGCCTAT
>CBDVAM010000124.1:0-10284 GCA_965371965.1 uncultured Phycisphaerales bacterium
CCGAAACGGTCGTGCGCCGCGCCGTCGGAGGCGGTGAGCTTGGCCTGCTCCTGCCAGACGCCGCCCACCCGCTCGAAGACGTACGCCGAGCCGGAGCGGTAGCCGTTGTCGTCGTCCCACCGCGCCCCGATGACGGCCACATCACCGCTGACGGAGACAGAGCCGCCGAAGGAATCGTACGGCTCGCCGTCGGAGGCCAGCAGTTTCTGCTCTTCAAGCCAGAGACCCGGCGGGAACTCCGTCGACTGCAAGTGCACGGCGTATTCCCACTGTGCCGTCCACAACTGTCCGCCGCGGAAGGTCAGGCCCTCGGCGTGGCGGAACGGATTGGCGTCGCACGCGACGACCGGGTACTCGTATCGCTCGCAGTACGCCGATTCGCCCGCCTGGAGATCTTCGAGGCGGTACAGGTCGATCCACCCTCGATCACGCTCACTTGTCGGACCCCGCGACACATAAACCCAGTCGCCGACGAAGGCGAGGCCATTGGCATAGTGCGTATCAATCTCGTAGAAACCGTACCAAAACTCGCCCAAGTAGTCATAGACGAAAATGTATGTCGGGATCTGCTCATCATCCTGGTAGGTGACGACGTATACGCGTCCATCGTAATACGCAACGCCAGCTAGATCCTCGTATTCATATATGTCGCGCAGGTTGGTGGCATCGAGGAACTCGACGATGTCCAGCGTGTTTGGATCACACCATATCAGATAGTCTGAAAAGATATCCGTGACCGGGGCGATCACGAGGTTGTGGTCTTCGTCGAAGGAAATGTCACCAACGTGGCAATCGAGAAAATCGCCGATGAATCTCGATTCGTCCAGGTCCCATCCGTCAGGCGTGGAGATCCACTTGCTGAGAGTTGCCGGCGCGAGGGCGCCGAAACATGTGCCCGCCGACGTATAGAAAGCGCCTGCCCCAAATGCGATTCCCTGCTGCGCGGGCCAGATATCCGGGCAGCGACCGAGCAACTCCTCCTCAAGCACGCCTAGTTGGGTCTGTGCCGAGAGTGGCGGAGCCGCCATGAAGAACGAGAAGACCGCCATTGCGACGCCGGCTCGGGGGCACGGGCGTTGCGATCGCCCGGGGCGGCATTGGGCCGATGAACCCGACAGTGCGCCGTCGGCGGGACTGGGACATGTCCGTTGGCTATTCATATCGAACCCCCCGACCGTACTACGCGGCCCGATGGCGTGCGCATGGTCACCTGCCTGTTCTACGCGACAAAGCCACTTCTTCCGCGCTGAAAAAGACAGTGTAACCGATTATGCCTGCGGAAGCGAGTGCGAACAATGCGCTAATTCGCGAGTTTCTTGGACGTCCGGTCGCTCGCGCTCGCGGCTCGTACGAAAGACAGAAAACAGGGACAGTCGCCGTGACCCACATGGTCCTCGCCGCGGGCGACGTCGGCATCTACGCCGGCGGCGGGTTCTTCAATCCAACCTCCGACGCCGGCGATCGCACCTTTTCCGGCACGCTCGTCGGCGGCACCGTCCGCCTCCAACGAGCATCGTCGCGCTTCCGCGACCTGCTCGGCGCCTCCACCCTCGCCACCACCGCCCGCGCAACGCTCGACCCCGCCCAGGCCGAAGCCCTTCGCATCGCAATGCGCCGATGGACCGAACGCACCCAGCCGATCTCACCCTGACGTTTCACGCTGCCCCAAAAGAGGCCCTGGCGCAAGCCTGGGCTCCTTCTTTTCCACAGCCGCGGAGCGGCGCACGAACCTGGCGAGGGGCGCCAGCCCCTCGTTCGCCGCGCAAACACAAAGCCCCAGCGGGGCGCTCGAATCCCCACGACACCACGATTCTTGCTTCCTCGACATCGCGCACCGGTTCAATGCTCAACTCATCCACGAACAGATCCAGATACGCGAAGAAATCGGCATCAGAGCCGCGCGCGGAAGCACGCGGACCCGTTGCTCGCCAAGTGCAGCATGGCCTTGAAGATCCATCGTGAACGGGTCGTGACTGGGTTGGCATCGCTGAGCCCAAATTCCGCCGCCGCCCCCCTCGAAGAGAAGCCAACGCCGACGCCGCGGGCGTGGTACACGTAGCGGGCCGCCCATGGCAAAGCCCCGCCGGCAAGGCGGGGCGTCGGTGGATATCTCGCCTTGTCTACCGCTTTTTTCGCTTCTTCAGCGGTGCCGGTCGGGCTGCGGTTGCCTTGGTCTTCTTCTTCGAGGTGTCGGTGAACGGCCCCAACGATGGCTTGGCGGGCTTTGCTGTCCGCTCGTTGCGCTGCTTGAAGTTCCGGCTGATGCGTCCCATGCAATCAAGAGTAGCGCCCGAAACTCACGCACGAAATGCGACGAGAGCACACTGCAAGGAGTGCTCCCCCATGCAAAGGACCCGACCGGGGGGCCTCCACACGCCAGCGAGCCCGCGGTCTTGAGTGATAAAAGAGCCCGGGGAGGCTACCGTTACACGGAGCGTAATCGGCATCGCCGATTGCCGAATGAATCATCTGGAGGCTCATCATGGCCCATCTCATTCTGCGAGATATCGAGCAGCGATTGGCCGATTTGCCACCTCAAGCTTCAGTTGCATTCGCTGTTCGCTGTGCCCGGCGAGCGCAGCCTGTCTTCTCGTTCGGCGAACTGCTCGAGATCGGCGAGCAGGAGGGCTCCTACAGCGCAGTTGACAGAGCGATTGAACTCGCGTCGAAATCCGCGAGCGTCCTTTACGGCGACGTGAGTGTGTTGCGTGAAGCCTCCGAAATTGCCGCCAAGGTCGCCAAAGCCACTACAAACCTCGGCGGCTTAGCCGTTTACTCCGGCGCTGCTGCCGACGCTGCTGCCGACGCCGCCCTCACTGCTTCCATTGCCTTCTTCCACATCATCGCCGAGAGCGACTCAACCGTCACCGCCGCCCGCATCGCCGGCGCCGGTGCTGCCGCCCGATCCGCCGCCGCCGCTGCCGGATCCGCCGCCGCCGCCGCCGTCCGCTACACAACCCACTACATCCCCACGAACTCGAACGTCGACGCCGCCGCCCACTCCGCCGCGGCCGCCGCCGACGCCACCCCCTACACCGTCGTCACCATCCGAGACCTGGAACTCCTCGAGGCCGCGTTTCAGACCAAAGACGCCGGCGGATTAGGCTGGTCCAAAGACACACCGATCTTCATGGAGTTCTTCGGTCCGCTCTGGCCTGATGGGGCACCGTTTTACTGGCCGGTACAGGAAGAACCGGGCGAAGGCCTCATCATTGAGTTCGAGGTTCCCGCCGATGCAACGGATGAAGAGATCGTCACGCGCATGACCGAGTTGGCCCTGCACGCCAACGCCGCCCATCGCGCGCATGGCGGCCATGGTGTCGAGATCGATAAAGTAGAAGTGGAGCTGGCGGCGGTGGAGGTGCCGGCATGAGCACGCCTCCCGCCAACGAGCCACCCGCAAATAAGGCAGATGAGCGCCGCCGCGTGCGCCTCCACATAAAGCCACGTCGTGCGGAAGATCCGAAGGGCGATCTAGACTTCGCCAAGTGGTGTCTCGAGAACGGCATCCAGATTGACGGCGCGTCCGGTGGCGAGAACCCACCCAAGTCGCCGAGCATCGCCGGTGCTGAGCGCGATGGCGACGAGCCCGATCGAGAGTTCATCCCCGATGAGCCTGTTGAAGGTCCGATGCGCGAGCAGGTCGGGCAAGCACTTGAGGCGACAAATGCTGAAATCGACGCCCGAAGCGATGATCCTGATGCTCGGCAACCGGAATCACCGCGAGAGGTGACTGGGAAGGTCCGGCGCTGCCCTTCGTCGGTGTGGAACTTCACCGTCGCCGGATCGCGTTTGGTCATTTACGAAGTGACCCGTGCATTCATCGACAGCTTCAAGGGCCCCGGAGGTTGACCCAAGATCGTCGGCGACCTCGCGGCTTTGTGAGGTGCAAGGGGCCGGCGAACCTGCGTAGCCACCCAGCTTGAAGATGGTTGAATACTGCACGGAACTCATGACCAGATGACGGTCGGCTATGGCGCCAGGAGGACCCGCTCTGGCGGGCCTTTCTTGCCGACGATCTGTAACCGTCTTCCACCCTTCGTTTCCTCAAGCAGCATCGCATAGATGCTCACGGCGCGCCTGAGGATCTCTGCACGGGTCGCCGCGCCTGTCTCTTCAACGAGCTCGTCGATTAGATCACGCATCGTATCCGTCAGATCGAGTTGTATCCGGGTTCTTTCTGCCATGATCCATTTGAAGCAGCTTCTGGACCATCAGGGTCAAGCAGCCGCTCGCACCTCCAAATGCCGCAATCGCCACTGGCTCGGAGCTGAGGACCATTGCGACAATTCCGCCGAGGACCAGTAGAAGAGCGATGAGCGCCTGCAGGACAATGATGTTCCAGAAGCGGTGTCGCTGATCCGTCTCTTTGAGTTTGTGGGCGGAGATTGGATCTCCGAGAGTCTCGATTTCAGTGTGCTTGGGCTCCATTGGTTGCTCCCCGTGTGTGCGAAAGTCCATCGACGCTCATAGAGGTCGAGGTCGATGGGGGGAGCTGCAGGGAGCGCAATGACAATGCGTTGGCCAGCGACCATGCCTGCGGATTCACCGTCGACATTGTCCGCTGCCTTGTTCATATTTTGTTCGTATAGACCCAACGCTTCTCTTGTTTGGTGCTCTTGAAGGCGTTCAGCCCAGGTATTGGTGTTCGCTAATAAAATGGCATGCAACTGCTCCTGAATTTCAAGTGAGATGAGTCGAATGATCGCACCGACCACGGCGTACAGTTCCGTGAGAGTAAAGCTCCTTCGAGTTAAGCGCCGAACCATGTTGAGATCATACACCGTATAGGCTTCGGAGACAAATCGTCTCCATACAATTGTCCATTGTCCTGCGGCACAAGATCCCTGGCGATCACCGCGGCAGATCCTGATCATAACTGTGCTCCACGGGCCCCGGCCGCAGCTTCGACACCCGCTCAGCCGCCGACAAACTCAGCCGCAGCTGCGTGAGCGCATCGCACCGCCTGCCGGCGACGCTCGTCTGATACCGATCGCCGCGGCTAATGCCACCGCTACCGGTCCATCCCAGCTTGCGCACGAGCGGTAGGAACTGCTTGACCAGTGAGCTCGGACGACCAGGCCTATCGACGCCCTGGTCCATGACGAAGCCCTTGATCGCCAGGCCGAGATCTGCGCGCGTGAGCACGTCGCGCCCGCTGTCGGTGATCAGACACCAGACCAACTCGTCGCCGTCCTTTGCGATGAAGCCATCCTCAAGCCGGCTCGCATCGGCGAAGAACGCGTCCGTCGTCGTGACTCTTATCCCCTACCGATGCTCATCCCACCACCGCTCGACCAACGCCGTCGGTGTCCGGCTATACAGCGAACCCAGCAGTTCGTCATCCAACGCCTTGCCCCGCAGCATCGGTGCCGACATCTCGTCGTGGCGTTCGGGCTCGACCATCATCAGGTCCGGATCCGCAATTGAACTCTCACCCTCATATGAAGTCTCGAACAAAGTGCGCAACGCCCAGTAGCGGCTCGCATACAGCTCGAACGCCTCGTCCTCGCTCTGGGCCTGGTGCGCGCCGAACGCCGTCTGCTCCTCGTCGTTCGCCTCCAGGTGCTCATCGCTGGTCACAACGTCCGAACCGAAGAGAATCCGACCTTGCCACTTCGACATGAACGCCCGGAAATCCTCAGCCGAATGGCGGCTCAGCTCGCGCACCACCCACTTGGTCGCGCTCGTATCCAGGTACAGGTTGTCGTGCCGACCCAGCAGCCCATCCAGGAACTCCAGATCCTCCGGCCACCCGCCCATGTGCGCGCCGATCCAGGGTGAACGAAACCGATCCAGCATGATCTCCAGCGGCTCGTACTGCTCCCTCTTGGTGCCGTACTTCTCCGCGTCGCCGTACTTGGCGCGAAACCAGGTGTCGGGGTCCGCGACGTGCGTCATGAACATCATGCCGAGTTCTTGCGCACGCTCGGCGATCCGCACCCGCCACTCGCTGTCCAGCCGGTAGATGTCCGCGTCGGTCTGCGGATCGACGTAGTCGCGGTATCTGGGCGCGCTCCAGAACTTGACCATCCGCGAGCCGAACTCCGAATGAAACCGCTCGATGTTCTTCAAAAAACCCTCGCGGAACGCGTAGCCCCGGTCCTCGCTTCCATAATCCGGACCGGCGACGAATCTGGCCCGGTCGCCCAGCTCCGCGCGAACCGCCGCGGCCTCCGCCACGCGCGTCTGGGTGTACACCCGCGAAATCCCATACAGATCGCAGACCCGAGCGAACACCCGCGCCGCCCGCCCGCCGTTGATGTGGACATGGACGTCGATGATGTCCGCCACCGGCTTGCCCAGGCGTTCGCCCTCGCGCCTGTAGTCCAGCCCCAACCGATTGGCCGCCCACCGTATCTTGTCGCCCGATGGCGATCTAGGCTTCATCCGCGATGGTAGACGCCGCCCATCTCACCCCCCAGGTCCGCGACCGACCCGACGCCGTGCAGGTTGCGCCCTTGGTGCGCCCCGCACGCATCGCCCTGGCGCACGACTGGCTCGTCGCGCGGCGCGGCGGCGAACTCGTGCTCGACGCGCTGGCCGCGCTCGTCGAGCGAGACCACACCATCTCCGCGCTCTACACGCTGTGTGCCAATGGCGAGCCCATATCACCCAACATCGACCGGCTCAGCATCGTGCACTCGCCCATCCAACGCCTGGGAGGTGCGGGTCCGCTCCGCCGATGGATGCTCCCGCTCTTCCCGCGCGCCGTCGCGTCGCTCTCCAGGCGGCTCGCCCGGGACCACGAGATCGAACCGATCGACCTGCTCATCTCCTCGAGCTCGTGTGCGATCAAGGGGCTGCGCCCCCCGCCGGGCGTGCCCCACCTCTGCTATTGCCACGCCCCCGCGCGGTATGTCTGGAATCAGCGGCGTGAGTCCTCGCGAGGATCGTTGCTTCGATCGGTCGCGCTGGGCGCGTATGGCCCGCGATTTCGCGCATGGGACCGGTCTAGTTCGCACAACGTCACACTGTTTCTCGCCAACTCCGACCACACCGCGAGCATGATCAAGTCCGCGTATGGGCGGGACTCTGTCACAGTCCACCCGCCGGTCCGCACCGACCTGTTCACGCCCGACAGAAGCGTAAAACGCGAGGATTTCTGGCTCGTTGTCTCGGCCCTCGAGCCCTACAAGCGCGCCGACCTCGCGATCGAAGCAGCCAGGCGCTCACGCGAGCGCCTCGTGATCGTCGGCACCGGAAGCGTCGAACGCCAGCTCCGCGCCACCGCCCCATCCAACGTCGTGTTCAAGGGCAGGCTCGACGACGACCAGGTCCGCGAGATGTACCGGTCAGCCCGCGGATTGCTCTTCCCGCAAGTCGAAGACTTCGGCATCGTCGCCGTCGAGGCCCAGGCCTGTGGCTGCCCGGTCGTCGCCCGACGCGCCGGCGGCGCCCTCGACACCATCATCGAACACAAGACCGGCGTGTTCTTCGATGATCCCGACCCCGATCAGTTGCTCAGAGCTATGAGCGACGCGCCCAGAGACTGCGACGACGAGTGCAAGGCCAACGCCCAGCGATTCTCCATCGCACAGTTCGAGTCTCGCATGAAGCGTGAGATCGACGCGGCACTGGCTCACGCCGCCGACGCGTCCCCGGATGCGCCGGCCTGCTGAATCACCCGGGCAGCCCTGATCTCTCCGATGTACAGCTCGTGATCCGCTTCGAGGTCGAAATGCCGCACGACCTCGCAGTCCAATGCCATCAATGCCCGTTGGGGCACCGGCGAGCCCGTCACCAGCGTCATCACCGCCACCGTCGCGAACGGATCGTGCCCCATCTCCGGCTCGTGATCGCCCGAGGTCTCCAGGGCACGGATCGAGAGTTTATCGGACGGGGAGAGCCGGCAGATCGCAAACATATGGCTATCGCGGATCAGCGTCTCCACCGTGTGCCCCTTGCGGACCGCCACGCTGATCAGCTGGGGCTCGTCGGCACACACCTGCACCGACCGCACCAGGCAGCCGTTGCGTTGACCCTCGTAGGCCGACGTGATCCCGAAAATCCCTGTCGGGAGTTGCCCGAGAGCATCGAGGATGTCTTGTTGATACTGCATGACGCTGATGCCCGCTGTGCCCCGCCTAGGGAAACCCCGGGATCACTCCCATAAGGTGGGGTCCATCGGCGAGCACGGCAAGTCTCATCGTCAAGATTGGCCTCGGATTTGTGCCAAACCTGTCAACCGTTGTGGATTGTTTCTCCACAGTCGCCGACTCATCCCACTCTGGGTTGCAAAGTGTGGCAAAGTGTGTATCATGCCCAGGTATGAGGGGTGAGGCACTCGACCGTGTTGTTCTTGGGAACCACAGAACTGATGATCGATGCCAAGGGACGCTTGGCGATACCGGCAAAGTACCGGAATCGCTGGGATCCTGCTCGCGATGGCGCGGGCTGGGTCGCGGTCCCCTGGCCGGGCGGGGTGCTGAGGCTGTATACCGAGGGCCAGTTCGAGCGGCTGACCGCCCTCCTGGACGAATCGCTGATGCCAAGCGAACAGCAGGCGGAGCTCGACGCCCAGTTCTTTGGGCAGGCCGAGACGCTGAGCCCCGATTCAGCTGGCAGAATCACGATTCCCAAGCCCCATCTCCGACGTTGCGGGCTGCCCAACGAGGTCGTCCTGGTCGGGGCGCGCAATCGCCTGGACGTCCGCGCCCGCGGGGATTGGCAGTGCAACGAAGACGAGCGGTTCGAGCAGCTCCCCGAGCTCGTCAAGCGAATCGAAGCCAGGAAGGCGGATGGATGACACGCCCGGAACGCGCCAGGAGGGAGGCGTTCGGGCGATAGCAGGGGTGAGCCCCTCTCGGCAGGATCGCGCCCAAACGTGCGATCCATGCCTTCAACCCGGGTTGGTTGGGACGAGAAGTGGATTCGTCGTGACGGCGGCCGAGCACGCAAGGACGCGGGCTCACCGAATCGCCCGATCGCGCCCCAACGCGATAAAGACGCTCGGTCCAGGGGCCGAGCGTCTCTTTTTTTTTACTCCCGACACGCCTGAAATCCGCCCGATAAGCGATCCTGGGTAATCGTCAGGGGATGGTTCCGAACAAAGATCGGGCGTGAGGCCGTATGTTCGGGTAGGATGAGTCGTGATCGATGCCCGCGCTGCGGGCCAACTAGAACTGGAACCATTCGAAAGGGGCTGGACATGATGAAGAAGACACTCGCGTTGATTGCGCTCAGCGGGCTTGCCTTCACGCTTGGCGCGTGCAAGGGAGAAGAGGGCGGCGACGATGCTGCTACCGACACCGCCGACACGACCACAGATGACGCCGCAGACAAGGCCGACGATGCGGCCGACGACGACGCCGGCGGAGATGATGACACCGGCGGTTGATCTGCTGTAACACTGAGTCGACATGGCCGCCCGGCGCACAGCCTTGGGCGGTTTTTTCACGCGCCCGACTTGGCGGGCTCGGCGGAACTCTGGAGAGCTTGGGACAGGGCCGTCATGAACGGCTCGATGCGCCCGCCACGGACGCGCCGGAGATAGATGCCAACGGGCCTGGCATGGGCGTCCACGCCGACGAATCGACGGAATGCGCTTCGCGTGAGTGCAACACCCCCGAGCATGGGCAACATGCCAAGGCTCACCAAGAGCGCTGTCGAAGTACCCGGCATGCCAATCGTTCCAGAGCCTGAGCCGAACGCGAGGATCGACGCGGCCCCGACTGCCGACATGACGAAGAGCATCATCGATGAAGCGGTGATCATGGATCCAACGATGAGTTGGAGAATCCAAAGGTGCGGGCCGATGCGGGTGGCATCGACCGAGGACAACAGGACGACCGACGAGCCGGCGTTGAGCAGTGACCGCTCCTCGGCGATGAGGCGCTGATTGGTCAGCGTCAGGCTTCGTTTGGAGCCAAACAGGACGCCGCGCAGGCCTATCTCGGCGGGCTTGGCGTCGAAGGTCGCCAGCACACGCTCGCCCTCAAGCATTTGGACGTTCGGGATAAGGCGGGATCCGGATCGGTGGCGGGTTGATGGGTCCACCAGCGCGGGGGCCTCAGGCTGGGCATCTGGCCCCGCATCGGTTTGGACATCCGGCTGGGCGACCGAGGGCCGGATTGGCACGCTCGGGCTTGGATTCGCGGTCTTCTGCTCGCGCTGGGCGCTTCGGTCGATGACCTCGCTGATGAGGATTCCCTTGCTTGCGGCGAAGTCTGCGGCGTCGGCCTCGCTGGCGGCCTCGACCAGGAGGCGAGCCGGCTCGCCGGAGTCGCGGTAGGCACCCAGGATCTCGAACTCGCGCCATGACATGGGGGGAGGATAGTGGCG
>CBDVAM010000125.1:0-10241 GCA_965371965.1 uncultured Phycisphaerales bacterium
CGGGCGCCGGCGCTGGACGCGTGGTGCCTTCCGGTCCAGCTCACGAACGTCGGCCCGCCCCGGGATCGAGATACGCCAGGAGAGGTGTCTGGCGCATCCTGGCCAGAAAGCAGACTCTCTTGTCACTTTTTTCTTGGCCCATGTCGTAGAAACGCCGAGAGTTGCGGAATTTTCTCATTGTCCCCCGCCGGACCTTCTGCTAGCCTATTCACTGGCGTGGGTCGCCGGGCGGTAGGCTCGGTGACGGCATGCTGAGGAGGAAGACTGATGAGACTGACAGTGATAGCGATGGTTGCGCTGGCAGGCGCAGCACAGGCCCAGCCGTACTACGCCCGTGGCGACTTCAATGGCTGGGATACGTCCGACGAGTTGTTAGACCAGGGCGGCGGGGTCTTTGAAGCGAACATCACGGGCCTGACGCCCGGAGATGGGTATGAGTTCAAGGCCGCGCTTGAAGACTGGTCCGAGGCGTGGCCCGGGAGCAACGCACGGGTCGCCTCCAATGGTGCCGGCGAGGCGACCATCAGGTTCTTCCCCAACGATGCTTGGGATGATGGCTGGCAGCCGAGCGATTCGGCCCGCGTCGGCTACGACGATCCTGGCATGTTCGGCTGGGAACTCATCGGCTCGTTCAACGGCTGGTCCGACGATGGCACCTTGGTGCTGAGCGACATGGGCGGTGGACTCTGGTCCGGGCAGTGGGATGTCGCGCCCGGCGACCATGAGGCGAAGTTCAGGTCCGCCGGTGACTGGGCATACTCGCTCGGCAATGACTTCGGCAACGCCGCGGGCAACATCCTCTTCAGCACCACCGACGACGCACAGACCGTGGTCATCGACCTTGACCTTCCCAACGGGCGCTGGCGCATCGACGTCGTTCCCGCTCCCGCCTCGGTTGCGCTGTTCGGTCTCGCCGGCCTGGCGATGAGCAGGCGCCGCCGCCAGTAAGAGCACAACCGACAGCAGAACTCGATCGCCCGTCTCAACCTGAGGTGGGCGATTTTCTTGGGCAGACCCGATCGGTCCAGGCGGGCGATCGGGGCGGCTTTCGAGATTGCCGGCGAGGGCGTCGAGGTTCGTGTCCAGCATCCCAATGTGGAGGATTCGGGTGCCGCGAGCCGATAGAGATGGACACGCGCTGGACACCAGTGAGAACGCCGCCCGCGGTCCGTGACGGACATCGGGCGGCTTCTCGGTTTTGGCCCCGAACTCCCGGCAGGGTTGATCGGGGCACAAAAAAACCACCCGACATCCGCGCTGGACACCGGGTGGCATTCTCGTCAGGGCCTCTGCTCGACTGGGTCTCCCCAATCGAGCCTCCGGTTCCTCGAGTCGAAACTCTCGCGGGTTTCCCCGCTCGATTCCCTACCCGATAGAGCCCTTCGCGAGTCGCCCCGCTCCACGCCCCTCCCAATCGAGTCCTGACGGGTTTCCCCGCTGGGTGCTCGTTCGGGCTTCCCCGGACGCCCTTCCGGTTCTTCGCGTCGAGCCTCGCCCGGGTTTCCCCGCTTGCTGCTCTCCCCGACAGGGTCCTTTGCGGGTTTCCCCGCTCGGTTCCCTTCCCGGCTGAGTCCTGGCGGGTTGCCCCGTTGGTTGCTCATCCGGGCTTTCCCGGCCGAGGCTCTTGCAGGTCGCCCTGTTCGAACCCCTGACGTCAACATGTAGACTCTACCTCATCGTCGTCGGCGCGCCCAGCGTCACCGGCGGCAATGCGATGCCTGGGCATTGTTTTTCGAAGGATTCAGCGTTCGTCCAACGTAAGTCCGTGAGCCTCAACAGGTAATCGCACGCGAGCCTTGAGTTTCCGTAGTGGACCGACGGTGGACAAACGGGGCAGTTCTGGTGCACATTGTGTCGACTCTCGATCACGCGGCACGCCGGTGTTGTCGGTCGCGATTCCCTTGATCGTTAGATTCGAACGTGCTCTCGCTTATTGCGGGCTTCTCGAACCAGTCGGCGGGCGCGATTGGGACCCTTCGACCCGGCTGACCCTCTCAAGAGTAGAGTGAGGAGGTCGTCGTCGGGAGCGTCGCGAGTGGGGCGGTGGGCGACGCCGAGTTCGAGATCCTTGTTGGGGGCATGGAGAATGGATGATGAGCGTGTTCCCAATCGTCGCGTTGCTCGCCCTCGCGATTGGCCTTGCGCTTGCCGTGATCGGCTGGCGCGGCCGGAAGATCGACGACCATCCCGTGTGTCGCAAGTGCCGGTTTGATCTTGCGGGTGTCTATCCGGCAAACAAGACCTGCCCGGAGTGCGGGCGGGATCTCGCCGGCGAGCGGAGCGTGCGGATCGGGAATCGGCGCAAGAGACGCCTGCCGCTGGGGGTTGGGGCCGGGCTGCTCGCGGTTGCGCTGATATTCGGCGGGCTCTTCGTGACGGTGTTGGTGGGCGGCCCGGCGTTGAATCCGTACAAACCGATGTGGTTGCTGGGGATCGAGGCGAGGAGCGCGAGCGCCACACGTGCGAGCGATGCACTGGATGAGCTCATGTCGCGGTACGACGATGACGAGTTGAGTCAATCCCAGGTTGATCGCATGGTAACGCTCGCGCTGGATGAGCACGCGGATGAGAACGACCCGAATGGGCAGCAATGGATCGACGCGATCGAGATGCTGATCGGTGGGAGCGAACTGAGCAAGGCCGAGATGACTCGGTACCTGGATCAGGGTCTCATTCTAAAGATTCGACTGCGCCCTCGGGTCCGTATCGGCGATCGGATACCGATCGAGATCTTCACTACCAACGCTCGGGTTGGACCAACATTGATGGTCTCCGGCATCTTCAAGGATGTGAAACTGGGGGGTCGACCGATGACCGGTGGGATCCGTGACATTTTTGCAAGGGCGAGGGGCGCGACGGCCCGCCTGACCTCGAACACCATGACGTATTCCATCGCACCACAGCCGGGCGTCGCGGCTGGGCCGACGGAGCTGACAGCGACCCTCGCAATACAGATTCGCGGCAGAACCGGCCTTCAATCGGACGAGAGCTCAGTGTATAGAGCGGACATCGAGCGGCGAGTCTCGATTCCAATCGAGTTCACGGACGGCGACACTGTCCGACTCGTCATTCCATCAGAGAATCAGCGAGAGGCCGTGCTCGACGCAGTCGAGGGTGACCGCCTGGAGATCCGCGACTCCGGCTCACGGGCCGACGTGTATATCCGGTCCTCAAACCTAACTATCGGCGGTGTCTTCCGTATTTTCCTGCGAGCTGAGAACGGCAGTCTCATAGAAACAGCCGTGATGTACAGTCCGACGCCATCGCCCATTACCCTCGTCACGGGTAGAGGCGGCAAACTTCCCAGTATTGACGCTCTGGAGGGTGCCAAAACGGTTGACGTCATCCTGCGACCGGATCCGGAGGCCGCGGCGCAGACCGTGGACCGCTTCGAAATCTACGGCGAGGAGATCGTCCTTGAGGATGTGCCTATTCAACGCATACCTGATCCTGGCAGCGGCCCGTGAGGAGCCGAGTTGGTAGGATATTTCGAGGGCCGTGGCCGCTCGACGGCGACGGGCTTACCGCTCTGAGACGATTGCATTGAGTGAGAGGTTGAGGCCTCGCGCATGACGTTCACCCGGAGGAACTGGCTTGGGCGTGATCCCGATCGTTGCGTTGCTCATCCTCGCGATTGGCCTTGCGCTCGCCGTGATCGGCTGGCGCGGCAGGACGATCGACGACCATCCCGTGTGCCGCAAGTGCAAGTTCGACCTCGATGGTGTGTTTCCCGCGACCAGGACCTGCCCTGAATGCGGGCGGGACCTCTCAAATGCACGATCCGTGGGCACCGGAAACAGGCGACCGCGATGGATCTTTCTGATTCCCGGCGGCACCTTGCTTGCGGTTGTGCTGATGACCGGCGGGCTCATTATCACGCTTTTTCTTGCGGGCTCGTCATTGAACAAACACAAGCCGGGATGGATCCTGCTGCTAGAGGCGAGGTGGACGGACGCCGCCCGAGCGAGCGCTGCGATCGACGAACTCGTCGCGCGATACGAGGGCAACGACCTCAGCGGCGGTCAGATAGGCCGATTCGTCATCCTTGCACTCGACGAGCGTGCCGATGAGAATGACCCCAACCTCCTCCAGTGGATCGACACCATCGAGATGCTGATCGGTGGCGGCGAGCTCAGCGACGATGAGTTCGCCCGCTACATTCAGGACCGGGTGGTGCTTTCGACCCGGGTGCGCAATCGCGTGCAGGTTGGTGAGGATATTCCCTTCGAAATCGGCCTTGGCGATATCCGCGTCGCCCGCCGAGACTTCGTGGTCGAGGTCCATGTGGCCAAGATCCGGCTGGGCGATGTGCCGATCGCGGACACAATCCAACTGCGGCTGCCCATGCGAGGGCGCCTGTCTGCGACAACCATTCCGGGCATCTCCGTGTCGCGACTCGCCAGTTCCATGGAAACCGGGGTTGGGGTCCATGACCTCAGCGCCGATCTCACCGCTCGCGTTCGATTGCTGGATCGTCGGGCACCTGGCGATGCGCCGGTCGTCGTCACGATCCACCGGCACATCAGGCACAGGATCGAGGTCGTCGATGAGCCCGTTCCGCGCGCCGTCCGTCCAAACCGGAAGCTCCGCGAGGCGATGCGATCGGCGTTCTCAAAGGCCGACATCGTCGTATCGGAAGGCCACGATGCACAAGAGTGGATTGTGTCGTTGAATGGAGTAGTCGCTCCGATGGGAGGGGCGTTCCGTTGCTTCTACCGTCTTGCTGGAGCCGGAGATCTTCTCGGTGGCGATTCGTTTGTCCGGTTCATTCCGGGCAAACCGCTATCGATCACATATGTGATCAGGGCTCCCGTCGGCTTAGGCGAAGCCTCGAAGATCGACATTATCCTCCGCCCAGATTCGGAGGTCGTGTTCGATTTCATTGACCTCTCCGAGATCTACGGCGAGGAGATCGTCCTCGAGGATGTTCCCATTCGACGCATACCCGATCCTGGCAGCGGCGGGTGAGCAGCCGAGTTGATAGGATATTTCGAGGCCGTTGACCGCTGGACGGCGACGGGCTTTCCGCTCTGAGACGAGTGCACTGAGTGAGAGGTCGTGCCCTCGCGCATGGCGTTCACCTGGAGGAACTGGCTTGGGCGTTATCCCGATCGTTGCGTTGCTCATCCTCGCGATTGGCCTCACGCTCGCCCTGGTCGGCTGGCGCGGCAGGCGGGTGGACGACCATCCCGTGTGCCGGAAGTGCCGATTTGATCTGGCGGGTGTGTATCCGGCAAACAAGACCTGTCCGGAGTGCGGGCGCGATCTCGCCGGCGAGCGCAGCGTGCGGATCGGGAATCGGCGCAAGAGGCGCCTGCCGCTCGGCGTCGGGGCGGGGCTGCTCGCGGTCGCCCTGATACTCGGCGGTCTCTTCGTGACGGTACTGGTGGGCGGCTCGGCGTTGAATCCATACAAACCACAGTGGCTCCTTGGAATCGAGGCCTTGAGCGCCGACGTCGATCGAGCCGCCGATGCCATCGATGAGCTCTCGGATCGGTATGTCAGCGGCGAACTCAGCGAGGCGCAGATCAGGAGGCTGGCATCGCTCGCTCTCGATGGACACGTTGACCCGACTGATCCCCATGCGATCACGTGGATGGGCCTCATCGAACTGATCATCTCAGACAGAAGTCTCTCTGAGGAGCAGTTCACCCGCTACATCAGCCAATCGCTGAGCGTTGAGGAATGCGTTGTGAGACCTCGGGCCCAGGCGGGCCAGGCAATCCCCGTTCTGATCAGATTTGGCGACGTGCGGTTCGACGGTGCGCGTGAGCTCTGGGTGAATACGGAGATCATCGGAGCGACCTTGAACGGCCAGGCGGTGGACACCCTGGAGGTATCGGGGCGTGTGATGCAAGGTCATAGCGCAGGGTCCCGGTCGAATCGAATGACGCGAACCCTCGTGGTCTCCGATCCACCCGAGCCCGGAACCTACGAGATCAAGGCGACGATCAGGCAGACTGCCACACGATGGCAAGGAAGGCCGCCGACGGAGAGTGCACCGGTGATCGCGACGGTGGATACGCCCGTGCGATTGCGGGTGGAAATCGTCGAGAAGGATGTTGTTTCGATTCTCCAACCGAGCGACGCAGAGCGTCAGGCCATGCTTGGATCTCTCTCTTCGCCTGAGTGCAGGCTGCGCCCCAATGGCTTGGTCAGCCTTATCCAGCGCCTCGACTCTCCCCCTTTTTCGGGCATGTTTCAGGTGCTCGTGCGGATTGACGGACAAGAGGTGGCCATCAGTGATTACGCAACTTATCGCATTGATCAAGGGGCGGTTGGCAACTTCAACAGGGCATTCTCCAACCCGCCCCAGGGCCTCTCGACGCTCAAGACGGTCGACATCATCCTGAGGCCCGACCCCGAGGCGGCCCGCCGGTTTGTCGATGTATTCGAGATTTACGGCGAAGACATCGTGCTTGAGGGTGTGCCGGTGACGATTTCTGGCCGCTAAGAACACCAGGTCGTCCTGGCAAACTCCATTGGGTCTAGCGGTTACCCTGTGCCCCATGGAACCCAGTGGCCACAAGCAGGTGCCGACCCGCGTCCTTGGTCGCGTCGACGCCACCTGCATCGTCATCGGCGCGATCGTCGGTGTCGGCATCTTCTTCACGCCCAGCCTTGTCGCCGAGCGGGCCGGGTCGGTGCCGATCGCGATGCTCGTGTGGGCGATCGCGGGCCTGATCGCCCTGCTCGGGGCCCTGACGTTCGCCGAGCTTGGGGCGATGTATCCCCGCAACGGCGGGCAGTACGAGATCCTCCGCGACGCCTTCGGGCCGATGATCGGGTTCGTCTTCGTCTTCTGCAACGCCACGGCGATCCAGACCGGCGCGATCGCCATCATCGCGTTGATCTGCGCCAACCACATCGGCATCGCGGTCGCCGACATCGAGCCCGAGGGGTTTGCGCTGCTGGCGATCGCCGCGGCAGTGATCGTCTCGCTGACGATTGCCAACATCGTGGGCGTGCGGTGGGGCTCGCGGATTCAGAATCTGACGGTGTATACCAAGCTCCTGGCGCTCGTCGCAGTGGTCGGTGTCGCCGCGTATTTCACGGGCCAGGCACCGGTGGTTGAGGCAAGCGATCCGACCAGGGTGTCGCGATTCGGCGTCGCGGGTGCGATCGGCGCGGGGCTCGTCGCCGCGTTCTTTGCCTTCGGCGGCTGGCAGCACGCGCTGTGGATCGCCGGCGAGGTGCGGAATCCGGCCAGGAACCTCCCGCTGGCGATCGTCGGCGGCGTGCTCATCGTCATCGCGATCTACCTCCTCGCGAACTGGGCGTTCTTCGACCTGCTCGGGCACGCCGGCGTTGCCAAGACCAAGGTGTTGGCATCCGATGCGGTCAGCGTCGCGTTCCCGGGGCTTGGCAAGAGGCTGGTCGCAGGTGCCGTCGCGGTATCCGCGTTCGGCGTGCTCAACGCCCAGTTGCTGTCCGGGCCGAGACTGGTCTATGGCATGGCACGCGACGGGCGGTTCTTCCACGTCTTCTCCAAGCTGCATCGCGTCTTTCACACGCCGTACGCAGCGATCAGCCTGCTGGGCGGGCTCGCGCTGATCCTGCTCTTTGCTGCGAGCGAAGAACGAATCGATCTGCTGCTCACCGGCGTGATCTTCATCGACGCCGTCTTCTTCGTGCTCACGGGCATTGCACTGATCCGGCTCCGCCGAACCCGCCCGGACGCGGACCGCCCGGTGCGCGTGCCGATCTACCCGTTCGTTCCCGTGCTCTTCATTCTCGGCGAGCTGGCGATCGCGGTGGGGGCGTTCATGGATCCGAAGTATCGCGATGCCGCGTTCATCGGAGCGGCGTGGATCGTCGCTGCGGCGGTGCTGTACGGGGTGAGGTTCCGCGAGCGCCGGTAAATAGCCTCGGATTGGCGTGTCGATTCCTGGTATGTCTGATTCGTGAATGGAGAGCGATCGATGGCCCTCTTCGCGGTTGGCGCAACGACAGCTCTGATCGCGGGTCTTCTGCTGCTCGTGATCGCACGCCGGGGGATGCGCATCGACGACCATCCGGTGTGCCAGCGATGCCGGTTCGATCTCTCGGGGGTCTTTCCGCGCGTCCAGGTCTGCCCCGAGTGTGGGCGGGGACTCGAGAGCCCCAGATCCATCCGCATCGGAAATCGCAGGCGCAGACGCGGGATGCACGCCGCGGGCCTTGCGACAGCCATCGCGGCTCTGCTCCTGACCGCGACGGCCATCACGATCCTGCTGACCGGGTCGGCGCTGAATCGCTACAAGCCTAGTTGGTTGCTGCTCAATGAACTCGCCGGGCGGAATGGTGGGATCGCTGAGGACTCGCTCGACGAACTCATGGCACGTCATGGCGACGAAGACCTCGCAGACCGCCAGATTGCTCGGATTATTGGGACGCTCCTGGAACGCCACGCCGACGCCGCCGACCAGTTGAATGCGAGCTGGGCGATGACGATCGACTTTCTCGCGAGCGAGGGGCACCTATCCGGCGAGCAGATCGGGCGGTACCTCTCGCAGGGCATGGCGTCTGCTGTGCGTGCCAGGGCGGTGGTCGAGACAGGGGCGCCGATTCCCATCGAGCTCGCCATGGCTTTGGAGCGGCTGGCCGTCGGGCGGTCGTTCATGGTGGAGGCGTCAGTCGTCGGGCTTCGGCTCGGATCTCACGATCTGGGGACTCACACACTTGAGTATCCCTTTGCGCGCGGACAAGGCCCTGGCGCCAGGGCACCGAGAACGGACGACTTCTTTGTGCCCGCGGACAGCGTGCCTGTCGGGCAGTATCAACTGACAGGTACGCTCCGGCTAGTTGCGCGAGAGGGCGATTGGAACGGACTTGTCGAGGGATCGGTTTTTCACGCGACGATCGAGCGACCGTTCGAGGTGCCTGTCGAGATCAGCGGCAACAAGACAGTGACCGTTGTCGAGCCGACCAAGGGACTCCGAGCCGCGATGCAACGATCGTTTGTGGGACGGACAATCTTGGTCTTTACCCACCCAGACCGCGTTGGCTACCAGTTGAGTCTCACGGGCAACGCGCCGCCGATTGGAGGCGCGTATGACGTCTTCGTCCGGCTCCCCGACGGATCGGAGATCGAATCGGATGTGCCCCATCCGTTCTTGGCAGGGCAGGACATGACGTGGGGGATCACCAGGCAATCGGGCGGCGGGCTTGGCGGTGCGGCGGCGGTCGATGCTGTGCTCCGTCCCTCCGTGGAAGCCGCGGCCAACACGATCGATCTGTTCGAGGTGTGGGGTGAGGAGATTCTGGTCGAGGGAGTGCCGGTGATGAATCCGGGCGGATAGGCCAGTCAAAAGAACAAGCCCCCACCTCGCGGTGCCAGCGGTGTTGTATGCTGTGAGTTTCCGTGAGCGCCGCACTGGATCGACCGGCGTCTGAGAGCGAGTCGCCATCTTCGAGGGGACGTGAAAAATGACAAAGCTGCCCGACACCGAGATCTTTCGCCCGCGCAACTTCTTCATCGCCCTCGCGGTAGGCATTGTTTTCGGGAGCGTCGGCCTGGTCATGCTCCTTGCATTGGTCATCCCTGAGAACCTCCGCTATCTGCAGTTTCGCGACGCGGTCCCTGTTCCCGTGACGGAGATCTTGCATGCAGAGCTCGATTGGACCGACAATATGGACCGCTCCACATCGGGGGCACCGTCTACGAAGGTCCTTGTCGAGTACAAGTATGTGTTCGATGGCCTGGAGTATGTGGGAAGCTCACCATCTATCTACCTCGGAGGCGACAATCTAGGGTCTTTCCAATCTGACCTCTTTGAACGAATCAAGCGATTCCGCAGAGACGGCGTTCCGTTGACTTGCTACGTTCTTGAGACGGATCCAGCCCGATCCGTGCTCGATCGGTCGCTTCGCAAGGGCCGTGGCCTCCTGGCCATCTTCCTTTCCCTGATCTTTGTTGCAGTTGGCGGGTTCTTGACCGGCTACACATTGCGGAATCGCCGCCGGTATTTCTCGGCGGGGTAACCCGACTGATCGACAGTGAGGACACCGATCGTCAGCAGTTCGGACCTGGAACGTAACAAAAAAACAAGCCCCCACCTTGCGGCGGGGGCCTGTAAAAGAAACAGCTGGGAGATCTTCACCTGACGTTTCCGTCAAGCTGTCCGCGTGTTCATCGAGTTTCCCCGAGGAACGATGCGAGCGAGAATGCGCTCATATTCCTGTCCCGGATCGCTCCGGGGTGCAGGTCTAAGGAAATCCCTTAGAAAGGAGGTGATCCAGCCGCAGGTTCTCCTACGGCT